>NZ_JANBOB010000008.1:0-285191 GCF_035615195.1 Acinetobacter sp. IK31 | reverse complement strand
CGGCTGATAACGTTTTACAACGGCAATTTACAGCAAATCGTCCCAACCAAAAATGGGCAACTGATGTAACGGAATTTAATGTGAACGGTGAAAAACTTTACCTTTCCCCAATTATAGATTTATTAATGGGGAAATTATTACATTCCGAATCCAACGCAAACTCAATTATGAGTTAGTAAAAGAGATGCTCATTCATGCTTTGGCTAAACTTAAGCGTCATGAAAAACCAATTCTCCATTCCGATCAAGGATGGCAATATCAAATGGCCCATTACCAGCAGCAATTAAAGCAACATGGTTTAATTCAGAGTATGTCTCGTAAGGGAAATTGTTTGGATAATGCTGTAATAGAAAGCTTCTTTGGAATATTAAAATCGGAGTGCTTTCATGGTGAAAAATTTCAATCAATTGATGAATTAGAGAAAACTGTAAAAGAGTACATCCATTATTATAATCATGAGAGAATCAAAGTGAAGCTACAAGGTTTATCCCCTGTACAATATAGAAATCAGTTTTTAAAAACTGCTTAATTAACTGTCCAACTTTATGGGGTCAGATCATCCTACCGCTACGGGAGGGAACGAGGAGCTTACACACAGAACTATCCCTCAGACGGAATAACTCTGATGCGGTCGTATGTGGTCTGTCAAAACCACCTGGCAATGTAGGCCAGCTTGCAAAGGATAATCTGAGAGTTTACAGGTGTCAATGTAGAATTTATGACAAGATTTTAAATTTCTTATTGTTTTTCATTAGATTAAATTAATTATTATTTTAAATATTATATATAATCAACTAGTTTTAATTAAAAATTTATTGAGAAATCGATCATCAGTCGTTTAAAAATTGGAATAGCTTAATCTATGCATTAAGACTAAGCAAAATGAGCGCCTTGGGACTCAATGAGTTGATCAACCTGAACAGGCATTCCTAATAAATAGCCTTGGAATTGCTGACATCCTAAACGGGTTAAAATCTCAACCTGCTGCTGAGTTTCTACCCCTTCTGCCGTTACGGTTAAACCTAATTTTTTAGCTAGATGAATAATACTTTCGAGAATAACTTCTTCTTTCGAACCCGGTTTTAAATCAACAATAAAACCACGATCAATTTTCAATTCATCTACGGGCAAATCTTTTAAATATAAGAAGCTCGAATGCCCTGTTCCAAAATCATCAATCGCAACACGAATTCCCATGTCCCGCAGCCGTTCACATGCTCGGATACTCAAGTCAATATGTCGCATTGCAGTTGATTCAGTAATTTCAACAATTAAATGATAAGGTTGAATTTGATATTTTTTTAATAGTGCTTCGAGCGTACTAAATAGCTTTTTATTTTCAAATTGTAGTGCCGACAAGTTCACAGCAACTGGATAAAATGGCGTGTTACTGCGCTCCCACTCCTGAATTTGCAGGCAAGCTTGCTCAAGCGCCCAATATCCCATTGGAATGATCAAACCCGTTTTTTCCGCACCTTCAATGAACATATGCGGAGTAAGTATGCCTAAGGCTGGGTGATTCCAACGGATTAATGCCTCAACCCCACAAACTTCAAGATTCGTATTAAATTTTGGTTGGTAATATAGGATGAACTGTTTTTCTTCGACGGCTTTATAAAGATCATTGATCAGTTTCGACTGACTTCTCGTTTCTTGCTGATGGGTTGAATAACTAAAGATGGTATACGTATTTCGACCTTGTTCCTTAGACATCAGCATGGCGGCATCAGCGTTCATGAGTAAGTCCTGAACATTCTGTCCATGCTCAGGAAATAGCGCCACACCCAAACTTGCAGAAATATTAATTTCCTTGCCAGAAATTTGATAACTTTCCTGAATCAGTTGTAAAACTTTCTCGGCTAAAACAACTGCTTCGTCTGCATTTGTATTTTCTGCAATAAGCAAAAACTCATCACCACCAATTCTAAGTAGCTTACATTTTTCATTGAGTTGCCAATGCAAACGGTTCGCCATTTGAATGAGTAATTGATCACCAACATGATGTCCAAAAGCATCGTTAACCGATTTAAACCGGTCTAAATCAATATATAAAAAAGCAATTTTTTGGTCTTTATATCGATGATCTGAAAGCAATACTTCAGCATAATCAACCAAATAAAGACGGTTTGGCAGTTTAGTTAAGTTATCTTGTATAGAAAGATTAGATAATTCTTTATTTGCCTTACGTAACTCTAAGTTTTGTTGAGTAAGCCGCTGCTCCAACATCGCCACAATAAAACTTGCGACCAGTACCAGACACGTGACTAAAATAATTGTAAATAATAATAAGTCATGCTCAGCCTGATATTGGCTAATAAATTTATCAGTAATGTTGGTCGCAATCAGAGCAGTATAGTGCATTCCCATAATGCTTAAGGTCATCATGATCGCGAATGCTATTTTCAGATTTAATCGATGATGCTCTGTATCTTTTAATTTATAGGACAATAAAAAAGCCAATCCTGCCCCACTCATAGCAATGAGTACAGAAAATAATAGCAAGAAAGCGGTATAGTCTTTTTTATAGATATCAATATTCCAGCCCAACATACTAATGTAATATGAAGCTGAAATTCCGATTCCCATTACAACCGAACTTAAAATAAGCCTGAATAAAGGTAGAGTAAAACGCGAAGTTAACCACATTGCAATGTAAGATAACAAAGCACTTACGGCAAAAGAAACGGCAATTAAAGGAATATTAGAATTGATTGTTCCAAGCAAATGGTAGGCTTGTATTCCAACAATATGAACGATACTAATTGCTGATGCGAGCAATAAGCTATTGATAAGTAAAATTAGAGATTCAAATTTTTTGAGGGTTTTATTGAATAATAATTGCTCCATGGAAATCACAATATAGCAAATAATGCCGGCTGCAATAAAAGAGCCGACGATCAATGTGCTATCGTAATCAACATGACCCATATTGGACTTCCATGATTATTCAATACTTTTTTTTATTTTGTTCAACTCATTGCCCAAAATACAACTAAACATGTTCAATACATTCTATTAAATTTGACTTTTTAAGTCAGTTATAAACAATAACATTATCTATCTTTTGGTCAAGTATTTTTTACTTTATAAATCAATAAAGTAACTAAAAATTAAGCATCCAATTATATGAAAAATATAGAATTTCTTTAATCCAGTTGAGTTATTTAAATGGCTCTTTTCATATTCAAACAAAAACAGTATAAAAAAGAACCCTGCTTAGCGCAGGGTTCTTTTGAAGCTTTAGAAAAAGAAAATTAGTTCTTTTCTTTGTCTACGATTTTGTTCGCTTGAATCCATGGCATCATTGAACGTAATTTATTACCAGTTACTTCAATACCATGTGCAGCATTTTGACGACGACGAGCAGTCATAGATGGGTAGTTTAATGCACCCTCTTGAATGAACATCTTCGCATATTCGCCAGATTGAATACGTTTCAATGCATTACGCATTGCTTCACGAGACTGTTCGTTAATTACTTCAGTACCAGTTACATATTCGCCATATTCAGCATTGTTAGATACTGAGTAGTTCATGTCAGCGATACCGCCTTCGAACATCAAGTCAACGATCAATTTAAGTTCGTGTAAACATTCGAAGTAAGCCATTTCTGGTGCATAACCAGCTTCAACTAAAGTCTCAAAGCCCATTTTCACGAGTTCAACTGCACCACCACAAAGAACTGCTTGCTCACCGAATAAGTCAGTTTCAGTTTCTTCACGGAATGAAGTTTCGATAATACCAGTACGGCCGCCACCTACGCCTGAAGCATAAGAAAGAGCAACATTACGTGCATTACCAGAAGCATCTTGATGAATTGCGATTAGATCAGGAACACCTGAACCACGTTGGTATTCTGAACGAACTGTGTGACCAGGTGCTTTCGGAGCAACCATGATTACATCTAAGTCTTTACGTGGAACAACTTGGTTATAAAGGATCGAGAAACCATGAGCAAATGCAAGAGTTGCACCTTCTTTGATGTTTGGCTCAATCACGTCACGGTAAAGTTGTGATTGGAATTCATCTGGAGTCAAAATCATTACGAGGTCAGCTTGCTTAACAGCAGCAGGAACTTCTGCAACTTTAAGACCAGCATTTTCAGCTTTCTTCCAAGAAGCTGAATCTGCGCGTAAACCTACAGTTACGTCTACGCCTGAGTCTTTAAGGTTAAGTGCGTGAGCATGACCTTGAGAGCCGTAACCAACAATCGCTACTTTCTTGCCTTGGATGATTGATAAGTCACAGTCTTTATCGTAAAAAATTTGCATTTGTGTTCTCCGCTAAAATACTTTTAAAAAATTAAATGGCTAATACTTTTTCGCCACGGGCGATACCAGATACACCTGAACGAACGACTTCTAGAATAGTGTTTTCTGCAAGTGCATCGATAAAACCATCTAATTTTTCAGTTGTCCCTGCTATTTGAATGGTATAGGTAGTTGGTGTCACGTCTACAATTTGCGCACGGAAAATATCCGCTGTTCGCTTAATTTCAGCACGTGAAGCACCTAACGCTTTTACTTTAATCAACATCAGTTCACGCTCAATGTGTGAACCTTCTGATAAATCTACTACTTTTACAACTTCAACAAGCTTGTTGAGCTGCTTTGTAATTTGTTCAATCTTATGGTCATCGCCATAAGTAGTTAATGTCAGACGTGATAACGTTGGGTCTTCGGTTGGAGCTACATTCAACGTTTCAATGTTGTAGTTACGTTGACTGAATAAACCCACCAAACGAGAAAGCGCACCAGCTTCGTTTTCAACGAGTACAGAAATAATATGTCTCATTATGTACGCTCCCCTTTACCTAACCACATATCCTTCATGGACTGACCTGCGATCAGCATTGGATAAACATGTTCTGTACGATCAACCATGACATTAATGAATACACATTTATCATTAATTGCCATTGCTTCAGCAAGCTTCGACTCTAGTTCATCAGCATGATCAATTTGGATACCAACATGACCATAAGCTTCCATTAACTTGCCAAAATCAGGTAATGATTCAACATATGAGCTTGAGTGACGGCCTTCATAGTTCATATCTTGCCACTGTTTAACCATACCTAAAGCACGGTTATTCAAGCACAAGATCTTCACATTCATACCGTATTGCTTACAAGTTGAAAGCTCCTGAATACACATTTGGATTGAAGCTTCACCGGTAATACAAACGACCTGTTGATCAGGGAAAGCTAACTTAGCTGCCATTGCATAAGGTAAACCTACGCCCATGGTGCCTAATCCGCCTGAGTTAATCCATTGACGTGGACGTTTGTACTTGTAATACAACGCGCCAAACATTTGGTGTTGACCCACATCCGAAGTAATGATGGCATCACCATTGGTCGCTTTATATAAAGCTTCAACAACTTGCTGTGGCTTCATCGTGCCATCAGTGAGTGTTTCATACTTCAAACCATGAACTTTACGCCATTCATTAATTTGATCCCACCATGCAGAAATTGCTTCAGAATTTGGCTTAGACACATTCAATTGTTTCAATTGCGTCAACATTTCCTGAAGTACAGGCTCAACCGCCCCTACAATCGGAATGTGCGCCATGATCGTTTTTGAAATGCTCGCCGGATCAATATCAATATGAATAACTTTGGCATTCACACAGAATTTTGCAGGGTTATTGGTTACTCGGTCATCAAAACGCGCACCAATCGCAAGAATGACGTCAGCATTATGCATCGCCATGTTTGCTTCATAAGTACCGTGCATCCCAAGCATGCCCATGAACTGTGGATCATCGCCAGGGAAGCCACCAAGACCCATGAGTGTATTTGTCACTGGGTAACCCAACAAATGAGCTAGCTCAGTCAATAATGCTGATGCATTACCTTGAACAACACCACCACCAGTATAAATTACAGGGCGTTTTGCACTTAAAAGTTCATCAATCGCTTTGCGAATTTGACCAGAATGACCACGTGAAGGAGGCTGATAAGAACGCATCTTCACTTTTTCAGGATATTCGTACGCAAATTTTTCTGCAGGATTTGTCGCATCTTTTGGAATATCGACTACAACTGGGCCAGGGCGGCCACTTGATGCAATATAAAATGCTTTTTTGATAATTGCAGGAATTTCACTTGCGTGACGAACTTGGAAGCTGTGTTTCACGATAGGACGTGAAATACCCACCATATCAGTTTCCTGGAAAGCGTCTTCACCAATAAGATGTGATGCAACCTGGCCAGACAAAATCACCATTGGGATTGAGTCCATATAAGCTGTTGCAATTGGAGTCACAGTATTAGTTGCGCCAGGTCCAGAAGTGACCAGTACTACGCCAGTCTTACCTGTCGCACGCGAGTAAGCATCTGCCATATGACCAGCAGCTTGTTCATGACGTACGAGGTAATGATTAATTTTGTCTTGTTGAAATAGCGCATCATAAATATGTAATACAGCGCCGCCTGGATAACCAAAAACATGTTCAACGCCTTCGTCCGCAAGAGCACGAACGAGCATTTCACCACCAGATAAAAGTTCCAACGTGATTCACCCTAAAATCTTTATCACTATTTATGGAAGGCACAAATAGTGTTTCATTCATTGAATTGTCTGCACTGTTATAGCACACATATTGTCTAGTTTTCGTTGCAATAGAAAAATTTCTGTTTTTCAGCCGTATAAGCTTTTTTAACATTAATAAAGCATGTCTGGATATACATACTTTAAGTAAAATCAATCTCTCGGCTAGAGAGAATGTCTATTACAAAACATGACGGTTATTCGAAGGGTGATCAAATAATCGCATATAAAACTAAAGGAAGCATTTTTGTTGTTTAATTCACTAAAGTCAAGATTAAAGAAAAAGTTTTTCCATAAAAATTTTTAGCTGTTGCTTTTTTAATCTAAAATCAAATCGTAAATTTGGTAGTTCCAATCCCTACTTATTAAAAAATAATTATTCTTTTTTATATAAAACCATACATTGTAAATTGCTTATTTATGAACTTTATTTAAATATAGCCAGCATTCTTTGGGGAAGATCTGATATGAATTTATCTTATTTAAAAACAAGCTTATATATAGCAGTAATAACAGCAATTTTAGTTTGCTCAAGCCAAATTCAGGCACAGCAATATTATAAATGGATGGATAAAAGTGGCTCCACTCATTACACCACAACGCCACCACCGAAGAGTGCAAAACATTTGAACAAAGTTTCAACTTACGGCAGCCAACCATCCCTAAAAAATTCGGCCCCCACCTCAGAACAACAACCTCAAGTTAAAACCGATAAAGTAGTGCAAGAGGCAGCTAACGTAGAACAGGAAAAAAGTGTACCCGCTGTACCTGTTCCGCCCACCCCATCCGCAGCAGCACGGTAACCAAAATGAGAGTGGTGAATATTTTCATCACTCTTCTATTATTTAAAATAAAGAAGAATAGATTGAGAAATGTTTATTGCCCATATTAAAAGATAAAATCCTGATCTAAAAACTGACATTTCCCTTTATTTTGCGCTATGCTGTGCAGCAATCTTTCATTTCAATTTTCGTTGTATAGCTTACGTCTATGACTATTTCTCACATTGACCCCGAATATCAAGCAAACACGATTGAACCATCAGTTCAACAAGATTGGGAAAATCGTAAAGTCTTTAAAGTTGCCGACACTGTCGAAGGTAAACATCGCTACATCCTGTCAATGTTTCCCTACCCAAGCGGCAAGCTGCATATGGGGCATGTGCGTAACTATACAATCGGCGATGTGATTAGCCGTTTTTACCGTTTAAAAGGTGAAACTGTGCTACAACCTATGGGTTGGGATGCATTCGGTTTACCTGCTGAAAATGCAGCAATTGCCCATAAAGTTGCTCCAGCAAAATGGACATTTGAAAACATTGCCTACATGCGTGACCAATTAAAAAAATTGGGCCTATCTGTAGACTGGGACCGTGAATTTGCAACTTGTACACCAGAGTACTATCACTGGGAACAATGGTTATTTGTTCAGCTTTATAAAAAAGGCCTGATCTACCGTAAACTTTCAACAGTAAACTGGGATCCGGTTGACCAAACAGTTTTGGCAAACGAACAAGTTGAAAATGGTCGTGGCTGGCGCTCAGGTGCATTAGTTGAAAAACGCGATATTCCAATGTACTACTTCCGTATTACGGATTATGCACAAGAATTATTAGACGATCTTGACACTTTACAAGATGGCTGGCCTCAACAAGTGTTGACCATGCAACGTAACTGGATTGGTCGCTCTACCGGCATGGAAATTACTTTCCCATCTGCCAATACTGAAATTTATGCTGACGGTTTAACTGTTTATACAACTCGTGCCGACACTCTAATGGGTGTGACATATGTTGCCGTTGCAGCAGAACACCCTCTTGCGCTTAAAGCTGCTGAAAACAACCCTGAATTGGCTACATTCATTGAAGAATGCCGCATGGGCTCAGTTGCAGAAGCGGATTTGGCAACAGCCGAGAAAAAAGGCATGGCAACAGGCTTGTTTGTAAAACATCCTGTAACTGGTGAAGAGCTTCCTGTCTGGATCGCAAACTACGTATTAATGTCTTATGGTTCTGGCGCAGTAATGGCTGTACCAGCGCATGACGAACGTGACTTTGAATTTGCAAACAAATTCAATTTGCCAATCAAACAAGTGATTGATGCTAAAGGCGCTGACGATGCAGACTACTCTGCAACCCAATGGCAAGAATGGTACGGTTCTAAAGAAGGTAAACTTGTTAACTCTGGCGAGTTTGACGGCTTAGAGTTCCAAGCTGCTTTCGATGCATTCCTTGCGAAATTAGAACCACAAGATTTAGCAAACTCTAAAGTTCAATTCCGTTTACGTGACTGGGGTGTTTCTCGCCAACGTTACTGGGGTTGTCCAATTCCAATGATTAACTGTAATACTTGTGGTCAAGTTACAGTTCCTGAAGATCAACTGCCTGTTGTATTACCAACAGACGTTGTTCCAGATGGCTCAGGCAACCCGCTTAACAAAATGCCTGAATTCTATGAAACTAAATGTCCTTGTTGTGGCGGCGATGCACGTCGTGAAACCGATACTTTAGATACTTTCGTAGAGTCATCTTGGTACTATGCACGTTATGCATCTCCAGACTTTACTGGTGGTATGGTTAAACCTGAAGCTGCTCAAAACTGGCTTCCTGTGAACCAATATATTGGTGGTGTTGAGCACGCAATTCTTCACTTACTTTATGCACGTTTCTTCCACAAATTAATGCGTGACGAAGGCGTTGTACAAGGTAACGAGCCATTTACCAACTTGTTAACTCAAGGCATGGTGCTTGCAGACACGTTCTACCGTGAAGCAGAAAATGGTAAGAAAACTTGGTTTAACCCAGCTGATATTGAGTTAGAGCGCGATGAAAAAGGTCGTATTCTTTCTGCAAAATATTCAGGTGATGGTCAAGAAGTTGTCATCGGCGGACAAGAAAAAATGTCTAAGTCGAAAAACAACGGTATTGACCCACAAGCAATTATTGACCAATACGGTGCAGATACTGCTCGTGTATTCATGATGTTTGCTGCTCCACCAGATCAATCTTTAGAATGGTCTGATGCAGGTGTTGAAGGTGCAAACCGTTTCTTGAAACGTGTATGGCGCCTTGTAGCGGGCTTCCTTGAAAAAGGCAAATCGGCTTCTACAATCGATACTGCAAACTTGTCTAAAGACGCTCAAGATTTACGCCGTAAAACACACGAAACCATTCAAAAGGTAAGTGATGATATTGAACGTCGTCATGCATTCAATACTGCTATTGCTGCTTTAATGGAGTTATTAAATGCGAGCAACAAGTTTGAAGCAAAAGATGACAACGACATTGCTGTAGAACGAGAAGCGATCACTACACTTTTAACTTTGCTCGAACCGTTTGCACCACATTTAAGCCAAACTTTATTGGCTCAATTTGGTACAGATGTTACAGCAGCAACGTTCCCTGAAGTCGATGCTTCTGCGTTAACACGTAATACGCAAACGATTGTTGTACAGGTTAACGGTAAACTTCGCGGTAAACTTGAAGTTTCTGTTGATATTTCTAAAGAAGATCTATTAGCTCAAGCTAAAGCTCTACCAGAAGTTCAACAATTCTTAACTGGACCAACAAAAAAAGAAATTGTGGTTCCAAATAAACTAGTTAACCTCGTGGTTTAATTAAAGTTATTAATGAGAGGATCAAGCATGCACTTAGCCAAACGTTTAGCCGCTGTTGTTTTAACCTTAGGCCTTAGTGCAGGCTTAGTCGGGTGTGGATTTCATTTAAAAGGAACCAACCCGACTGCGACTCCGCTTGTATATAAAAAGTTAAGCCTTGAGTTACCAGCTAAAACTGATGATTTGGAAACGCAGTTAAAAGTATATTTGGCTGCCAATGGTGTTCAATTCAGCAATGATAATGATGCCTATGTACTTCGTGTTTTAGAGTACACACCACGTCGTCAGCTTTTAAATGGAAAACTGACAGAAGTGTTATTACGCCTAACTGTAACCTTCCAGATTGAAGATCGTCAGGGTAATAAAATTACTGAACCACGCTCATTAACTGCATCTCGTAGTTACCAATATGACTTGGCAACAGTCAACACTGAAAATCAGCAAGAAAGTTACTTACAACGTATTGTGATTGATGATATTGCACAACAGATTACTCGTCAGATCTCAGCAAATCGTTTACCAAAAGCTCAGCCTTAATCTGTATTTCTGCTATTAATGAAAATTGACTATTTACAAGCTCTAAAACGCACTTCGGAAGCTCGGGGTGCGTGGATTTTGCATGGGCAAGAGCCCTTATTAGAACAAAATTTACTAGATGCTTTTCGAAAAAGCTGGCAGCAACAAGAGGTTGAAAGACAGCGCTATGATATTAGTAGCGTGAGTGACTGGAAAAATGTCTTTAATGCACTTAATAGTTTATCTTTATTTTCTCAGCAGCTTGCTATTGAAGTACATGGCAATATCAAACCTGATGCAAATGGTTTAAAACAACTCAAAAGTTATATCCAAAATAACGAACACAACTTGCTGTTAATTGTTTTACCCAAACAAGATAGTAGCAGCTTAAAATCTGCTTTTTTTCAAGTTGTGGAAGCAAACGGCGTTGTTGTTGCCCTAACAGCAAATTATCCGCAAGACCGTCAACGTATTTTAAACGTAGAAGCCGAAAAGCTTGAGATCCAGCTCGACAATGATGCTTGGCAATGGTTAATGCAACATCATGAGCACAACTTATTAGCTGCTAAAAATAGCTTAATGCGTGTAAGAGATACTTTCCCAGACCAGAAACTTATTCAAATTGAGCAATTGTATGCTTGCCTGCAAGATCAATCTCGTTATACCACTTATGATTTAAGTGATGCGTTATTAGAAGGCAACCTCGGCCAATCTATTAAGATTTTTCAATATTTAATTGCGGCAGGCGAACCAGATAGTCTGATTTTATGGACTTTAAGTAAAGAAATGCGCTTATTGATGCAATTATTTGAACAGCCTCATAACGCCTTACAGCTCGGTATATGGAAAACAAAAGTTGGTCTATATCAACAAGCCTTGCGAAGATTAAATCCGCAACAGTTTCTAGGTTGGTCTACCCTTCTATTGCAAATTGATGCAGCAATTAAAGGAATGTCGAACGAAAATGCAGAACATTTAATGCAGCAAGCGATTGCTGAGTTATGTGGAAAAACACTCTTTATACAATAATTCGGCTAAATCATTTTTCTTCATTCCTGAAATATCATAAAAATTCACGCTTTATCCTCATTTCGCTTTTATACTAAATTAAATTTTAAACTTTTCGACCTCTCACCATGCCAAAAATAAAGCCAATCAAACTTGTTATTATCATCGTCTGTATAGCCATTATTGCTGTATTAGCTTGGAAGTTTTTCAAGCCAAAACAGCAGCAGCCACAATATATTACTGCCGAGGTAACACGCGGGGATATTGAAAATAATGTACTTGCAACGGGTACACTTGATGCAACCAAACTTATTAGTGTCGGTGCGCAGGTATCTGGTCAGGTCAAAAAGATGTATGTTCAACTGGGCGATCAGGTTAAGCAAGGTCAACTTATTGCACAAATTGATTCAACCACACAAGAAAATAGTTTAAAAACTTCTGATGCAAATATTAAAAATTTAGAAGCACAACGCCTTCAACAAGTTGCGTCTTTGAATGAAAAACAGCTTGAATTTCGTCGTCAGCAACAAATGTATGCGCAAGATGCAACACCGCGTGCAGATCTAGAATCGGCTGAAGCAAGCTATAAAACAGCTCAAGCACAAATCAAAGCACTAGATGCACAAATCGAGTCTGCGAAAGTGACTAGATCTACGGCACAAACCAATATTGGTTATACGCGTATTCTTGCTCCAACTGATGGTACAGTTGTCGCGATTGTGACGGAAGAAGGCCAAACGGTAAACGCAAATCAAAGTGCACCAACAATTGTCAAAATTGCAAAACTACAAAATATGACGATTAAAGCGCAGGTCAGTGAAGCTGACATTATGAAAGTTGAGAAAGGTCAACAGGTTTATTTCACGACTTTAGGTGAGGACACTAAGCGTTACGCAACCTTACGTCAAATTGAACCTGCTCCTGATTCAATTTCTAGCGAATCAACCAATACGACAAGTTCAACGACCAGTTCAGCCGTTTACTATAATGCCTTATTCGATGTGCCAAACACGGATGGTAAATTACGTATTGATATGACTGCACAAGTTTATATCGTATTAAATTCAGCTAAAAATGCCCTGCTCGTTCCTTCATCAGCGCTTAGCTCTAAACAATTTTCAGGTCAAAGAAAATCAGGTCAATCATCTGATAAATCTAGTTCTTCACCAGAAGCAGCTAAGAAATCTCAAGGAAATGGAGCTCGTCTAGAGCGCCTTAATTTGACTGCTGAGCAAAAACAGTTAATTGAACAAGGTAAATTAACATTAAGTGTTGTACGCATATTACAAGCCGACGGCACAACTAAACCAACTCAGATTTTGGTTGGTATTAACAACCGTGTAAATGCACAAGTTCTTGCGGGCTTAAAACAAGGTGATCAAGTTGTGATTGCTGATAGTGCAGACACTTCTGCGGCATCAGCAAATAGTAGTAATAACCGTCGCCGTAGTGGCCCAATGGGAATGTAAGCATGACAAAACAAGCTCTGCTTGAAGTCAGCAATCTGGTCCGGGAATTTCCTGCTGGCGAAAGCACAATACAAATTTTAAAAGGGATTGACCTTACCATTTATGAAGGCGAACTGGTTGCCATTGTCGGCCAGTCTGGTTCGGGTAAGTCAACGCTCATGAACATTTTGGGCTGCTTAGACCGCCCTACCAGTGGTAGTTACAAGGTTAGTGGACAAGAGACGGGTAAGTTAGAGCCAGATCAGCTCGCTCGATTACGCCGTGAATATTTTGGTTTTATTTTCCAGCGCTACCATTTACTAGGCGATTTATCTGCTGAAGGCAACGTTGAGGTGCCAGCAGTTTATGCAGGCGTTACTCCTTCAGAGCGTAAACAACGTGCAACGGCACTACTCACCGAGCTAGGTTTGGGAACTAAAACACTCAATAGACCAAGCCAACTCTCTGGGGGTCAGCAGCAACGTGTTTCTATTGCCCGTGCCCTCATGAATGGTGGTGACGTTATCCTTGCGGATGAACCGACAGGAGCACTCGACTCTCATAGTGGTGTTGAAGTTATGCGTATTTTGCGTGAACTCAATGCTGCTGGTCACACCATCATTTTGGTAACACACGATATGCAAGTTGCAAAAAATGCGACTCGTATTATCGAAATTAGTGACGGAGAAATTATTAGTGACCGTCCTAATGTTCCTGATCAAGCAGCCGAACCAATCAAGTCTGATCCTGATGCCGCTCCTGCTTTACAAGGTAAACAGAAGAAAGGCAAAAGTATTTCCGCATGGCGTTCAACTTTAGATCGTTTGTCTGAAGCCTTCCAAATGGCTTTACTGTCTATGAATGCCCATCGCATGCGTACTTTTTTAACGATGCTTGGGATCATTATTGGTATTGCATCTGTTGTTACAGTGGTCGCTCTAGGTAAAGGGTCTCAACAACAAATTTTAAGTAATATTAGTAGTCTGGGAACCAATACAATTACGGTATTTCAGGGTCGTGGTTTTGGTGATAATTCTAAAACTGCGAGCTTTAAAACCTTGGTTCCTGCCGATGCTGATGCGTTAATGACTCAACCTTATGTTAGTGCAGTCAGTCCGATGGTCAGTACATCCAAGACCATGCGTTACCAACAGAATGAAGCAAATGCAACCATTAATGG
Source organism: Acinetobacter sp. IK31 (assembly GCF_035615195.1). NCBI lineage: Bacteria > Pseudomonadati > Pseudomonadota > Gammaproteobacteria > Moraxellales > Moraxellaceae > Acinetobacter > Acinetobacter sp. IK31. Next base: position 270,867 of record NZ_JANBOB010000008.1, on the reverse strand, counting down.
CGTGAGTAACGACTATTTCGATGTAAAAGGTTTAGTCTTTAAAGATGGACAAACTTTTGATCAACGTAGTGTTCGTGATCGTTCACAAGATGTTGTAATTGATACCAATACTCAAAAACAATTCTTTGGTGATGGTAGCAATCCAATTGGCCAAGTCGTACTACTCGGTAGTGTACCAGCACGTATTATTGGGGTTGTAGAACCGCAAACTAGCGGCATGGGTTCAGATGACACCTTAAATGTATATATGCCTTATACAACCGTAATGAGCCGTATGTTGGGACAGTCTAATGTCCGCAATATCGTGGTTCGTATTAATGACAAATATTCAACTACAGCCGCAGAAAATGCGATTGTAAACTTATTAACCCAGCGCCACGGTGCACAAGATATTTTCACTATGAACAGTGACAGTATCCGTCAAACCATTGAGAAAACAACCAGCACCATGACACTTCTGGTTTCAGCGATTGCTGTAATTTCACTGGTCGTTGGTGGTATTGGGGTAATGAATATTATGCTGGTTTCTGTGACTGAACGTACTCAGGAAATTGGTGTACGTATGGCTGTAGGCGCACGTCAAAGTGATATTTTGCAGCAATTTCTTATTGAAGCAATTTTAGTCTGTTTAATTGGTGGTGTGCTTGGTGTCTTACTGTCACTTGGTCTTGGACAACTCATTAATAAATTTGCTGGCGGGAACTTTAGCGTGGCTTATTCAAGCACTTCTATTATTGCAGCATTTGTGTGTTCAACACTGATTGGTGTCGTTTTTGGTTTCTTACCAGCCAAGAATGCGGCAAAACTCGACCCAGTTGCAGCACTATCACGAGAATAAGGAAAATTGCATGTCTTTCTCTATGACTAAACTCAGCACAGCACTTCTCCTCACAAGCTCTCTTGTTGGATGTGCTGCTGTGGTAAAAACCCCTTATGAAACACCTGCGGTACAAGTTCCGGGTAGTTTTCAGTATGACGCCACAAAAGCAAAAACCATGTCTGCCGATCAATATTCTGACCGTTGGTGGACACTTTTTGGTGATGCACAGCTTAATCAGCTCGTAAGCAATGTATTAGAACGTAATAGCGATTTGGCTGTTGCCGGAATTACCTTAAGGCAAGCACGCTTACAAGCTGATCTAACCGCAAATAAACAAGGTTTACGTACCAGTTCTAGTGTTTCTACAGGACATTCTTTCGATTTGAACTCAGGAGATGACAGCGCTAAAGGTTTATCAATGAGTGCAGGCGTAAGCTATGAGGTTGACTTGTTTGGTAAGCTTGCACGCCAAACTGAAGCAAGTAAGTGGGAGGCTTTAGCGACTGAACAAGACCTACAAGCCACTGGACAAAGTTTAATTGCAACCACGGCTAAATTGTATTGGCAACTTGGCTATTTAAATGAACGTTATGCGACTGCTCAGCAGAGTCTGGCGACCTCACAAAAGCTATATCAACTCGTACAGATTCAGTATAAAGCTGGTGCTGTTTCAGGTGTAGATCTTACTCAAGCAGAACAATCGGTACAAAGCCAAAAAGCAAGCTTAAGTCAAATTGAGCAACAACTGGTTGAAACACGTACTGCCATTGCCGTGCTCTTACATGAACCATTGCAACAGTTAAACATTCAAGAGCCCAAACGTTTACCGCGCAATGCACTACCAGCAATTGGTGCAGGCTTACCTGCCAATATTCTATCGCGTCGTCCCGATTTACAAGCCTCTGAGCTTCGTTTAAAAAAGGCGCTCGCGACTAAAGATGCTACTAAGGCAAGCTACTATCCATCGATTAGTTTAACCAGTAGTTTGGGCTCAAGCAGTACATCGTTGACAGAACTGTTACGTAATCCTGCCCTAACTTTAGGTGCAAGTTTAAGCTTACCGTTTTTGCAATATAACGATATGAAGAAAGACATCGCGATTAGCAATCTGGATTATGAAAAAGCGATTATTCAATATCGCCAAACGCTTTATCAGGCTTTTGCTGATGTAGAAAATGCTTTATCAAGTCGTACAGAACTCGACAAACAAGTAGCGTTACAAGAGCGTAATGTTGAACTTGCAGAAAAAACTGAACGCCTAACAGAAGTTCGTTATCGTTATGGGGCTGTCGCATTAAAAACACTCCTTGATGCCCAGCAAACCACACGTACTGCTCGCTTAAGTCTAGTTGAAACCAAGCAAAGCCAATACAATGCTTATGTGACCCTCATGCAAGCTTTAGGTGGTTCACCTGTAAAAGAACTTCCTCAATAAATTGCGCCCATTAAAAAAGCCGTAGTCCTTCAACTACGGCTTTTTTTTAAATAAATAAACTAAAAAGCTTATTCATCATCCATCATAGATTGGCTCATACCAACAGTATTGAAGCCAGCATCTACATATAGAATTTCACCAGTGATACCTGAAGCCCATGGTGAGCATAGGAATAATGCTGCATTACCCACTTCGTCAATGGTCACATTGCGTTTTAATGGCGCAACTTTTTCATTAGCATCTAACATTTTACGGAAAGATTTAATACCAGAAGCAGCCAAAGTACGGATTGGACCCGCAGAAATCGCGTTTACACGAATACCATCAACACCTAAGCTTGATGCCAAGTAGCGAACACCAGCCTCTAAAGAAGCTTTTGCCATGCCCATAACGTTATAGTTAGGCATAACGCGCTCAGAACCTTGGTAAGTCAAAGTCAATAAACAACCTTGGCGAGCTTGTAATAATGGTTTTGCAGCACGTGCCATCGCAATAAAGCTGTATGCACTGATGTCATGAGCAACTTTAAAACCGTCACGGTCAGTCACGTCAGTAAAATCACCATCAAGTGTATGTGCAGGAGCAAAGCCGATAGAGTGAACTACGCCATCTAGACCATTCCAATGTTTTGCAAGTTCTGCAAATGCATTGTCAATTTCGCTATCAACTGCAACATCACATGGGAACACAAGCTTAGAACCGAATTGCTCAGCAAATTCATCCACACGTTTTTTTAATTTTTCGTTTGGATAAGTAAACGCAAGCTCTGCACCTTCACGGTGTAATGCTTGGGCAATACCAAAAGCAATTGATAATTTACTAGCAACGCCTGCAATCAAAAAGCGTTTACCTGCTAAAAGTCCTTGTGTCATGCCGATCTCACTCAAAACAATTTAAAGCATAATGCCAATATTCAACGGTTTTCGAAATTGCATAATGCATCTTTTTTCAAAAATCGCACGAAAAAAAATCGCCCCTCATGAGGAGCGACTTCTCGATGAATATAATCTTAGTCGTCAGATAACAAACCAATCAAACGTAAAAAAGAGATATACATCCAAACTAAAGTTGAGAGTAACGCAATTCCACACAACCACTCCATAAACTTTGGAGCACGGTAAGCTGCGTTGGTTTCAATTAAATCGAAATCTAAAATCAGGTTAAGTGACGCAATCACAGCAATAAATGCAGCAAAGCCAATGCCTAACCAGTTGCTCTCAAAAATATAAGGAATGCTTGAACCAAATGCTAAACGCATGATCATCTGCACAATAAATACAAGAAAAATAGCCAAAGATGCAGAAATCACGACTGACTTGAATTTTTCAGTTGCACGTACAATCTTGAATTTATATAAGCCAAACATGACTAATGTTGTCACGAAAGTGGCAAGTAAGGCCTGTAACGGTACACCTGGGTACTTCATTTGAAAAGTAAATGAAATACCACCTAAAAATGCACCTTCAAAAAGTGCATAAGGAATTGCTAAGGTTGGTGCAGTCGTCGGTTTAAATGTGGCAATCAAAGCTAGAACTAATCCACCAATCGCGCCAACAATTGAAGCAGCGTAAGCAATACCAACATTTGCAGTAAAAGCTGCGTATAAAAATAAAGCAATGCCCACAGCCGCTGCAATGACTGTCAGCAGAATAGATTTTTGAATCGCACCTTGCACAGTCATTGGTTGACTATAGTCACTGACCGTTTCAACACGCGTCAGTATCGGGTTATTACTTTGCATAAATGCTCTCTTTTTATAATAAAAAATTTAAAACATCATTTTAAGCAAAATGAATATGAAAGCCAAATCAGACGATCGGCATTATTGTAACAATGTCCTTTAAACAATAAAAAAGGGGGCAGCAGCCCCCTCTTTATCACTTCAGCAAAGAATTAATCTTTACCGTCAGTGTTCATAATAAAAAAGTATTCACGGTAATATTTCAACTCGGAAATTGAGTCACGAATATCATCCATTGCCAAATGTGATGCATTCTTTTTCAGACCGCTCATAATTTCAGGGCGCCAGCGTTTTGAAAGCTCTTTTACGGTAGATACATCAAGATTACGATAATGGAAATACTGTTCAAGTTCAGGCATAAGACGATGTAAGAAACGGCGATCCTGACAAATCGAGTTACCGCACATCGGTGAAACTTTTGGATTGACCCATTTTTTTAGGAATTCTAAAGTCTGTAACTCAGCATCACGAGCTGTCAATTTGCTACGACGAACTCGCTCAACTAACCCAGATTGCCCATGTTGGCGAGTATTCCACTCATCCATTGCATTTAAAATACGATCAGGTTGATGGATAGCCAAGACCGGACCTTCGGCAAGTACATTTAAATTATCATCTGTAATAATTGTTGCGATTTCAATAATTTGGTCATTATCGGTATCTAAACCGGTCATTTCCAGATCAATCCAAATTAATCGTGTATTTAAAGTACTGCTCATGTATGTACGTTCTAAAATGCCGTAAAAACATCAATAGTAGCAAATTTCTTGCATCTGCGCTGTAATTCTATAGCCGCTTCATGCTATTTTTGCCATCTTCAAACAGTGGTTTTTTTGGGATATGAATGGCTTTAATTCGTAAGCGTCGTTTAACTGAACAGCAGCAACGTCGTATTGAAAAACAGCACAAAACTCGCCAAGAAGAGGCCGATACTTCACAAGATCTGGACGGACTGGTTGTACAACACTATGGCCGCCAACTCGAAGTACAGGCACTCTCTGTACCTGAGCATCACCCAGAAAAACCTCAAGTTGCTGAAGGAGAGCCAGAACCCTTCTGGAAACCTATCGAACTCAAAAGCATATGGCGCTGTCATACTCGAACAAACCTTGAGTTACTTGTGACTGGTGACCGAGTTAAATGGCAGGCTGACCCAAACACGGGTTTAGGCATTATTACTGCCATTCATCCACGCAACTCGTTACTTACCCGTCCAGACCGTTATCACAAGGTTAAACCAGTTGCAGCAAATATCAGTTTGATTGTAATTGTATTTTCTCCCCTTCCTGAACCAGCTCCGACATTAATCGAGCGTTATTTAGTAGCTTGCGCAGACGCTAACATTCCTGCACTTTTAGTCTTAAATAAATCAGATTTACTCACTGAAAATGACCCAATTCTTACGCTATTAGAAGAATATAAAACTTTGGGTTATGAAGTGATGATTTGTCAGTCTAAAAAGGGAGATATTTCTGTTTTATCTGAACGTTTAGATGGTGAAACAGTAGCTTTCGTTGGTCAATCGGGTGTAGGAAAAAGTTCTCTAATTAACGTACTCATTCCAGATGCAGAGCAAAAAACAAATATTATTTCTGAAAACTCTGCACTCGGTCAGCACACAACAACTTCTACACGTTTAATGAATTTCGGTAAAAATGGTGCGTTAATCGACTCGCCGGGAATTCGTGAATTTGGGCTTTGGCATCTTGATTTAGAAAAAATTCGTATGGGCTTTCCAGAAATTGAAGCACATTTGGGTTCTTGCCAATTCCGTAATTGTACCCATACTCATGAAAAGAACTGTGGATTAAAACGCGCTGTAGAATCTGGTGAAATTTTACCACGGCGCCTAGATAGCTTTTTGCGTTTAAATGATGAGATTCAAGAAGCACAGCAAAAAAACTAATTTTCTGTCCGCTTTACCCTTGAAGTGGTGATTTTGATCACCATCTATATACGCTATACTCTAGGTCAATTTTGTTTTTAATTTTTTTTAGGTGACTTGTGGAACGCTGGTTAGAGTTTATGGGGAATCACCCCATTTTGTTTGGTACGCTCGGAGTCTTGGTCGTGTTGTTCTTCATTTTTGAAGGTCAACGTAACGGTCGTAAAATTTCACCACAGTCGCTTGGTATTTTAGTGAAAGCGAAAAATGCCATACTAATCGATTTGCGCGATAGTAAAGACTTCCGTGAAGGTCATATTAGTGGCAGCCGCAATATTCCTTTCAGCCAAATTGCAAGTCATGCTGATGAATTAAAAGCAAGTGAGCGTCCATTGGTATTTATTTGCAACCTCGGACAAGTTGCTGGTAGTGCTTTGCAAAAAGTTGCTCACCATGACAGCTATCGTCTTGATGGTGGTATTAGTAACTGGAAAGCACAAGGCTTACCTCTTGTAAAAAGCAAACCAAAAGCTTAAGGAGAATTATTATGGCTGCAAATGTCATTGTTTACTCAACTTCTGTATGTCCGTATTGCGTTCGTGCTAAACAGTTACTTGAGCGTAAAGGTATTGCTTACAAAGAAGTGAATCTTTCTGTTGAAGCACCGGAAGTACGTGTTGAATTAATGCAACGCACCAATCACCGTACTGTCCCACAAATTTTTATTAACGATCAGTTTATTGGCGGTTTTGACCAACTTTATGCTTTAGAGCGTGAAGGTAAACTTGACGAATTATTGGCTTAACATCGCATCCATATTAAGGAAAAAACAATGAGCGAAGAACAACAAGTTCAACCACAATTAGCTTTAGAGCGTATTTATACAAAAGATATTTCTTTTGAGGTTCCTGGGGCACAGGTTTTTACTAAACAATGGCAACCTGAACTCAATATCAATCTTTCTTCTGCTGCAGAAAAAATTGATCCAACTCATTTTGAAGTTTCTTTAAAAGTTGTGGTACAAGCTGATAACGACAACGAAACAGCGTTCATTGTAGATATCACTCAATCAGGCATTTTCTTGATTGATAACATTGAAGAAGATCGTTTACCTTATATTTTAGGCGCTTATTGCCCAAATATTTTGTTCCCGTTCTTACGTGAAGCGGTAAATGATTTAGTAACTAAAGGTAGCTTCCCACAGTTACTTCTTACTCCAATCAACTTTGATGCAGAGTTCGAAGCAAATATGCAACGTGCTCAAGCTGTTGAAGGTCAAGCTTAATTTTCTAGCTTCTCCTTGAATAAAAAAACCGCGTCTATCGCGGTTTTTTATGTTTTGAATAATTTAAAAATTAATCATCAAGAGAAATAAGCTGAATAGTAGGAAACTGAAATCCGCGGCAAGATAATTCCGAACGCCATGCCACTGTTAGCATCATATTGCCCAGAACAAAGTTTTGATAAGCAAATGTCCCAATAAGTGAATGAGAACATATTCCACCATTGTCTGTAGGATGTGCATGGGTATTTAAGGTCTTTAAGTCTAATCGTATGCCGAGCCCAGAGGCTTTTAGAACCGCTTCTTTAGTTGTCCAGACTTTAAACCAGTATTCTCTGTCTTGATCTAAGCTTAGCCAAGTTTCATATTCATCAGGATGAAATGCATGCTGGGCTAAAGCTTCCAAACGAACTTTACGGTCTAACTCTTCAACGTCTACGCCTATATCTTTAACATTCGGGCTCATTGCTAAAGCATAATATTGTTGGCTATGAGAGTGATTGAAATCTAAATGTTGATTCAATAAATATGGCTTGCCATGCTCATGCTTTGCAAACTCTAAATCCGTTATTGTAATTTGTAATTTCTGTGCTATCAGCTCATTTCTAATGTTATGTATTTGCTGTTTTTTATAATGATTAAATGTACGAAAGTCAGGAAAATCTTGTTTAGATTTTAAAAAAAGCTGGGACAATGTCTGTGTGTAGACTTCAATATTACGCTTAGACATTATCCCGCCCTTATTTACAATTAATTAGAATTTAACCACGTCGCCTTTTAAGGTAACCCCCGCCATCATGGCACCTTTATAGCAATCGTAAGTTGTCGTACTTGTGGTTTCATTGGCTTTAAAATAGCTCACAATATTGGTAACCGCGTTTGCACCTTGTGCTTTAGCATTGTTTTGCATTTGGATGAGTGCTGAACGTAAAACCCAGTCACAAGAAGTTGCTGCTGACTTACCAAAACCATTGGTTTTTTTATTGGTCACCGCATCTTTTTGAATCACTTTACCGCCAGACTTTGTACCATTTAAATAAAACTTTACTGAACCATCTAAAGTGCCATCTGCAACTGCACGGTCTACAGCTTCTTTAAAATTGAACTGATGTACTTCATCTCCAGCCTGAACAGTGGCAGTAAAACCCGCACTTAGCATTGCTACAAATAAAAGTTTTTTATTTAACATTGTTGTGTTCCTTATTGTTTAACACGTTTAAAAATAAGCGAAGTATTAATTCCGCCAAAAGCAAAGTTATTGCTCATAATAATGTCAGCATCCAGAGTTCTTGGCTGCTGAACGATATAATCTAGATCGCCACACTGGGGATCGATTTCATCTAGATTTAAAGTTGGAATAAAACAGCCACGATTCATCATTTCAATGCTCAGCCAAGCTTCAATGGCCCCACACGCTCCCAGCGTATGTCCAAAGTAGCTTTTTAAAGAGCTGATCGGCTTACGTCCCAAAACTGCTGCTGTCGCCTGACTTTCAGCCACATCACCCTGATCAGTTGAGGTGCCGTGCGCATTTACATAAGCAATATCTTTAGCCTCTACAGATGCATCTTTAAGTGCCAATTGCATACAGCGCCCCATCATTTCTGACTCGGGGCGAGTGACATGTTGACCATCAGTATTGCTACCGTAGCCAATCACTTCTGCATAGATATGGGCACCTCGAGCTTTGGCATGTTCGTATTCTTCCAAAATTAAACAGCCAGCCCCTTCACCAATCACTAAACCATCTCTTTTTGCATCAAATGGGCGTGGTGTTTTTTCTGGTTGGTCATTCATACCACTGGTCGCGAACAATACATCAAAAACCGCAGCACCTGCTGCACTGAGTTCTTCTGCACCACCAGCAATCATGACCTGTTGTTTGCCATATTTAATGGCTTCATAGGCCTGTCCAATAGCCATAGAACCAGAGGTACAGGCACTTGACGTCGGTAAAGTTAAGCCTTTTAGGCCAAAATATACGGTCATGTTCACCGCACTTGTATGCGACATCATGCGGATATAGGTTGTTGCATTGATCTTACTCATGCTCTGATGAAGCAGCATGCTTGCAAACTCACCCACCGCGTCTACACTACCAGCAGAAGAACCGAATGCAACGCCAGTTTCTCCACTGTTCAAGATTTCGTGCCCAAGCAAACCTGCATTTTGCAAAGCAGTTTCGGCACAAACCACAGACATGAGCGCAACACGGCCCATACCACGGGTGACTTTACGATTAAAATGCTTTGGCACATGAAATGTTTCAACAGGTCCAGCAAGCTTGGTCCTAAGGTCAGAGTACTGTTCCCATTCCGGCATGTAACGAATACCACTTTTAGCGGCTTCAAATTGAGCAAAAATCTCATCTGAAGTTTCACCTAAAGAAGTAATCCCCGCCATTCCTGTCACGACAACGCGTTTCATCAGATAAGTCCCCCATTCACCGAGATAACTTGTCGGGTAATGTAGGATGCTTCATCTGAACACAAAAATTTCACCACACTAGCAACTTCATCGACCTGTCCCATGCGTTGCAACGGAATCATCTTAAGCGCATGTTCTTTGACTTCATCTGTCACCATTTCAGTTTCAATCAGACCTGGTGCTACACAGTTCACGGTAATTTTTCGCTTGGCCAATTCGAGTGCCAAGGCCTTGGTCGCACCAATCAATCCTGCTTTTGCAGCACTATAATTAACCTGTCCACGGTTACCCATGATCCCAGAGACCGAAGATAACGTGACGATACGACCGCCTTTACGCAAATGAATCATTGGCATAACTAATGGCTTCAATACGTTATAAAAACCATCTAAAGACGTCGAAATAACTTCATCCCAATCTTGATCTGTTAATGCTGGGAAAGCCCCGTCATGGGTAAGACCTGCATTCAATACAACGCCATAGAATGCGCCATGCTGTTCTACATCTTGTTCTAAAATTTGTTGAACGGTTTGGCGTTCAGTTACATCAAACATTAAATAATGGCTATTTTGGCCTAGCGCTTGAATCTCTTGTACAACTTGTTCTGCATCTGCCTGACGCGAACGTGCATGCACAGTTACATCAAAACCCGCCTTTGCAAGTTGTAATGCAATCGCCTTTCCAATTCCTCGACTTGAACCCGTTACTAAAATTCGTCTTGTCACAATGTATTCCTAATTTTTGTGGTTATTCAAATGGTGTTTCTGTTGGCTCAAATACACTTAGCGTTGCCTGAATGCAGTGTTCAGCATATTGAATTTCACAGGAAAATTGCCCAAGTCCTTCATGAAAATATTGTTGTTCTATTTGAATGATCAATCGTGAACCTAAAGCGAAATAAGGGATTGGTAAATTTAATTTACGTGTTCCCAATAAAAAACCGACTTTTGGCGCTTGTTTTGACTGCTGACCTTGCCAGCCTGAATAAGCGCTGATGGTTTGTGCCATAATTTCAATACTTGCCCATGTCGGCAAGCCTTCTGCTTCACAAAACATCAGCTCGGGTGTAATCGTTAGCTCGGCTTGTGCACGCCCTTCTGCTACATCAGTTAAATGGTCAATAAAAACCATAGGCTGCTCATGAGGAATATATTGAATTGCATCAAGTTTCATCAGGGCTTCACTCCAAAAACAAGACTAATATTACTTCCCCCAAAAGCGAAAGAATTACTCATCACATAGCGGATGGGTTGTTTTAGTTCGGCATCTTGCACATAGTTTTGGTCAGCAAAATCCGGATCAATCTCAACATTTTGATGCAACGGCAACCAACTTTGATCTTTTAGAACTTGTTCACAAATAAAAGCTTCTATAGCGCCAGCTGCACCAAGGCAATGTCCAGTTTTGTGTTTGGTGCTACTTAAAGCCACCTGATAATCACCAAAAACTTGTCGTACGGCCTTAATTTCCATTGCGTCATTTTGTGGAGTTGCTGTGCCGTGCAAATTCAGATAACCAATTTCTTGAGGGGAAATATGAGCCATGTCTAGTGCACGTTGCATAGCTAATGCCGCACCTTTACCTTCAGGATGTGGAGCCGAAATATGCCATGCATCCATCGACTCGCCCGCCCCCATTAACATGACAGGAGCAGAGGCTTTACTTAATACAAAAAATGCAGCTGCTTCACCAATATTAATACCATCACGTTTCACACCGCAGGGTTGGCAAATATAGTCAGATAAACTCTCGAGGCTATTAAATCCATTGAGTGTCAACTGACACAAGGTATCGACGCCACCCACCAGTACAACATCGACTAAATCTGCATGAAGTAAACGCTGACCTGCAGCTAATGCTTTTGCGCTTGAAGAGCAAGCAGTTGAAATAGTATATGCAGGCCCTTCCCATCCTAAGTACTGCTGCAATGCTTTTGCTAAACAGCCCATTTCTTGTGGATAGTGAGATATTGAAAGATCGGTTTTCCCTTGAAAATATTGCTTAAGTAATAATTCATTATCTGCAATACCAGAAGTAGATGTACCTACCACAATTGCCAAACGTTTATTTTCAAAGGATGCCGTATAGTCTCTTAACGCTGCTTCGATTTCGGATAATGCAGTTAATGCAAAACGTAGATTACGTGAATCTACAGACTGTAAGGTGTCTGGTACATTCGAGCATAATGGATGTGTATATTGCCCCACCCAAACATTACGATCAGCAATTAAATCATCTCGCAAACTTAAGGTTTGCTGTGGCTGTTGTAATGCCTGTTTGATTTGATTAAGTTCGCAACCTAATGCAGATAAACCGACACTGAATTGTATGCCTACTGCCATTGTGGCTGCATTTTCTGAAGGTAAATGTTTCATGGTGTAGGACTTTCTTCTGTCTGCAACGTATTTTCAATCGAACTCAACGTCATGGTATAAGGGACTTGTTGATTAATCAATTCAATGCTGCCTTGTCCCTGTTTAAGCTGCAACACAGGCTGCTTTTCAATATAGACAACTTGCATGCCAGCTTGTTGTTTCATCTCTACGGCTTTCTGCCCTAAATGCGAAAATTGAGGGTATGTCGCAAACAAAAGGTCACGCACTACAAACTCAAAAGGCAATAAACGCATTTGATCAATACGCTGTTCAACATGAACAAGATGTCCATCAAACTGTAACTTAAATAATTGTTGGCCTGTCAGACTCAAAGCCACCATATCCAGTACAGCACCCTTTTGCTGTTGGTATAACAAGAAGCTAAAACTTTGCTGCTTCCACTGAACTTCAACCTGATCTTGTCGTTGATAAGCTTGTGCCTGCCATAGTGGGCTTTGCAGCCCTTTGGCATGTGGCATGACCTGACAACCATTTAAAAATAAAAAGCTACTGAGTAATATCGTTGCCCATTTGCGTTGCATGATTAGCCCTCAAGTGCCTGTTCTTGCGCCAAGCCCTCACGACAATATTCTGCCAAAGTAGTAAGTCTACGCTTAGCATTTTTATGGATTGGATTTTTTTCATCCCATGCATAACCAGCCAATAATGAAGAAATCATACGGCGAATGCCTTCATTCTGATTTTGCGAGAACACCACATCTTGGAACTCGCCTTCGTACCATGATTCAACATAGGCACGAAATACCTGAATACCACGGCGTAATGGTTTTTCATACTCTTGTAACCAGTCGACTTGCTCACCTTGTAAAACTCGTTCAACCAAAGGTACAGCCAAGCTGGAAGATTTTAAGGCGATTGTGACACCTGATGAAAAGACTGGATCAAGAAACTCACCGGCATTACCTAATAGCGCATAATTACGGTCTGCTAAGTGTTTTACATTCGCTGAGTAGCCGACCAAGGTCCGTACTGGTGTATCAAATCTTGCACGGCGCAAGACATGTGACAAGCTTGGCTCATCGGCTAAAATACGCTTAAACATTACCTCAGGTTCATTATCTTCAGCATTGTCGACCGTGTATTTATCAAAAAAATCTTGTTCTGCAACCACACCAAAAGAAGCACGACCATCTGCAAATGGAATAAGCCAATACCATGCGCGATGATCTTTTTCATGTACTGTAATTAAAATTTTATTGCGATCAAACTCTGGGTCATCTGTAATTCCATCTGCAATATGGGTAAACAGTGCACGTCGTACCGGGAAATTGGATGGACTCTCTAGATCTAAGAGCTTTGGCAAAATCCGTCCAAAACCACTCGCATCTAGCAAGAACTTGGTTTGAATCTGATAACTTTGTTGTTCTTCATTTAACACAGTAAGTACGGGCTGTTCAGATGCAACATCAACATCTAAGACCTCATGTCCGAAGCGTATGTCTGCACCATAAACTTGAGCCTGCTTTGCTAGCAAATTATCAAAATCGGCACGGCGAACCTGCCAAGTAGTCCCCGGTCCATCCGTAAATTTTTCTGTAAAGTTATAAAAACTGCGTTGTTTACCGCGTAAAAAAGCCGCGCCATTTTTAAATTGAAAAGCGTATTGATCGACATGTTCACGGACCGTTTCTAATAAACCTGCCTCTTCTAAGAACGCCATAGATTGCGGTAACAATGATTCGCCAATCGAAAAACGAGGAAAATGCTGTTTTTCAATAACCGTAACGGTATAACCCTTTTTTCGAAGAAGTGCCGCAGCAGAACTACCTGATGGTCCAGCCCCAATAATGACGATGTCAATTTTTTCTATAGTGCTCATAGCACAACTTCCTTTTTAATTTATTCAAATTATGAATGGTCTTGTAAATTCACGATATGTTTTTCATCTGCGGGGGTTAACAAAGTCGCATAGATAAATGAGAAAATAACCCCGAATAAAACCGTTAAACCAAAACAATGAATTGCGTAAGTATGGCTAAATGAAAGTAATCCAAAGCCAAGTAAAGTCGACATCATACATAAAAATAACGCCATTCCAACTACTTGCGGGTGATCATGTCCATGTCGGTAGAAAATTGCATAATCAACGCCGATCCCGATAATCAGGAAAGTCGCCATAATACTAAACAGATTAATCTCAACACCTAACCATGCCTGAACAGCAAAAGTGCTCAGTAATGCCAAGCTTACTGGCAAGACCAAAGGCACAATTGAAATTAGCCCATAAATAAGCGCTAAACCAACCGCCAGACCCATTAAGGCATAAATGAGAAGATGTTGAGCCTGAACTCGATGTTCGGCAAACATTTCCGACATTGCAGTAATGGGTTGCTGGAAATGTATGTGATCATTCTGAAGCTGCTTCAACACTTCAGGCTGTTTCACTCCTGTCACCATGACTAATCGTTCATTAGTTTGAGGCTGTAAAAAAGCTAAGGGGTGATTTTTAAATACAGAAAAATCTAATAGTGGTTGTGTTGCCAGTTGCTGTTGCCATTGCAATATGTCAGTGACATTTAGGCCCATACTTTGGGCATATTGCTGCAATGTCACTTTTGGAATATTTTTTAAAAGTTGTACATTGTTTTGCTGCTCTGCCAATGGTGGAATCCATTGTCCCAAAGCTTGAAATGCACTGATTTTTCCTTGAGCTTGTAACTGTTGTAATTGTCCAATCAGTTGCTGCTCTTGTTGTTGCATCTGATTTGCAGAGGCTGCTCGTACTACAAAATAATCACTGCTTTGTTGCTGGCCAAATTGCTCACGAACAGCCTGATCTTGCTGTTTCAGACTCACATCCATACCTTGTAAGTTACGGATGTCATCGTTACTTTTGAGATAGAAAAGACTCACCGTACCCACTGCTAAAATGGCTGCAATTAAGCCATAACGTATTTTAGCTCGTTGTTGAAACCATAACCGTGCTTGTCCAATCCACGACAGTGCTTTTATGGCTGGCTGAGCATTTAGGGCAGGTAACCTTGGTAATAGCAGTACACTACTGATCCACGCCGCAGTCAGCCCCACAATTGAAAAGACTGCAATCTGCTTGAACCCAGGAAATGGGGTAAAACTCAAAAAGATATATGCAACCAATGTAGTCATTAAGCCCATAAACAAGCTTGGCAATAGTGGTTTTAAAATTTGGAAACCGCCAAGCTGTCTGTGCTGCGATTGCATCGCCATAAAATAAAATGAAAAATCGACACAAACACCAATGAGACTCGCACCAAACACCAATGTCATCAGGTGAATTTCACCAAATATCCAATGTGTGACCGCAAATGCCACAAAGCTTCCGGTTGAAACGGCAACAAACTCGGTAAATAACGGACGCAGTGAACGAAAGCCAAACCAAACCAGAAAAATTAAGCCCAGTGTAGAGCCCACGCCAATGGTTGAGATTTCCTGTTTAGCTGATTGCGTCCCAAAATTTGAAAATAAAATAGTCCCAGTCCAATGAGAATTTAATCCCATTGCCGCTAACTTTTGCTTAGTTTGCTCAATCCAAGCAGATGTTTGTTCTTGATAATCAATATTGTATGGGCTTTGCGTTAACTGTAATACGAAAAGCCGAGAGATACCTTGCTCATGGTGAATGGTCGCAAAGCCCTGCTCCATTTCAATATCTTGTTGTGACGGATTCGCCAACTGCATGGCATAACGAGGGAATAATAATAGCGGGTCTTGCTTAAGTGACTCAGCAGTGACAGGCATGCCGGGACTCATCATCTGCATCAGACTTTGTTCCGTCAGCGCAGCATAGTCCTTTTTTTTCAATAACGCTTGATCTTGCGCACTCAACAAACCTACTCGATGTTGATACAACTGTTTTGCAAATTGATCAAAATCAAGTTGTGGTTTTAGAGGTTGCCACAACTGGCTTTGCTTCGCTTGCGCTGTTAAGAAATGAGTCGCTTGTTGTATCGCAGCCTCATCTTTAGCATCTACTACCACAAATACTTTATTGTTGAGTTGCTCGTTCATGTACTGCTGAGTACGTGCAAGTTCTGGGTCTTGCTGAACTTTAGGCAATAACGCAAAAATATTGGTTTGAATATGAATACCTTTATTCAACCACGTCACGCCAAGCCCCACTGCAATAAACAGCAGAGCAATTAACCAAAGTGCGGTGAACTTATTTTGCCAGTTGGAAAAGCGCATGTTCAGCAGCCGTTAGAGTCGTCGGTTGAGAAGTCTGGTGACTAAAACGAATGGTCGTCAAATTATTGGCTTTCTCGGTAATCACAATTTGGTTAACGTACTGTTGCCCTTGAGCATCAACACGCACAAACAGCTTTTTAAATAGGCTACTTTTCGGAGTTAAGCTCATGCTCCAACCCGCTGGACTATAGTTCGCACTTACTACATTAAAATTCTTTGCCAAGGCCTGTTCATTACCTGACATCAGCTGCAAAAATAAAGTCGCGACCGAACTATATGGCGATTGATTAACTTGTATTTGGCTAAATGTACGCTGAGTTTTTTGTACCAGTTTGGTTGGGGTGACGATCAAATCTGCTTGCACTGGGCGTTTGATTTGCCATGCCACGCCATAAGATTTTGCAAATAATAAAGACCCGTTCGACACAAATGTTTTATTCAACGATGGCAATTTTTTTTGCTGTTCAAAATCAGCACGAACTGTAGGAGACTGTGACAATTGCTGAAAAATTTGAGTGATCTGTGCCGGTGCTGCATAGACCGCACTTAAACTGCTCATCCAAACAGCAGTACCCAAACCTAAAGTTTTGATGAATTTAGACATCATACGCCTCCCTTCGGTTGAAACTCAGACCATGCATTTAAACGATCAAACAAAACCTGCGGCGATTGAAAGCACATTTCACGCGCTTCAATATTCACAGCTACTTGGGTGGTATAACCTTTGGTTAAACGCTTCCCAGACTCAGCATCAAAAATCAGATAATCAATTTTCAAGCGGTTTTCCCATTCTTTTAAAATGGCTCGCACTCGAATCTTTTGTTCAAACTCAATACCGTATGCATAGCGAACATGGCTTTCAATCACAGGCCATGCGTAGCCTGATTCTTTCATCTGCATATAGTTGTAATGAAATTGATCGAGCAATTTACAGCGCGCAATCTCAAAATATTTTAAATAGTGTCCATGCCAAACCACATTCATGGTATCGACATCATGAAATGGAATTTCAATGATTACATCTGCATGCATTGGCTCACCTTATCCCATAAATTCTGGTTGATTAAACAATTCAAGTTGGTCTAAACGATCAACAATCTGTTGTAATTCGGTTTGTAATGGTCGGTCTTCTTCGACAAATGCAAAGCTTTGTAAGGTCCATTGCATAAATGCCTGCAATGTCGGACTGAGCTGTGCTGTTAAACCTTTCAGATGAATGGCCTGCACACTGGCACAGCAGAGGGCTGCAACCACTTGTTGGGTTAAGGTGATCACGCGGCTCGCATCACGTGCAGCAATGGTTCCCATACTGACTTTGTCTTGGTTATGACATTCGGTTGAACGTGAAAAAATTGAAGCTGCTAAAGTATTTTTCAAGGCTTCAGCAGTCCACGCCGACACCCCGATTTGCACAGCTTTAAAACCGTGATTGAGTGGTAAGCGTTCGGTCATTGCGCCCGTTAAATTACGTGGTAAACCATGATTCATTTTATGATCGACTAGCTGTGCAATCTGTCTATCCATCAGATCAGCAATATTGGCAATCATGATTTTTAAGCTGTCCATCGCCTGCGCAATGTGTCCACCGTAAAAATGCCCACCATGCAATACACGCATCCCCACTGGATCAATCAAGGGGTTGTCATTACTCGAATTCAATTCATTTTCAATAAACTGACGCAACCATACTTTTGAATCTTCAAATACACCAATAATATGAGGCGCACAACGCAACGAATAACGATCTTGCAAACGTGGGCTTTGATGTGCTGTTTGTACTTCACTGTTAAGCCAGTCACGTAATTGCTTTGCAATTTGCTGCTGCCCCGGATGAGGCTTCTGAGCAAACAGTACTTCATCAAAATGGCTTGGATTACCTTCCAAGGCCAATACATTCATAGCCGTAATCAAAGTACTTGCGAGTGAAATCTGCTCTGCTTTTTTATAGTTTAAACAAGCAATTGCCGTCATTACCGCTGTGCCGTTCATAAGCGCCAAACCTTCTTTCGGTCTGAGCGTTAATGGTTGCAAACCTTTTTCAGCATAAACTTGAGCAACAGGAACAATTTGTCCATCAATATAGACATCTCGCTCTCCGATTAACGTTCCAGCAATGTAAGACAACGGCGTTAAGTCACCACTTGCTCCCACTGAACCTTCAGATGGAATAACTGGAATCACATTTTCGTTGAGTAGCCAAACCAAGCGTTCAAGTAATGCTATCGACACACCCGAATAACCGCGAGCCAACGAACATAGGCGTGTCAGGACTACTGCACGTGCGGTAATCACATCCAGATTTTCACCTAAACCGCAGCCATGAAAGCGTGAAAGATGTAGAGGTAATTCATTAACCTGATGTAATGGTACTTCAACCAAACACGAGTCACCATAACCCGTGGTCACACCATAGATAACGCCTTCTTCTTCAAGTAACTGATCGAGAAAATCAGCACCTTTTTGAATCAGTTCACGCCACTCAGATGTTTCAGGTAAAGCGACCTGACATTCGCCTCTTGCTACAGAAACAACATCTTCAATACTCAGTGGCTGTTCACCTACGGTTAACACACGCATGTTATTTCGTCCAAAAATTATAAAAATTAAACCATTGATAAGGAGCACGCAGACAATGCTGTTCTAGTACAGCAACATACGTTTTAGTTATGGTTTGCATACTTTCAATACGGTTAGCACGAGGTAAACTCACCTGCTCGGCAATTGAATGAATATGAACTTGAAACTGCTGTTGCACTCGATAACAAAAAACCGCAATAACAGGCACTTTGAGCAAATTTGCTAAAATCCATGCGCCTTGAGGGAAGGATGCTGGCTCTCCTAAAAACTCGATATGCTGGACACGATCTGACTGCACAGGGACTCGATCTGCCGCCACAATGACCCACTCACCCTGTTGCATTTTGTCTTGTAAAATCATAGCAGTTTCAATACCCAACTCATCGACGGGCAATAAGCAAACATCAGCCTTATCATTTAGCTTTTTCAAAAACTCATTAAACTTGGTCGCATGTTTTTGATAAACCAGCACATTAATTTTCTGCGGATGCTCTGACTTAATTGCTCGAAGCAACTCAATATTGCCAAAGTGCGAGACAATAATAAGAGCACCTTTTTGATAATGCTGTGAGAAGTTTTCATGTCCAAAAACTTCCAGATTTTGCTCGGAGATATGACCTAGCCAACCTTCAATCTTATCTAAAATACATTCACCAAATTGCATAAAATGCGCGTAGCTGTTTGTCCAATTGGGCTGGTGGCTAAACGGAGATTGTGTTCCGGCAAAATGATGCAGTTTTTGTAAATAAAGTAAGGAAGCTTGGCGTGCTGTGGCGGCAAATAGCCAATACCACATAATGACAAAGTACATCACCAACTTGCATAACCAACGCCCACCAAAACGATAAAACCACAACACGAGCATGAGCGGCAACACGCCTCCTCGCTCTTTAATATCGTTCCATTTTGGTGAAGCTGAATCAGTCATAATTAACCTTGCAGCTTTTGTTTTAGTAGCTTCGGCAAACGAATCAGCATACCCATAAACAAGCTTGCGTGTGCTTTACTCAGCCCTAAGTTATCTCGCCAGACATGAAAATGGGAGATGCCCTGCTCTGGATAAACCACAGGTGTCGGCACATTAATAAATGGGGTATTTTCCCATTTTAAACGCACCAAAATTTCGCTATCAAAACCCATACGTGGCTGAAACTTAGCGCTGTTCAAAACTTTAATGGTGCTCTCGAGCGGATACACGCGAAACCCACACATACTATCTTTAATTTCAAAAGACAAACTATTAAGCCACACCCAGAAATGGGTAATGTAACGACCATACAACCGTTTTTTAGGAATAGATTCATCAAAGTACGGCTGACCAATCACCATAGCTTTGGGATATTGCTGGGACTGTTCAATAAATTTAGGAATGTCATCCCAGTGGTGTTGCCCATCTGAATCAAGTTGTAAGGCATGGCTTAAACCCAACTCATGTGCCGCACGCAATCCTGTAATCACAGCTTGCCCTTTGCCCTTATTCACTTCATGTTCAATTAAATGAATTTGGGAATATTGATCGGCCAATGCTCGTAAAATCTGGCTACAAGCATCATCACTTCCATCATTTACCAATACAATCGGTAAATGAAAACGATCTAGATAGGCAATCAAGTCAGCTAAATAATGAGGATGATTATAAACTGGGATAACAAAGCCATAGTTGGTCTGCATTTTTAACCCTCTACTTCCGTTTGCAAAGCGAATAATAAACGCCCAGAAGCCAAAATCTGTTCTGAATCGCGTAACTCAAAACTCACTTTATGCTCTTTTCGAGAAAGCTTAAGTTGTACAATTGCATAAGGACGGATCAGATTTTGAAATTTTAGCTGTTCATAACCCTGACACCAATTTAAGTCCGACCAAATTGACTTAGCAAAATATTGTAAAAAACCTATTTGCCCAACCCCAGGATAAATCGGTTGTGTTGGGAAATGCCCTTTAAAACAAGCTAACTCTGGTGGAAACTCAAGGCTCAAAATATGGTCATCTGAACTTTGAGACTGCGACAAAACCACAGGTTGTAACATAGGCTTAAATAGAGTTTTCAAATAGTTTTTGTTAAGTTTAGACTGCGAGTTTTGCGGTAGCTGACTGAGGAAACGCCATTGACGAGGAATCGCTAAAGTTTCCAAGCGATCTTTTAACAGTTGTTTTAAATGACCAACAAAAGCTGACTTACCTAGTTGCTGTAACTGTTCCCGAGCTTGTTCTTTTAAAACAACAATACAACCCACTATTTGACGATGCCCATGTTCAAGTACCAATACATGACATTGTTGCACTGCATCCAAAGTTTGAATGCTTTGCTCGATCGCATCTAGACTCAAACGCTTTTCTTCAAGTTTTACAATTCGATCTGTACGCCCCATCAGCTTAAATGTCTGACACTTTGCATCTGCCCATGCTGCGCCATCACCTGTCGTAATCCAGTCATTCTCATAGGCATGATTACTCTTCACCAAGAGTTGTTGGTCTTCAATACGAATAGCCACATTGCTAAAAGCAGTCCAAGCATCCTCATCTTGAGCACGATGGGCAATACCACCTGTTTCAGAACTTCCCAAAACTTCAATAATCGGACGATTTAATAAAGGACGAACACCACTTTCCAGTTTGCCACCCGAACTAAAGACCATCTGACAGTGTTGTAAAACCACATCGGTTGTCCAGCGTTTTAATAATGCAGGACTTGAGATCAAATAATTGCTTAAACCCAACGTTTCTAATTGTTTTTGAGCTTGTACCACATCTTCAGGGAATGCCATTTGAGGCACATAAAAACTTCGACCCACAGCAAGTGGTAGCAATAATTTAAACAGTAATCCATAAATATGCTGATGACTGACCGTTGCGATCACAATTGCATTTTCATCGAAAGTAAAACTCTGACTTAATCCTTGAACTTCGTTGAGTAGTTGTCTGAGTGTTCTTGGGATTTTTTTAGGTTCGCCAGTTGAACCTGATGTATAAAAATAGAGTTGCGCTTGCTGTAAAAAAGCATCATCCAAAATTAAAGATAAAGGAACAACTTTTTCAACATCTTGACGCTTTAAAAAATAAATCTGCTGTGCTGCGAAATCTTGTTCTAATTCGCGTACTCGATTTGGTGGTAAAAGTATCTGTTTTTTCGCTAACAAAGCGGCAAAGAATAAAACCAGAAATTCATAGCTGTCTGCTTCCCATAGTGCCCAAGTTAAATTTTCCATTGGAGCAATTGCAGCAGCTTGCAAAGCAACATCCTGCCAAAATTGAGTAAAACTGGTCGAATGTAGAGCACCATCTATACAAAGTGGATGAGCTGAATCGATGAATTTCTGAAAATGACAATGCATAATTTTTAATTAATGATTTGAAGAATGTAAACGCTGATGTCGCTTACGCAAAATAAATTCACCAACGAACAAAATACCCATCAGCACATAAGAAATAAAGCCATTATAAATGACCCAAACCTGCATTGAAGTAAAAAGCACAGTAGTCAAAGCAATCAATGCATTACAGAAAAAGAAAGCACACCAGACTTTAGTCACCTGTCTGGTCCACTGCACACCAGAAGGAGGTAAATCAGGTTCAACGAGTCGGGCAAAGCGCTCAATCATAGACGGCGGTTTGATGAGTGTCAGTGCAAAAATAACCAATGCACCCAAACTCATACCGACTGGATATAACTTTAACCAAGCGTGATTATGTGACAGTAAGCTAAGACTGCCACAAACAATGGCAAAACCAGTTAAAGGCCATAATAATGAGTTGCCTTTACTAAAAAGTCTGACCACACCTAATCCGATGAGTAACACACTCACCCAAACAAATTGACCGTGCGTCAAACTCCAACCCACAATAAAGGGATACAACACAAAAAGTGCTGTAATCATCCCTTTAATCACGAGCTTCATTCAGCAGTCATATTCCGAATAACCGTCACAACATCCAGTACGGTTCGCACATTTTTAAAATCTTCAGGTTTTACTTGCTTACCAGTTAATTCTTTAATTTTTACAACTAAATCAACTGCATCAATACTGTCTACATCAAGATCTGAATATAAGTTTGAATCGAGTTGAACAGACTCCGGTTCAATTTCAAACAAATCTTCCATCCATTCGCGGAGTTTAGTTAATACTTGCTCTTGAGATAACATCATCACACTCCTTATGACTTCTGCTGTGCTTCAACTAAAGCAACTAAACTCTGGATTGATTTAAAATGCTGTTTGGTTTCATCCGACTCCGCATTTAAATGAATGTTGTAACGCTTTTTCAAAGCCAGTCCCAACTCCAGTGCATCAATCGAGTCTAATCCTAAACCTTCTCCAAATAATGGAGCTTCTGTATCAATATCTGCAATAGTAATATCTTCTAGTGCCAAAACATCAATAATCATTTGCTTTAGTTCATCAGCAAGATTGCTCATTTCACGATAACTCTTCATCAAAAATTTTATAAAAACTACGACTTAACTGACGAACTTGTTTAGGTCCTACTGTTAAATCATCTAACAAATCTGAAACTTGTACAGCATCGAGTACTTTCACTTCGATATGAAATGGTCGAGATGGTACGTGGTACCATTTTTCATTCTTGGTTAATGTCGATGGTGTACAGGTAATAACTACTGGGCGAATTGGTACATTTGCACGAATGGCAATGTTGGCTGCACCGCGCTGAAATTCGTTTAGGGTCATCCCTTTTTCAGTACGCGTTCCTTCCGGAAAAATTAAAAGAGAAGCCGCATTATTTTCTTTCAGACGTATCACACAGTCTTCAACAAATTGCTGAGAACCCGCGTTTAAAATATAACCCGCACTTTGTACAGGTCCTTTGGTAAATGGGTTCGACCAAAGAGACTGCTTCACCACACAATTAGCCTGCTGCATCATACCAATTAGTACTACAACATCAATCAAACTCGGATGATTGGCGATTACAAGCTCTTGGCGACTATTCTGTAGCTTTTCCAGACCTTCGACCGAGTAAGTCATGATGCCCAGTTTGACCATCATTTCGGTAAAGCCTTTAAAGCTATACTTAATCACATTCTGCGCACGCTGCTGACGCTTTTCAGAGTCAGAGGTTGTGGCATTCAGCACAGGTGCAATGACTGTGGCAATTGCCATACCGCCCAGCCCGAAACTGGCAAAACTAAAACCAGTTGCAGCTACACGCCAGCAATAATTACCCTTTTGTTTCAGATTTTTAAGATTTAGCATTTGTTCCACCCAAATGCAGATATTAACTGGTCAGCATCCTGCCAAAAATGAGCAAAACTAGGACCCTCTGCTTCATCTGTATGCGTCCACGCAGTAATTTGTAAATTAGGTTGCTCTAGAGTAACGACAGCAGCCATCGCATAGGCAGGGAAATCGACTGCCTCAGCATAAATTTGGGGTAAAGGCTCATCATAGGCAACGACCAATACCCGCTGGATATCTTTCATTGACTTTAAAAGAGCATAGGCCTCAATCAAACTTTCAGTCCATGAACAGCTTAAGCTGGTAGATGGCGTGTCATCTTGACATAAAATAGAATAAAGCCCAGAAATTGCATTATGAACAGAGGTTGAAAATTGTGTGGGTGACGGGGTTTGCTCACTTAAAACGTCTTGCAAGATATTCAACGTTTTAGACTCATCACCATATTGTGACACCCAAACAATATAATCGACTTTACTACCACTTAATGCACCAAGTGCACTGTTTAAAGCAAGTTTAGCTAATGGCGATAACCGCCTACGTTGCATAGCTGGAATACAGTCAAGGGCTGTATATGAGGGCTGAGCATGTGTAAATGTAAGCTGAGCAAGATGTAATGTTACCATGCTAAAAGTGAACCCTAAGCAGCGTTATTCTGTCGAAATATAAATTATTTTATAAAGATGCTGATTATAGCATTCGTTATGAAATTTACAAAAAATTACGTTTATTATTCACACTTTTTCATAAATCTTGGCTCATGCTCATTTATTTGCAATAAAAAACCCAAAGAAGACTTTGGGTTTTTGAACTTTAAAAAGCTTAACGTTTAAACTTTTTCTCAGCTTTTTTGAATTTCTGTACATAACGACGTTTACGTGCCGCAACGCGTTCGTCCACTTGTGACTTACGTCCTTCAAATGGGTTTTCCGACGTTTTAAAATCGACACGTACTGGCGTTCCTTCCAGTTTGTAAACTTTGCGGAACACATTCTCAAGGTAACGACGATAATCCGCTGGGGTTTTGTCGACTTTATTACCGTGAATTACGATCGTTGGTGGATTTTGCCCACCCATATGCGCATAACGCATTTTAATACGTTTACCACCCACCATTGGCGGTTGATGTGCATCTGTAGCATCATTCAAAATTTGGGTTAATTTCGCAGGTGAAACTTTTAAATGTGATGAGTCATAAGCACGATGGATGGATGGGTACATTTCCCCTACACCAGTGCCATGCAATGCCGAGATTAAATGGACTTTCGCCCAAGGAATAAAGTCAAAACGGCGATCAACATCCAACTTACACTGTTTACGATCGTATTCAGTCATGTTGTCCCATTTGTTAATGGCGATCACCATGGCACGACCAGCTTCAAGTGCGTAACCAATCAAATGTAAATCTTGTTCAACCACGCCTTCACGGGCATCCAACACCACCACAATCACATGTGCATCTTTAATGGCTTGTAGTGTTTTCACGATTGAGAATTTCTCAATCATTTCATCAACTTTACCTTTACGACGTACACCCGCTGTATCAATTAATGTGTACTGACGACCATCACGTTCAAATGGAATATAAATCGAATCACGCGTTGTGCCCGGTTGGTCAAATGCAACTACACGGTCTTCGCCTAACAAACGATTGACCAAAGTCGATTTACCCACGTTCGGACGACCAATAATCGCTAAACGTAAGCCTGTTGCTTTGTCATGTTCTTCTGGATTTTCATCTTCAGGTACGTCTACCAAGACATCCTCAAGCATTTGCTGTACACCACGTCCATGGCTGGCAGCAACTTGTAAGGGTTCACCCATACCAAGTTTGTAGAACTCAACCAACGCAGCTTCTGCATGGACACCATCAACTTTATTGGCAACCAAGTAAACTTTTTTACCCAAAGTACGCAGTTCACGGGCAATTTGTTCGTCCGAAGCCAATAAGCCAGCACGCGCATCAACCACAAAAATAATGATATCTGCTTCATTGATCGCTGTTTTTGACTGCTCGGCCATGTAGTTATCAATACCGCCTTCATTTTCACCAATACCGCCAGTATCAACAACAATGAAAGACTTATTCTGATAAGTCGCATCACCATATTTACGGTCACGAGTCAGGCCCGCGAAGTCGGCTACAAGTGCATCACGACTCTTGGTAATCTGGTTAAATAACGTTGATTTTCCGACATTCGGACGACCAATGAGCGCAATAACGGGTTTCATACAATAACCTTAATTCAAGACCAGCCATATCTCATGGCATGAGCATTAAAAACAGTACAGGAGATATATTTTAAGGTCAGAGATGACCATAATAAAAGACGGGGCTTTGAACTGATTTAATTCAAACACCCCGATATTTTTAACAGCGTAATTTGTTAAGCGCTTATTTTAGCACAAGCGAACGAAATTAACGATTCTGCCAAATACTTAAATCGCCTTTTCTGGTCGAAACATAGAGTTGGTTCTCGATAACACGTAATGTATTAACTTCACCACTTGTTTTTGAACGACCAATTAATTTACCTGTTGCTGGTTCAACAAGATGCAATACGCCATCTAAATCACCTACAACAAGATCTTGTCCTAGCACAACTGGATTACTTAAATGACGGTTTAACAAACTATCATTTTCCCAGATTTTTTCACCAGACGCTAAATCGTAAGCTGTTAACTTACCATTTGTTGAAGAAACAAATACTTTATTGTCATAAACTTCAGGACGTTTAGTACTGCTCGAATCTTCACTCCAAACTACGCGTTGAGAAGCAAGATCGGTTACAGTCACTTGACCTTGGAAACTAGTCGTTACCATAAATTGTCCAGCTACAGTAGGATCACCTTCGATATCAACCAAACGCTGAATATCAGAACGACCTTCGCTGACTGCAACACGACGTTGGAAACGTGGAATACCACTAATGGTATCAATTGCATAAACATATGCATTCGCAGATGCAATTAATACAGTACGAGGATCAAGGCTCACCGGTGATGCTTGACCACGCAAACTAAATTGTACATTTGGTAATTTATAAGCCCAAACTTGTTGGCCTGAAGCAGCATCATGTGCAAATACAGTACCGTCATTCGCAACAGTGATAACACGTCCAGATTGAACCAAAGACGGGCTTAACAATGCGCCCGATAACTGTGCAGTCCACTTCTGTTCGCCTGTTGCCTGATCTAGTGCAAAAAGTTGCCCTTTACTATTACCAACAACCACAATTCCTTCAGCAGCTTCAACACCAGAGCTCAAGCCTAATTTGCTGACTTTTTTCTCCCAAATGCGTTGTTTACCACGATATGCAGCTACTTCGCCTTTTGGATCAAGCGTGAAAACCACACCGTCACTTGCATCAAGTTGTAAGCGTAATGGATCAGCCTTATCAGTAGAAGAAACATTACGCGAAAACACTGGCGTTAAGGTCTTTTTCGACTCGGTCAATTTCGGTAGCGGATTAGGTTTAACTTCTTTTACTTTATTACTCGAACATCCCACCAGTACAGCCGATGCGATTGCAATTGCCAAAGGCAGTTTGAATTTATGATTCATTAAGACTCTTCCACCTGTGTTTCCAAAATTGGGCGCTCAATCTGTGGATCTTCAACTAAAACGCCAACACTTTCGAGTTTAATTTGTAAAATTTGTCGCTCTTGTTTACGTTCTAGTAACGAATTCCAAGCTGCCTGATACGCTTTTTTAGCAGAATCAACATCTTTCTTAGCAACAAAGATATCACCACGTAACTCTTCTACCGTTGCTTTAAATGCAGGATCGACGTTACCAGACAGGGTTTTTAGTGCTTCATCATATTTGTTTTGTGCCAATTGTGCATCTGCTAAACGCAATTTTACAACCTGAATCAAACCTTCATCTTTTACTTTTGAATTTTCAACTTTCTTTAATGCTTTTTCAGCAGCAGCATAATCCTGTTTTTCATAGGCTAATTTTGCTAATACAAATTGAGTCTGTATTGCCTGAACAGAGTCGATATCATCTTTTACAATTTTATCTGCCGATGCAGTTACCGAAGTTAAAGCATTAGGATTATCGGCACTTGCATTTGCCTCATCCATTAACTGCTGTACTTTTGCAGTTTCCACCTGACTAGTTGCCAGATTCTTTTTCTGCCAATATGTCCACCCGAAAAAGGCAATCAACGCAATGAGAATTCCGCTAATGATGGCAGAACCATATTTTTTGGCGAACGACTTTAAGCTGTCGAATTGTTCTTCATCACTTACGCTCATGTGATTGTCCTTTTCCAGATGTTTCAGTTTATTTTGTAAATTTTTGGATTAAAAATGGTACGAGTTCAGCAATTGCGACTTGTGACTGTTCAGCTGTTGCGAGTTCTTTTACTGCAAGCTGCTGTGCATCCCACTCTCGTTCCCCTAAAATCAAAGCAAAGATTGCTCCAGCCTGATCAGCTTTTTTCATCTGGCTTTTCATGCTGCCTTGCGAACCTGTTTTGATTCGAATACTGCTATTAGCAGCTTCTAACTGGTCACGTAATTGTTCCGCTAAAATCAAAGCGTTCGTTTGATAAGCAGGTTCTGCAACCAAAAAGACTTCACAATCACGAATAACTTCGGCCTGTTCAACTTGCTCAAGCAGAAGTAATAAACGCTCCATACCCATCGCAAAACCAACAGCTGGTACAGATTGATCCGGCTTACCTTTTAACTGGCCAACTAAACCGTCGTAGCGTCCACCCGCACATACTGTACCTTGCGAACCAAGTGCCGTAGTCGTCCATTCAAAAACAGTCTTGTTGTAATAATCCAGACCGCGTACCAACTTCTGGTTAATTACAAACTGGATACCAGCAGCAGTTAAATAGTCTTGTAACTGCTTAAAATGATCCAAACTATCTTCTTTTAAGAAATCATGCAATTTCGGTGCATTTTCCAGAATTTTCTGGGTAGATTCAATTTTAGAATCTAAAATGCGTAGTGGATTTGTTGTTAGGCGACGCTGAGAATCTTCATCTAACGCATCTTTATGCTCGTTTAAAAAAGCAACCAATGCATTACGGTATTCTGTACGCTCATCAGCCTCACCTAAAGTATTCAACTCAAGTTGAACCTTATCAGCAACACCCATACGTTTCCATAAGCGTGCAGTCAACAAAATTAATTCGGCATCAATATCAGGTGTTGCTACGCCAAAAGTTTCCACGCCAAACTGGTGAAACTGACGGTAACGGCCTTTTTGTGGCTTTTCATAACGGAACATAGGTCCCATATACCACACACGCGGTGTAGCACCACGCAACAAATTATGTTCAAGCATCGCGCGAACACAACCAGCCGTACCTTCTGGACGTAAGGTTAACGACTCAGGTGGATTACCTTTGTCAAAAAAGGTATACATTTCTTTTTCAACAATATCGGTTGCATCACCAATGGTACGTTTAAACAAGCCCGTTTGTTCAATAATCGGCAAACGAATTTGTTGATAACCATAAGCATCCATTAAAGATGCTAAATATTGCTCGAGACGTCTCCACGCTACTGTTTGCGTTGGTAAGACGTCATTAAAACCTTTGATTGCGACAATTGAACTCATGATGAACTACGAATAATTTCTTTAGATTTAGCTTCTTCAAGCTCTTGGACACGTTGACGAACCATTGTTTCGATTTCATCAACCAATTGATCGGTATCGATTAAATGGCTTTTCTCACCATTACGATAAACCAATGAACGAGGCGCTGCCCCGACCACTCCGATATCTGCTTCTTTCGCTTCGCCCGGGCCATTTACTTTACAGCCAATCACGGACACGTCCATTGGAGTACGAATATCTTCTAAACGTTTTTCCAAAGATTGCATCACCTGAATAACGTTAAACTCTTGGCGTGAACAGCTTGGGCATGCAATGAAGTTAATGCCATTAGAACGCAAACCAAGTGATTTCAAAATATCAAAACCAATCTTGATTTCATCTTCTGGTTCGGCAGCAAGCGAAATACGCATCGTATCGCCAATG
Source organism: Acinetobacter sp. IK31 (assembly GCF_035615195.1). Taxonomy (NCBI): domain Bacteria; kingdom Pseudomonadati; phylum Pseudomonadota; class Gammaproteobacteria; order Moraxellales; family Moraxellaceae; genus Acinetobacter; species Acinetobacter sp. IK31. Next base: position 240,942 of record NZ_JANBOB010000008.1, on the reverse strand, counting down.
CCTTCCATCAACAAACCGCCCAATGCGATCGCCGATTTAACCGTACCCGTACGATAAATACCAGCTTCGGTTACGCCAAGGTGTAATGGATTGTCAATTTGTTGAGAGAGTAAACGATAAGCATCCATTGTTAAAAACACATTAGATGCTTTTACGCTTACTTTAAATTCATGAAAATCAAGACGGTCTAAAATATCGATATGGCGTAGTGCTGATTCAAGCAATGCCTGACCTGTAGGCTCACCATATTTTTTTTGTAAATCTTTTTCTAAAGAACCCGCATTAACACCAATACGTATAGAAATGCCATGATGACGCGCCGCAGCAACGACTTCACGAACTTTCTGGTCGGACCCGATATTACCTGGATTAATGCGTAAACAGTCTGCACCATAATCAGCAACTGCCAAAGCAATTCTATGGTCAAAATGAATATCGGCAACCAATGGTACTGAAACGCGCTTACGAATTGCGCCAAATGCCTCAGCAGCCTCCATAGACGGGACCGAAACACGCATAATATCAGCACCTGCATCGACGCAACGCTCAATCTGAGCAACGGTTGCATCAACATCGCAAGTTTCAGTGTTTGTCATACTTTGCACACTAATAGGTGCATCGCCACCGACATACACCGACCCAACACGGATTTTGCGTGTTGGTCGACGTTTAATTGGGTTCTCTATCATTGTATCGCTCAACTCATGGTATTAGCGGGATAAACGGAATTCAGCTTTACCGTTTACCGTATATGGAGACAATGAAATCTGTTCTTGGTTTAAGCTTAATGACACAGCAGTTGCATCATCAAGACGAATCTGGAATGGTGACTCACCATTTAAAGTTAAAGTTGATGACTGACGACCAGTCGCCAAAACTTTACCTGTTGCATCCACAATATGAACAGAAGTTGGTCGGTTAAAGTTTAGCACCAATTGATCACCCACTGTTGAGGTGGTATCTCCTTTCATAGGTAGAACTTCAACATTAGATTGATTTACTTTAGGTAAATCAGCATCTTCTTTCTTTGAAGTCCATTTTTGAATACCCATAACAATCAATGACACAACAGCAATAACCAGAATTGCAAGCAGTGCGCGCTTTAACCATTTCTTATTACGATCACTATTAGAACCAGGGAGTTTACCCATGATTTTAATTGGCGAATTATTTAAGGCATGGTTCGGTAAAAGCCCGGTATCATTTGCATAAATCTCATCAAAGCGCTGAATAATTGCCGTCGCATCTGTATTTAGATATTTCGCATATGAACGGTAATAACCCTTGATAAAAGTCGCTTCTGGTAATGACTTATAATCATCTTGCTCTAAAGCAGTTAGAGTTTTAACTGGCATGTTTAAATCTGAGGAAACTTGCACTAACTCTTTATTTTGAGCAACCCGAATTTGACGTAAATACTCACCAGGACGTTGAATATTTCCTAAAGCAGAAGTCGGTAAGCTTGAGCCAGTTGGCTGCTGTGAATTAGGATTTATTTCCATACGGCCTCAGTACTATACTGTAATTGCAAATAACGTTGATATTCTGGACTTTCCGGGAACAAGGCACGTAATTGGTTTACTAACACTTGCATTCCCATTTTATCCGCATTGGCTCGAGCCACTCTTACACCAATCCAAAGTGCTCTTGCACCCTGATTTTTCTGCCCCACTGTACGAACATATTGCTCATACATTTGTGTAGCAGCCGGAACCTGCTGCTGCAAATAAAAAATTTCCGCTAACTCTAACATTGAAATATAAGAGTCGCGGTTAGCAAGGAGTGCTTGTTTGAATGTTTTTTCAGCACTCGCAACATCACCCAATTTTAAATAAATACGACCCAGATTTTCTAACGCCTGATAGCGTTGATCATAACCTAATGTTGTGCCAGCAATGCGAAATTGCTCGATCGCATCATTATAGCGTTCCATTTGGTATAAATAAGTACCATAGTTATTATGTGCTTGAGCATTATCTGGTTCAGATGAAATTGCTCGTTTAAAATAATGTTCTGCTTTTTCTAAGTTCGGCTTACTACCTTCTTGCTGTAGTAAAATTCCCATCATCATATTTGCCGCTGCATCACGGCTATCTACACTTAAAGCTTGATCAAGCGCTCGCTTTGCTGAATCCAAGTCACCCGAACGGATATGTTCAGCAGCAAGTTGTGTACGCACCTTTACCGCTTTTTCTGGGTCTTTTTTTTGCACATGCGTTGTTTGGCAACCACTTGCCAAAAGCGCAACTGCAACCCCCATACAAAATACCGTTTTTAACTTTGGATTACTCAAAGCCTGCCCTCAATTTTACCCTTGTGTACGCAAAATCTCTTGACGCTGTGTGACTTTTTTCTGCCACTGTTCAGCACGACGCGTTCTATCAGCCACTTGACCGACTAACTGTCCACATGCAGCATCAATATCATCACCACGTGTTTGACGAATCGTACACACAAATCCAGCATCAGACAAAGTTTTTTGGAACGAGATAATTCGATTTCGGCTTGAGCGACCATATGGTGCATGCGGGAACGGATTAAATGGAATTAAATTAATTTTACTTGGTAAGTTTTTTAATAATTTAATCATTTGCTGTGCATGTTCAGGATGATCATTTACACCCTCTAACATCACATATTCAATGGTCACATGTTTACGTGAACTTTCATTACCATCTTTGGCAATATAACGCTGACATGCAGCAATTAACTGAGCCAATGGATATTTTTTATTAATTGGTACTAATTCGTTACGTAATTCATCGTTTGGTGCATGTAAAGAAATTGCTAAAGCAACATCAATGTCTTTTGCAAGTTGATCAATTTTCGGTACAACACCCGACGTTGATAAAGTCACACGGCGCTTAGACATGCCATAGGCAAAGTCATCAAGCATAATCCGCATTGAGCTTAATACGGCATCATAGTTGAGTAATGGCTCACCCATACCCATCATCACGACATTGGTCACTGAACGTTCACGCTCAGCAACAGGCACTTCTTCCATATAAGAATAGTTTGCCATCCAGAGTTGTCCAATGATTTCATCTGGCGTTAAATCGCGTTGGAAACCTTGTTTACCTGTTGAACAAAATGAACAGTCCAATGCACAACCCACTTGTGATGAAATACACAAAGTTTTGCGCAAGCCTGTTTTATCTTCAGCAGGAATTAATACGGTTTCAACCAAAGAACCCGCACCATCGCCCACACGAAAAACCCACTTACGTGTACCATCTTTTGAATAGTGACGGTGAACAACTTCAGGAGCCTTGACTTCACAAATCTGTTCAAGCTTCTCACGTAATTTTCCTGAAATATTGGTCATTTCAGCAAAATCAGTAATGAAGTATTGATGTATCCATTTCATGACCTGACCGGCACGAAACTTTTTTTCGCCAATATCTTCAAAGAATTTTTCTAATTCCGGACGAGACATGCCGAGTAAATTCACTTTATTTTCGGCAGCAGGCATGACCAGCGTGGACGAAGATTGCTGCTGTCCATCAAGATTTTCAGATGAAACGACCTCTGCAGAACTCATGTGTATTTACCTAAACCATGTCAAAAAACTGAAGATATTGTTCAAGAATCAAACAATATTCTCTTGAGAGAATAAAAAAACCAGATAAGTAGTATACCACTTATCTGGTTTGAATGCTTTCGATTAACGAGTGCGTGGGCAGATCTCGTTGTCAGCAAAGAAGTAAGCAATTTCACGCTCTGCAGAAGCAACTGAGTCAGAACCGTGAGCAGCGTTTTCATCGATGCTTACAGCAAAGTCAGCACGGATCGTGCCAGGAGCTGCTTCTTTAGGGTTTGTAGCGCCTAAAATTTCACGGTGTGCAAGAACTGCATTTTCGCCTTCAAGAACAGATACTACAACTGGACCAGAAGTCATGAATGCAACTAAGTCACCAAAGAAACCACGTTCTTTATGCTCAGCATAGAAACCTTCAGCATCAGCTTGAGAAAGGTGTTTCATTTTAGTCGCAACAATTTTTAAACCCGCTTTTTCAAAACGAGCAAAAATATCACCGATGTGGTTTTTAGACACTGCATCAGGTTTTACGATAGACAAAGTACGTTCAATAGCCATGAGTGGCTCCTTTATTTTAAGATTTAAACTTTAAAAAATTTGCCGCATTATACCGATGTCATAGGCAATAATCAGCTTTGAATGTGTAAAAGTTGCGATTTTTTCTACTGTTTTTAGCGAACTTCGTCTATCCAGGCCATTTGGATCCCTTCTAGCAATCCTTCTGTCGATTTATTTGGGTCATCACTGAAATCTGGTAATGCACATACCCATGCGTGTAAATCGGTAAAACGGATCCATTGCGGATCAACTTCTGGATGTGCTTCCGACAATTCAATCGCAATTTCAATCGTATCTGTCCAACGTAAGCCCATAGCGGCTCCTATCTGTTTAATCTGCTAAATCACGAACTGTGTACTTTAGCAAATCCACAAACCTAATCGATAGCTTAAGCTGATAAAAATTACCGATGTTTATAAAGCGATGTTCAATAGCGGAGCCATAAAAATAATCATACTTGCGACTGCCGCACCAATGAGCGCACCGACAATCACATCACTTGGGTAGTGAAGACCAAGCACCATACGAGACAATGCAACAAGCACCATGAAAGGAAACATCGCCGCAAGCAGCGCAGGCTGGATATAACCTAAAACTATCGTGACCATCACGGCATGAAGTGTATGGCCAGATGGGAAACTGAAATGATCAAGTGGTCTTTCACCGAGCACAATTACCTGATGCACCTGATAAGGACGCGGTCGTGTTGTTTTATGTTTTAAGAATTTATAGATCGCTGTCCCAACAGAACCACCTAATAACAAGTAGATGATTTGCAGGCTATAGGTAATGCCTTGCATCCCCCACACGATTGCCAGCATGAGATACCAAAATGGACCATCACCCACACGACTGATGATTTTGAAAAAAAGGGCAACACGTTGTGAGTGAGAGAAATTATTAAGATATAAACAGCCTCTCAAATCTAAATCGAGTATTTTTATTTTTGCATTCTTAAGTTTCATGGTCATTCTCCTATTTTAGGATACTTAGGTGAAGTCCACCAAGGGCTCCTTCACTACCTGATAAAATGCCTGCTCCAATTGCTGAACCGGAAGTTGCCAACCGCTTTGCTGTACTTTATGACAGGCTTGTACGCCCATTTCTCTAAGTTGTTGTACTGAAGGAAGCTGATAAATTTGTTGTATAAAGTGGTTTTTTTGTCCAAGTGGGCTTAACCAGCCATTCACACCATGGGTTAAATATTGATGTGCACATGCATAATCATACGCGATAACGGGCAAACCGCTTGCCATCGCCTCTAAAACTACGTTACCAAACGTTTCAACTTGACTCGCAAATACGAATACATCTGCACTCGCATAGGCAGCTGCCAAATCTTGACCTCTCAGACTTCCGGTAAAGATAACACCCTTCGCTTCAGGTAATGACTTTAACCGAGCAAAATCTGGGCCATCTCCTACAATCACTAATTTAGTTTTATGTGGAGGAACAGTTTGTAAGTTGGCATAACTTTCAATGAGCACTTGCACTTCTTTTTCTGGTGACAAACGCCCCACATAAAGCATAACGCGCGTATTCTCATCGGCGTCCCATTGTTTTCGCAAATTTTCAGAGCGATGCTTTGGTGAAAATCTTGTTGTATCTACGCCGCGCCCAACAACAACCAACGGGCAAGTAATACCAAAACCACGTAACGCTTCTTGTGTATCTTTACTCGGCACACAGGTCACTTGAGTATTGTTGTGAAACCAGCACAGGTATTTTTGAATCGGCTTTACTAAAAAAGCCAAATCGAAGAATCGACTAAAATCTTGAAAGGGTGAATGAAAGCCGCTAGAAACCGGAATAGCTTTTGCTTTTGCGGCCTGCATGGCAGTTAAGCCTAAAGGACCTTCTGTCACAATGTGGACTACATCCGGCACAAACTTTTCAAAAGCTTTCGATACTTTTAAATATTGTGGCCAACCAAACTGCAAAGTTGGATATTTCGGAATAGCCTGCGACATCACCAAACATTCTTGCTCTGGCGTAAAGTCATGGCATTTTGCTTTTTGTTCTGGGCGAATCAATAAAATCTTATGCCCCTGTTTTTGTAAACCTTGACATAATTGTAATAATGAAAGTGCCACACCATTAATTTCAGGTGGCCATGTTTCGGTAACAATCGCAATTTTTAAACGTGGGCGAACCAAATCGTGCAACGAATGCGTATTGGATATCTGCTGCTTTTGTTTAAAAAAGAATTGGAAGCTTTCAGGAAGTTGCTGTTGTTTTAATAGTGCTGTCGCGTATGAGCTTTGCATAGCGCCATCCATCAATGTATTTATTTTCATGCTTAAAGATTAAGCAGTTTTTTTGACACTTTGATGATAAATGCATGACAGTTTACTGACATGAAAAATAAAAAAGCACACTGAGACAGTATGCTTTTCTCTTAAAACTTAATAACGCTTAGCGATTTTGCAATTTTGCATAGTCCATGAGTACATTTGCAGCTTCAGTCACAAAAGTTTCCTCTTCTGGCAATGCAGGACGTTGTGAAGCTTTCATTTTAGCGCGAGATTCAGCTAGAGCATCTAATGAAGCTTGATAGCTTTCCCAGTTTGCAAAAGGCTTTTGACCACTTGCTGCACGGCGTTCATTTTCTGCGTCTAGAGTCTGTTTCTCTAAAGCAAGTAATTCCGCACGGCGCTTATCAATATCAAGTACAACTTGCTTTTGCTCACTTGTAGCCTTAGCAATTGCAGTACGTTTATTCAAATATTTAAACTGCGGATCAGCACTTACACGTTGTTCAGAAAATTGAGATAACTTTGTGACATAAGGTTGAACAGAACCTTCACGTTTAAATGGCGCTGTAGGAATAGTGTCCCACTTCAACGCATTCTTCGATTTACGCTCACCAAACTCTTCGTTGTAGATATCGACGAGTTTAATGTCAGGCACTACACCTTTATTTTGTGTACTACCACCGGTAATACGGTAGAACTTACGCTGAGTTAAAGTCGCTTGACCGTATGCCAGAGTATCAAGTTGTACCTGAGCTGTACCCTTACCAGTTGTTGTACTACCAATAATAATACCGCGCTCATAGTCTTGGATTGCAGCAGAGTAAATTTCACTTGCAGATGCAGATGCCAAGTTCACCATGACAGCAAGGGGGCCAGTGTAAATTTGTTGACCACCATCGTTATCTTCAAAAACGCTTACGTTGCCATTACCATCACGAATTTGGACTACTGGACCAGACTTGATTACCTGACCAAGCATACGTGCAACTTCTTCTAATGAACCACCTGGGTCATTACGCAAATCAATGATAATACCTTCTACTTTCTTCGCTTTTAACGCTTCAAAAGCATTTGCAGTATCTTCAGAAACTGAACGGTATTGTTGGCCCGCGCGACGTGAACGATAGTCAAAATAGAAAGATGGAATTTCAATCACACCCAACAGATGCTTTTTACCATCGCGGTTAACTTCAACTGTACGTGAACGGACACCTGCATCTTCTTCTTGAATCACATCACGCACTAACGTCACATTACGCGCCTGACTCATTGATGCTCCAGCACCAAGAAGTTTTAAAGTTACTTTCGTTCCGCGTTTACCACGAATGAGTCCCACAATTTCAGAACTTGTCCAACCAACCACATCAATCATTTTCTCGCCCCCTTGAGCGACACCAATGATTCGATCTCCTGACTTCACTTGACCAGACTTACTTGCAGGACCGCCTTCTACAATAGTTTCAATCTTGGTGTAATCTTCGTTGCCACGCTCTGGACGAATCGATACCCCAATACCTTCTAATTGCAAAGTCGTTTGGCGATTAAGTTCTATCGCATCAATTGGCGGGTAATAATTACTATGTGGATCATAGGTCGCCAACATTGCATTTAATGTTTTGTCCAAAACATCATCGCTTTTCACACGACTAATTCTTTCAAGCTGACGTGTATAACGTTTAGTTAACGTCTGAGCTGGTGTTAAATCTTCTGGGCCAGTTAAGTCTTGACCATCAGCAAGTGAAGGATTCTCTTTAAGCGCTTTTTGTTTAGCCTGCTCTTCTTCACGGCTAATGGTTAAGTTGATTAACTGTGAAGCCAACATTTTGCGCCAATGATTTTGTTGCTCAGCCGTCGTTTTGAAATACGGTGCTTTTTCACGATCAATTTCAATATAGCTATTTGGCTGTTTTAGATTTTGCTGCTGTTTCAACTCAGTCAACATGAACTCATAAAATTGTTTTAAGCGTTCACGATATTGCTGATGAATTGCAAATGGCCCCGTTAAATTCCCCGATTTTAATGAAGCACCGAAATTTGAACCGTATAGTTTTTTATAGTTTTGAACTTCAGTGTCTAAAAATAATGAGTGATCTGGATCAAGGCTGTCTAAATACATATCTAAAATGCGATTTGATGTTGTCGCATCCAGACGCATATTTAAATAATGCTGCCGATCAACTAAAGTTGCCAGTTGGCGGGCCACCAAAGCCTGTTCTTGCGTTGGCTGGATCGATTGAGAAACCACAGCAGTATTCGTTGCTGCTCTCGCTTCGTTCATCGTATGAGAGAAGAATAAACCGCCAGTCGCGATCGCTACTGCACAAGCTATAGTTTGAAGTTTCATAAATTCTTAATACTTCCTTGGGTGTTCCTATCTTACATGCTCTGTTTTCGATATGAACTAAGCAGATTCAAAATCTTAACCAACTAAATTGTTTATACCGTGTAGTTTTATCATATTCTGTACTGACAAAATGTAGCAAAACATTGCAAAATTCGCTTATTGTTTTTTATCAAAATTCAAATGGAACCAATATGATTGGCGCATTGATGCTGGATATCGCCGGCACAGAACTTACTCAAGAAGATATTGAACTATTACGCGCTCCGCAAGTCGGTGGCATGATTTTATTTGCACGAAATATTGAATCTCCACAACAAGTCCGTGCGTTAACCGACCATATGCGTCAAATTCGTCCAGATATTTTAATTGCTGTTGACCAAGAAGGTGGTCGAGTTCAGCGCCTAAGATCTGGTTTCACCTTATTACCAGCTATGGGCCGTTTTGGTGAACTCTATATTACCCAACCTCAAAAAGCACTTGAGCTAGCTGAACAGTGTGGTTGGCTCATGGCAACCGAAGTCCTTGCTGTAGGCATCGATTTTAGTTTTGCACCAGTTTTAGACCTTAATGCCATTAGTGACGTGATTGGTGACCGAGGTTTCTCTAAAAACATTGAAGATATCGCACCACTTGCTGGCGCATTTATGCAAGGCATGAAAAAAGCCGGAATGGCAAATACGGGCAAGCACTTCCCAGGTCATGGTTCAGTGAAAGCAGATTCTCATGTCTCAGCTGCAATTGACAGCCGTAGCTATGACGAAATCTATAATCATGACATGCAAAGCTTTATCAAGCTCATGCCTCAGCTTGATGCACTTATGCCTGCACATGTCATTTATGATCAGATTGACCCAAATCCAGCTGGTTTTTCTCCTTTCTGGATTCAAGAAGTTCTACGCAACCGTTTGAAGTTTGATGGTGTACTTTTCTCTGATGACTTAAGTATGCAGGCCGCATGTGTAGCAGGTGGTGCAGATGCTCGTATTCAAGCAGCTCTTTCTGCGGGTTGTGATATGGGACTTGTGTGTAACGACCGAAGTGCGGCATGCACAGCACTAGAAGGTATCGAAAAACTTGCACTGCCAAACCAAGAACGCTTAGAACGTATGCGCGGTCAAATTCCACAAATTCAGATTGGTGAAACCTTATCGCTTGGAAATGAGTGGCAAGCTGTCAGAACAGCCATTGAAGAGTTTAAGAATTCGTTTTAAGTTAGTATAAATTTCAATTGGCTACAAAAACCTATTCACTATCTGATACGCGGTTAAGTCATACGCAACCTGCTCATCTTATGAAATATATTGATTGCTTCAATATATTCGATAGATACAGAAAGTGAACAGGTTTTGCGTATGACAATGGTTTTGGTTACTTTTCCCGAAAGAAAAGTAACTCTAACTGAAAGTTCATCCCAGAATGCCAACCTAATTGACAGGACTCCGTCATGCAGGTTCATTCAACATCAATGCATTAAAACCTCTTCATTGTTATGAATAATGAAGATCACAGAAAAACAATAAATCGAGCTCAGGACGAATGACACAACAACTTTCAAAACACCGCCACATCTCTTTTACAGCCCACTATACGGGTTATATCTGGTACCAAATGGGGATCTCTCACGAAGCACTTACCACAACCAAAGGAAAATCACTGGCATATTTGGTTCACCCGATAGAATCTTGGGCGGAGAAATATGTGGGTGGCAGCATGCGCACTACACTCAAACAACGCCACACGATGCTTGATCATCATTTAGAGAAGTTAATTCAAGAGAATCCTGATCTACAAGTCCTTGAAATAGCATGTGGCCTATCCCCTCGCGGATGGTGGTTTAGACAGCATTACCCTTCAATTACCTATCGGGAGCTTGATTTACCCGATATGGCACAAACCAAACAAAATGCACTTCAGCAAATTGAACAAAATGCGCCCGAAATTTTATCAGTTGATTTATTTACAGAAGCTTTTGCACAAGCATTTGAGGTATTTGATCTGAACCGTCCATTAGTTGTAATAAGTGAAGGTTTAATTAACTATTTTGATAAAGATTTATTAAAACAACTGATTCAATCAATTGCTCACTATGGCGCTTCTTTTAAAAAGCTTCACTATTTAACTGACCTTTACCCTGAACCTGTTAAAAATAAACTCGCCAGCATTATCTGGAACAGTAGTAAATTACTTAAATTAATGTCGCGCAGCTCTTTTAGTTTTCACTTTAAAAGCCCTCAGGAAGTTCAAGACTTTTTTGAAGATGCAGGGTTTGGTCAAGTTAGTGTTGAACAGCCACAAATATTCTTTGGGCAAGTTTCATCTGAGGCTCATGAACAGCATTTAGGTGATCTAGTCTGGACCATTCATGCTCAAACAAAATAATAAAGATAAAAAATGGAAGCTCGTATTAAACGGGCTTCCAATTATAAGGATTAAATTAAACGGTTTGTTTTTGACGAGTAATATAACGGCTTAAACGATCAGCTAGCTCAAAACTACCATGTTTGAACAAAGCTCGAATACCTTGATCTGTACTTTCAAAAATTAAGCACTCAATTGCAAAAGTACCCTCTTCATCTTCTAAATGCAGTGCCAAGTCACGTGGATGATCATTCACAAAATCAAGCTGCGAAATATCATCCATTTTTAAATACATACCAAAGAATGTGACATCAACGATCGTCACTGGCACCTGTACATCAGATTCGCGATGAGTAAGTTGAGTTTTTGGCTGCAAAACTCGAACTCGTTCTTCACCACGGCGTTCCATCTTTTGCATTTGTTCACGTGTCATGGGAATAATACCATCCAGATTTTGGATAGATTCCCCTTTCAAGAAAGTGGTGAACAAACTCATGGTTTCTTTACGGCGCTGCAACTGAGGTACATGGTCAGCATTTGCAATAAGTGCAAACTCCATGTCAGGACATTGCAACGCAAAATTTGCATTTTCATGAGGCAAAGTAAAACTATCGTACTGACCTGCAGCAACCAGCGTTTTACAATCTGGAATGGGTACATCCGTTAAACGCAAAAGACGATTACAGTTAATTTCATAACGTTCTCGCTCTGTGCCCGTAAACTCAGCCATTTGTCTAAAAAATAATTTTTTAGCTGTAGGTGACATGCGGGTTTTATCTAATTTGGCATGGTTAACCAGATACAAAATCACAGCTTGCCCAAACTCTTCCATGCGGTTTTCTTGCATGAGCTTAAGCGACTCTTCCAAAATCATTCGCCAACTTTTTCGGGTCTTTTGCATAACGCCCATCAAAATCATGCGGTCCATTAATTCTGGACGATGATAAGCGAAACAAGATGCGATTACCGACCCCAAAGACATTCCCATAACAGAAACTTTTTGTAGTCCGACAATATCTAGCCAGCGCCCCAACATTTTAGACAAATCAGGTAGCTCTAAAGTACCCGCAGATACTCCTGTATCCCGATTGGTAATTTGCTGATTTGCGCCCATCGAAGGTAAATCGATTAAAATGACCGGACCACTTTCAAATAATTGTTCAACACAATATTTATAAGAATTAAAATTCTGGAAAGCACCGCCCACAATCACAATTGGCGTATTGTGAATCGTTTTTGGATCGGCAATCGCCATATATTCAATTTTCCAGCCGTCAATCCATGTTGTCCGAGCAGGTTGTTTAAAACTATCTCTATGGTAGATATCGAAAAAGCCAAAACCGGCATAAGCTTGGTTGATCTCCGAATCCATTTGAATAATGGAATTCATATCCTTGCTTCCTCCTTGCTGTAATTTTTTTATGCTGCAAGAGTTCCTTCTTGAACACGTAATCTTTTATGCACAAAACTTTAAAATTTGTATTAGTTTGTATTGCACAATAACATTCTAAACAATTGTGTGAAATATACGCAATCGCTCAAATGACCGCTCATCTTGTTTAAGTCGCTAATAGTTTGCAAAATATTTAAATGTTTTTTTATGGCGGTCACATTTTTCCAAAAAAGCCATTCATTGTTCCGCATTTGACTGCTACTATCTTAGTCATTGGTAAATGATTAAAAAATGCTATGCAAGACTCAATTGAACAATATATGCAACAGGTGGGACAACAAGCACGTCAAGCTTCTCGTGTTTTAACAAGTGCCTCTACCTCACTAAAAAACCATGCTCTCTCTGCTATTTATACTGCTTTAGAAAATAATCAGGCAGAAATTTTGGCAGCGAATCAAATCGACATGGATAAAGGTCGTAGCAATCAGCTCGACAGCGCATTGCTTGATCGTCTTGAACTTACACCCGCACGCTTTAAAGGAATGTTGCAAGGTCTTAAAGATGTGATCGCACTTATCGATCCAATTGGGGAAATTACTGATCTTGCATATCGCCCCACAGGCATACAAATTGGCAAAATGCGTGTGCCTTTAGGTGTGGTTGGAATGATTTACGAATCACGTCCAAACGTAACCCTTGAAGCTGCATCTTTAGCGATTAAATCTGGCAATACTATTATTTTGCGTGGTGGTTCAGAAGCCCTAGAGTCAAATAAAGCAATCGCTGAAGCAATTAAGCATGGCTTAACAGTTGCTGGCTTACCTGAACATTCAGTTCAAGTTATTAGCACTTCTGACCGTGCGGCTGTTGGTCACCTCATTACCATGACTGAATATGTGGATGTGATTGTTCCACGTGGCGGCAAAAGCTTAATTGAGCGTGTAACCAATGAAGCGCGCATTCCAGTCATTAAGCATCTTGATGGCAACTGTCATGTATTTGTTGAGGCGCAAGCAGACTTGCAAAAAGCTTTACCAATTACCTTAAATGCCAAAACTCACCGTTATGGCGTTTGTAATGCGATGGAAACGCTGCTCGTTGATGAAAGAATTGCAGACGTTTTCTTACCACGCATTGCTGAGCTTTATGCAGAAAAACAAGTTGAGCTCCGTGGCTGTCCAGAAACACGCCGTATTTTAGGTGCATCTGTAAAACCTGCGACAGAAGAAGATTGGTATACCGAATATTTAGGGCCAATTCTTGCAATTAAAGTTGTTAGCGGTATTGATGAAGCAATTGACCATATCAACAAATATGGTTCACATCACACTGATGCAATTGTGACTGAAAACTATACTTTGGCCCGTCAGTTCTTAGCTCGTGTAGATTCGAGTTCAGTGGTTGTCAATGCATCAACTCGTTTTGCTGATGGTTTTGAATATGGCTTAGGTGCAGAAATCGGTATCTCTACCGATAAAATTCATGCGCGTGGTCCAGTAGGTTTAGAAGGCCTAACTTCTCAAAAATGGATTGTGTTAGGTGACGGCCAGATTCGCCAATAATCGAGCTAAACCAACAAAAACGCCTGATATTGATCAGGCGTTTTTGTTTCCATCATTCAGTATTTTTAGGATTATTATTCCTGACACACATCACTAATCACACCAAGTTTCTGCATTACCTGCGTAACAATTTGCTCAGGGGTCAATATGATGTCAATGGTAATTGCTTCATTTACATCAGGCTCTTCTAATGTATCAAGCTGAGTCTGCAATAACGATGGATCAAAGAAATGACCTGCCCGCTCAGCAAGACGTTGCTGTAGCAATTCATATGACCCTTTTAAATATACAAACTGCACATTCTGGTCATATCCACGTAAAATATCTCGGTAAGCACGCTTCAGTGAAGAACAGGTAAAAACCGCCGTCTCACCTGCCTGCTGTTTCTCTTCGATAGCCTTACGAATCGCGTGTAACCAAGGTAAGCGATCTTCATCAGTCAAAGGAATACCTTGACTCATCTTACTTTTATTTGCAGCTGAATGCAGTGTATCTCCATCGAGAAACTCGCAAGCCAGATGCTCCGATAGCAACTCACCAATCAGCGTTTTGCCTGTTCCACAGACACCCATTGCAATCACAATCATGGATCACTTACCTCTAATTATAAAATAGTGCTAAGCAGTAGCGTGAAAGATAATCCCAACACCGAAATGATCGTTTCTAATACCGACCAAGTTTTGAGTGTCTGCCCCACTGTCATACCGAAATATTCTTTGATTAACCAGAAACCCGCATCATTTACATGTGAGAAAACTAATGAACCTGAGCCTGTGGCAAGTACCAAAAGTTCAGGTCTAACTGCAACACCTGCCGTGGCTGCAATCGGAGCAACAATGCTACAAGCAGTAGCCATAGCAACCGTTGCCGATCCTGTTGCCAAACGAATCAATGCTGCAACTAACCAGCCCAACAATAACGGTGACAAATTTGCCTTCAAGGCTGTAGAAACGATCTCATTAGAAATACCACTGTCACGTAAAATACCGCCAAAACCACCACCAGCACCGACAATCAACATGATTCCGGCAATAGAAGCCAAACATCCGCCACAGAACTTTTCAATCTGTTCACGGTTAAAGCCCTGCATGGTACCAAAGGTAATAAAGCTGACCAGTACGGCAATAAGCAATGCGATATCAGAAGTACCAATGAAACGTAGTAAATCGTTTGCGAAAGTTTGTGGTGCAAAGAAAAGATCAGCCCAGCTTCCGATTAACATTAATACGACAGGCAACATAATCGTAAATAAGGTAATTCCAAAGCTTGGTAGCTCACGAGTTTCTTTCTTATCTACCTCAACAAATTGCTTAAACAATGGATTGTTCTCAGGCAATTTGACATATTTGTTGATCCATAATGCATACAACGGCCCTGCAACAATCGCCGTTGGTACGCCCACTAACAAACTGTAGGCAATCGTTTTACCAATATCAGCGTGATATGCCTGTACTGCCAACAATGCTGCCGGATGTGGTGGAATTAAGCCATGCACAACGGACAAACCTGCGACCATCGGCAAACCAACAATCAGTAATGATTTACCTGTTCTTTTTGCAATATTGAATGCAATTGGAATGAGTAGAACGAAACCTACTTCGAAAAATACGGGAAGACCAACAATAAGGGCAATAAACATCATGGCCCAGTGAATATTTTTCTCACCAAACCATTTAATTAAAGTAATTGCTATTCGCTCGGCACCACCTGACTCGGCCATCATTTTACCGAGCATGGTTCCCAGTGCAATCACAATTGCAAGGTGACCCAAGGTTTTGCCAGTACCAGCTTCATATGACTTAACAATGTCGCCCATTGGCATGCCAACAGCCAAAGCTAAACCGAGTGAAACAATAATAAGAACCAGAAATGGATAAATTCTGAATTTCGCGATCATGACAACTAAAGCAATAATCGCGATTACAGTGTAGATAAGCAACATGCCACCCTGAACGGTCTCCATGTGACACTTCTCCTTGGAATAATGCTATTTAGGCAGACTGCCCAAACAAAGGTCTTCAGCCACAGTAATTCCTACTGTTAAGACACTAATTTCTTATATTTAGGTGTGACCAGCACTTACTGGTCACATCGACGCAATCACTAAAGCACAACAAATGCACTTCATTTTTTTATAAATATTAACTACATTTAAAGTGCTCTCAACTGACTAGCCACTTGAGCTAAACGAGTAATTTCAGCCCAGTCTTGTGTAGCTACAACAGATTTAGGTGTTAACCATGACCCACCCACACACACTACGTTTGGTTGTTTTAAGAAATCTGGCGCTGACTCTGCCGTAATTCCACCTGTAGGGCAAAAACGTAAGTTTGGAAATGGACCATAAAAGGCCTTTAGCATCTCAACTCCACCCGCTTGCTGAGCTGGAAAAAACTTTACAATCTCATAGCCCAATTCAATTGCCTGAATCAAATCACTTGGTGTCATCACACCCGGTAATAAAGGCAAGCCAGCATCTTGTGCAGCCAAATGCAGATCTTTAGTCAAACCCGGTGACACACCAAATTGAGCACCTGCTTTTTTAGCTTGAGCACAATGTTCTGGTTTGGTAATTGTTCCTACACCCACCACAATGTCATCTGCCAACTGGCTCGCACGCTCAATAGCAGCAAGACCAGCAGCGGTACGCAACGTAATTTCTAATACTTTCACACCACCAGCGTGTAGAGCACGTGATACATGTTCACCTTGCTCGGCAGAATCAAATGCCAATACGGGAACAACTGGACCTAATTTGACGATATCTTCAATTTTAATCATTATTTTTCAGTTCCTTTGATTCAAATCTGCTCTGGAGCAGTTTCACCAACCAGTGCACCAAATACAGATGCCCCATGTTCAGCTGGCGCAGCAGCAGCACGGAACACACCAAATAATTCACGGCCAAAGCCAACTTCGTTTTCTGCCTGATGTTCTGGCTGTGCAACAGGGCGTGACTGCCAAACAGCTTCATCTAGCTCGACATCAAGCACGCCAGCTTCAGCATCAATAACCAACATATCTCCTGTTTGAACTTTGCCAATCGGACCGCTCAATAATGCTTCTGGAGATAGATGAATCACCGCAGGAACTTTGCCTGAAGCACCAGACATACGGCCATCGGTCACTAAAGCAACATGAAAACCTTGGTCTTGTAAAACACCTAACACAGGAGTTAAACGATGTAGTTCTGGCATACCATTAGCGCGTGCGCCTTGGAAACGAACGACTGCAATAAAGTCTCGATGCAACTCACCACGATCAAACGCTGCTTGCACCGCTTCTTGAGAATCAAACACAATTGCTGGCGCTTTAACTTTACGATGTTCTGGCGCAACAGCAGAAATCTTGATTACACCACGGCCTAAACGTCCTTGCATTAAACGCAAGCCACCATCTGGTTGAAACGGCGCATCAATGCTACGCAATACTTTGTCATCAAGGCTTTGAACCACGCCATCGACCCAAGTAAGCTTGCCATCAATCAGTTTTGGTTCTTTGGTGTAATGTTGCAAACCTTTACCAGCCACTGTAGTTACATCGTTATGCAACAAGCCAGCTTCAAGCAAATTACGAATTAAGAAAGCAACCCCACCCGCAGCCTGAAAATGGTTTACATCGGCTTTACCATTTGGATAGATTTTTGCGAGCAATGGAACAACAGCCGACAATTCATCAAAGTCGTCCCAGTCAATTAATATTCCAGCAGCACGAGCAATCGCAATAAGATGCAAAGTATGGTTCGTTGAACCACCTGTTGCGAGCAATGCCACAATGCCGTTTATAATTGCTTTTTCATCAACAACATGACCAATTGGCGTGTAGTTTCCGCGCTCAACTGTTAAATCAAGTACACGAATCGCAGCTTCTGCGGTGAGTGCATCGCGTAATGGTGTGTGAGGATGAACAAATGCAGCACTTGGAAGGTGTAAACCCATCACTTCCATCAGCATCTGGTTACTGTTAGCCGTACCATAAAATGTACATGTACCTTGTCCATGATAGGCAGCTGACTCAGCCTCTAGCAGAGCATCTCGGCCAACTTGACCAGTTGCAAATTGCTGACGAATTTTAGCTTTATCATCATTAGACAAACCACTAGTCATTGGGCCAGCCGGCACAAAAATAGTAGGTAAATAGCCGAACTGCAAAGCACCAATCAATAATCCCGGCACGATCTTATCGCAAACACCCAAACATAAAGCTGCGTCGAACATGTTATGAGATAATGCAATAGCCGTGCTCATTGCAATCGTTTCACGAGAGAACAATGATAGTTCCATGCCAGCATTACCTTGAGTAATACCATCACACATTGCAGGTACACCACCAGCAAACTGTGCTACCCCTCCATTTTCGCGAGCAGCTGTTTTAATTAGATCTGGAAATGTTTTATAGGGTGCATGAGCCGAAAGCATCTCGTTATATGAAGATACAATCCCAATATTTGGCTCACGACCTACTTTAATAATTAATTTTTCATTATCTTCCATGCTGGCAAAACCATGAGCCAGATTGGCACATGAAAGTGCGCCACGAGCAGGAAATTTGCCTTGTGCATGTTCAATACGTTGTAAATATGCAGAACGAGTTTTTTGACTACGTGCGATGACACGCTCGGTAACTTTTGCCAGTATAGAATTCGGCAAGTCCATGCAGGACGCTCCTGTACAACCGGATAAGCCGGGAAATAAAAATAAACCAAATGATATATTTTTATGATCATTTGAAAAAGGATGAACAATATTATTCAGGCAAAAAGCGACATGCAACCCCAGCCAATACTGCTGTAATGACCTCAGCACAAAGCTTAACGGTAGAGCAAGCTTAGGTTTGAGACAGAAAGCCCATTTAAAATTTGGATATATTTATGCTGAAACCAAACTTCGGTAAATACGGGAAAATTATTGTAATATCAATACAATAAAATATATTTAACAATATATAAATGATGAGCTTTTCACTCTAGTTCTTAGTTTTAATAAGTCCACTTTTTATTCTTTTTAATTTCCATTAATACCCCTAAATCTGAATTTCAATTACGTATATTATTTGTAATATATTCTTAAAATTTAATTTAAGGAGTTTGCTCGTCCTTTTATTAAAGGATCGACCTCTGGCTCTTAAAATACATATTTGGTTCAGGTTTTATTTTTCATAAAAATATACAAAAAACTGGTCAATTCCTGCATAAAAAATAAGCCACACAGAGATTAACATCTATACTGACTAAATATTAGTTATAAACAGCTTAAAAATCATAGTGCTTAAGTCTAATGGGCTAAAGTCTATCTTGGACAGAAAAACAACACATGTTAAAACATAACAACCAGTTCAAAGTGTATTTAGAAATAATACATGTCGAACAGGAAGTTAGGAAAACTATTTTAAATCAGGACGTGGGTATTTCAACGTGGCTACATCAGTATTAGTTATCAATTGCGGCTCTTCATCTATTAAATACGCGCTGGTTTCAGAACGTCGTGAAGATCGTATTTACGGTTTAGCAGAAAACCTAGGGGCAGCCGATGCTCGGATTAAGGGAGTGACAGTTGGTGGTGAACCACTTGAACTTGCTATCCCTTATGCTGATCATGCCAAAGCTTTAGAAACTTTACTTGCACGTCTAGCCAACTACAAACCGCAAGCAATCGGACATCGTGTTGTACACGGCGGTAGTTTAACCAAAGCAGAATTACTCACTCCTGAAATTATTGAACGCATTCGCGCTGCGACGCCTTTGGCTCCGCTTCACAACCCAGCACATTTAATTGGTATTGACGCAACCGTACGCCTATTCCCTGAATTACCTCAAGTTGCCGTATTTGACACAGCATTCCATCAAACCATGCCAGCGCATGCATACCGTTATGCAATTCCTAAGTTTTTATATACTGACCACAACGTCCGCCGTTATGGCTTCCATGGCACAAGTCATGCTTATGTGTCTGATAAAGCAAGTGAACTTGCAGGCAACCTGAAAAAAGGTGGATGGTTAACAGCGCATTTAGGAAACGGCAGTTCAACTTGTGCGGTATGGAATGGACAAAGTGTTGATACTTCTATGGGCCTTACTCCACTCGAAGGCGTGGTGATGGGAACTCGTAGTGGCGATGTCGACCCAAGCTTACATAGCTTCCTTGCCAAAAATCTTAGTTGGGACCTTGCTAAAATTGATAAAGTTTTAAATAACGAAAGTGGCTTACTTGGCTTATCACAACTGTCTAATGATATGCGTACGGTCATTGAAGCGGCAGAAAATGGCAATGAAGATGCTAGTCTTGCAATTGAAGTCTTTAGTTATCGCCTTGCAAAATCACTTGCAGCATTAAGCTGTGGTTTACCAACTTTAGACGGCCTCATTTTCACAGGCGGTATTGGCGAAAACTCAGCATATATTCGAGAAAAAACCTTAGCGTATTTACCTCATTTTGGTTTACAGCTTGATAAAGATCAAAACAACAACCTAAAACGTGGCACTGAAGGGCGAATCGACAATGGAACAGGACCACAAATTTGGGTCATTCCTACAGATGAAGAAGGCCGTATTGCCAAAGAAACTCGTCAAGTTGTTGAAGCGGCAGAAAATACAGCATCTGTAGCGAGCCTTGCTTAATCAGATCTTAGCGAAAACTCGATATTCGTTTATTTATAGGTTTATATGAATACAATTTTATTGATTCCTACAGGCGAAGGGGTTGGTTTAACCTCTGCCTGCTTAGGCATGATTTACGCACTTGATTGTAACGGGATTAAAGCAGGCTTTTTAAAACCATTTTCTCAAGAAGACCAAGAGCATCTTGACCGAACAACTTCATTATTTGGTCATTTATTTCAAAGTAAAACCGTTCAATCTATTTCGCATGAAAAATTAACTCAGCTTATTGCTGCTGGGGAAGTAGATGAATTACTTGAAGAAGCTGTAAGCCTACACCGCAGTGTTGCAGCAGACCATGATGTCATTATTGTGGAAGGCTTATTGCCAAATGGACAAGACCACTTCGCCAGTGAACTTAACGCGAGTCTGGCTCAAGCGCTTGATGCAGAAGTCGTATTGGTCAGTACAGCAGATATTCAAAACCCGAAAAAAGCCGCAGAAAAAGTAGATGCTCATTTACGCCAGTTTGGTGGTGCGGCTTCAAATCGTACTGCGGGTGTGCTTTTCATGCGTACACGTGGATTAACTGAAGAAACAGCACAAATTCCTGTCGCATTTGATCCATCATTACGTCCAACTGAAGACATCGCAAAATTTACGACCGAACTGCAAAAATACAATCGTTATTTTGGCTCTAGCGATTTACCGATTATTGGACTGGTTCCATTTAGTAACACCCTAAGCGTACCTAGAACATTAGATATTGCGAATGTTATTGATGGGCAATGGGTACATCAAGGTGAAGCTAAAACACGCCGTATTTTGCATTCGAGTTTAATTGCCTCAAGCATTGAATATGAACTCAATAAGTTTATTGCGGGTGAACTGATTATTAGTGCATCTGAACGTACAGATGTATTACTTGCAAGCAGTTTGGCAACCAGCAATGGTATTCCACTCGCAGGTTTGGTTCTTACTGAACGTGAAGCACCAGCTCCTGAGCTTTTAGAGTTTTGCCAAAGTGCGATCAAGCAAGGCTTGCCAATTTTACATACCCGTTTACACACACTTGAAACTGCTCAGCGTTTATCTGACTTTGGTAATGAAATTCCCGTCGATGATACTGAACGTGCAGAACAAGTGACTCGTTTTGTTTCAAGTCATATTGATGTCGAATGGCTTAAGCAGCACAGTAATAATGCAGCTACCCCTCGCCTATCTCCATCGGCTTTTCGTCATGAACTAGTGCAAAAATCGATTGCAGCTAAAAAACGAATTGTACTTCCTGAAGGCGATGAGCCACGCACCATTCAAGCTGCGGCAATTTGTCAGGCACGTGGTATTGCTGACTGCATTTTGCTAGCTAAACTAGATGTGGTACAGGACGTTGCAAAAGCTCGTGGTATTGAATTACCAGCCGGATTAGCAATTGTTGATCCAGATAGTATTCGCGATCAATATGTAGCACCAATGGTCGAGCTGCGTAAAGGTAAACTCAACGAACTTCAAGCGAAAGAACAACTTCAAGATACCGTAGTGCTGGGTACAATGATGTTAGCTTTAGACGAAGTAGATGGCCTAGTTTCCGGTGCAGTACACACCACAGCAAATACTGTCCGCCCAGCTTTCCAGCTCATCAAAACAGCTCCTGAATATTCACTGGTTTCATCCATCTTCTTTATGCTTTTACCAGATGAAGTTTATGTATATGGCGACTGTGCGATTAACCCAGACCCGACAGCAGAACAACTGGCTGAAATTGCGATTCAGTCTGCTGACTCGGCTAAAGCTTTTGGAATTGACCCACGTATTGCCATGATCAGTTATTCAACTGGAACATCTGGCACAGGTGCAGATGTTGAGAAGGTACAACAAGCCACTCAAATTGCTCAGCAACGTCGCCCTGATTTACTTATTGATGGTCCACTTCAATACGATGCAGCTTCAGTTGAAAGCGTGGGACGCCAAAAAGCCCCAGAATCGCGAGTTGCAGGCCGTGCCAATGTATTTATTTTCCCTGACTTAAATACGGGCAACACAACTTATAAAGCAGTACAACGTGCTGCAAATGTTGTGAGCGTTGGACCAATGCTGCAAGGTCTAAATAAACCTGTAAATGACTTGTCTCGCGGAGCTTTGGTAGATGACATCGTCTTTACCATTGCATTAACAGCAATTCAGGCTGAACAGCAAGCTGCTGCTAAATAATTAATATAATTTTATCTGTTTCTACCTCTCGCCATTTGATGTCCGCTCAAATGGCTTTTTTTATTTTAATCGTTTCAAAATAAATAATTTTCCTATCTCTGACGTTTAAATGTCCCCTATATAGTCCTATGCGACTTTCGGTCAAAAGATCAACCAATCTCCCACAAAACGATCTTTTTGTCATATAATTTAGCCCGCTAGCTAACAGCCCGCTCAAGAGATTTTCTGGTATGACAACGATTATCAAACAAGATGACTTGATTACATCGATCAAGGACGCCCTACAGTTTATTTCGTACTATCACCCGCAAGACTTTATCCAAGCGATGAGCCGTGCTTATGATCGCGAAGAAAACCAAGCTGCAAAGGATGCAATTGCACAAATTTTAATTAACTCTCGCATGTGTGCGGAAGGTCATCGTCCAATTTGCCAAGATACTGGTATTGTTAACGTTTTCCTTGAAGTGGGCTTAGATGTTAAATTTGATTTATCAATGAGCTTAGATGATGCAGTAAATGAAGGTGTTCGCCAAGGTTACCTTGAAAATAGTAACGTTCTTCGTGCATCTGTACTTGCAGACCCAGCATTTGGTCGTAAAAATACAAAAGATAATACCCCTGCTGTAATTCACTACAAACTCGTTCCGGGTAACAAAGTAGATATTACTGTTGCTGCTAAAGGTGGCGGTTCAGAAAACAAATCTAAACTTGCGATGCTTAACCCATCTGACTCGATTGTTGATTGGGTACTTAAAACTGTACCAACAATGGGTGCAGGCTGGTGTCCTCCTGGCATGCTCGGTATTGGTATTGGTGGTACTGCTGAAAAAGCCATGATGCTTGCTAAAGAAGCACTCATGGAAGAAATCAACATGGACGAATTACTTCGTCGTGGCCCAGAAAGCAAAATCGAAGAACTTCGTATCGAAATCTTTGAAAAAGTAAACGCACTTGGTATTGGTGCTCAAGGTCTTGGCGGTTTAACAACTGTTCTTGATATTAAAATTAAAGATTACCCATGTCACGCTGCGGGCAAACCAGTAGGTATGATTCCTAACTGTGCTGCTACTCGTCATGCACACTTCCAGCTTGATGGTTCAGGTGTAGCTCATATTCAGGCACCTAAACTTGAAGACTACCCATCTGTAACTTGGGATTCTTCAAAATCTAAACGTGTAAACCTTGATACCATTACTCAAGCAGAAATGGATTCTTGGAAACCAGGTGACACATTACTCCTTAGCGGAACAATGTACACAGGTCGTGACGCTGCGCACAAACGTATGGTTGAAATGATCGACAACGGTGAAGAATTACCAGTTGATCTTAAAGGTAAGTTTATTTACTACGTAGGCCCAGTTGATCCAGTGGGTGACGAAGTTGTTGGTCCTGCTGGTCCTACAACTGCAACACGTATGGATAAATTCACACGTAAAGTACTTGAGCATACAGGCTTGTTTGGCATGATCGGTAAGGCTGATCGTGGTCCTACAGCGATTGAAGCAATCAAAGACAACAAAGCAACTTACTTAATGGCAGTTGGTGGTGCAGCTTACCTTGTATCTAAAGCTGTTCGCGAAGCTGAAGTTGTTGCGTTTGCAGACTTAGGTATGGAAGCAATCTACAAATTCGTAGTTGAAGATATGCCTGTTTCTGTTGCAGTTGATGTAAATGGTACATCAATTCATGCAATTGCTCCAAAAATCTGGCAAGCAAAAATTGGAAAAATTCCAGTAGTTGATGCCGCAGCAGGCTAATCAAGAAAAGCACCGAATTCGGTGCTTTTTTTACCTTCTTTTTTATTTTAAACATTGAAAAGAATTGTAACAATTGCTTCGTTAATCTGTGCTATTAATAAATGCACTCTCTCACCATATATTGAATATAGGTCATTTCATGACTATTCGCCCTATTCTTAAAAATCTTTCAATTAGTCTCTGCCTAAGCTGCATTACCACAAGCTTATTTGCTTCTCCTGCTAAGTTAAGTTCAGTGAAAGAACTCATGCAAATTAGCCAAATTGATTACCTACTTAAAGAATCAATTAATGAATTAACGCCTTATTATGACCAACAGGCAGAACAGATCGTTAGTAATATCACGGGTATTAAAACTTTAGGCCCGAAAGAAAAAGAAGCTGCGAAAAAGCTCGGTTTACTATTGAAAGATTCAAGTAACCAACTGATCAGCAATCCTAAAACTGTGCAAGCTTTACAAGATATTTACTTAAAGACATATTCTGAAGAAGAGATTCAAGCGAATCTTAAATTTTTAAAAACCCCAGAAGGCCAATCGATTACGCGTAAAAACGTACAGATTATGGGGCAAATATCAGAATATATGATGGAGTTAGGACAACAGACCTTTAATGACCCTAAAGCACGGGATCATATGCAAGAAGAGATGCTTAAAATTATTGCTCCACTGATGAAAGATAAAGAAAAGTCTTAACTTTTCTTTATCTTTTGTAGACCATTACCAAGTTAAAGGATTCCATAATTTAAAAGGCTTAATCAGATGTACATCTGATTTTTCATCATATTTGGCAGGTTTTAACTCTTGCGGCTTATGTCGAATCTTACCTGAAGCATCTTCGGCCACAAAGTTGTAGCTTGAAGATTTCAATTCGGTAAAGGCAATTTCTCTACGGCCAATATTATCTTGCATTAACATAAATGGCCCAGTGTGTTCACCTCGATCCATTTTATTTTCTTCATCATATTTCAAGTAATAAGACGTTCCTGCCTCCACTGTTATATCCATATATTTTGGCTCTTGAAAATGAATCCCTAATAAAGGGCGGCTCGCAGAAAGACGATAAGTCCCTGCTGGCAATTCAATCCAGTAATAATGATTATGTAGAAGGCTCGGAATCCGCTTGCCATTCACAAAAAGGTTAATCGCAGCAATTTCCTGACGATTCCATTTCGTATCTGGACGATAGAGATAAACAACAGCAGCTTGTTCATTTTGCGGTTTGATCGGAGCAAAGGTCTGACCCAATTTTTGATTAACCCAACCACCCACAGCAAAACCACCTACGTGATATTGATCTAATAGTCCGGGTTCTTTTTCAACATCGACTTTAGGTAAGGTTGCAGTCAATTCACCCGTATTTTTTTCTAAATGAGATGAACTTTGACAGCCCACAAACAGTCCGGCACAGCACAAAGATACGATTAAATAACGCATGGCATCCCTCAAAGCGTTTTGTTTTTGATTTATTTTTTACACCGCAAAACTATGCGTATTTTGTATTTTTAAGATTAACACCACCCACATAAATTGAAAACAAAAAAAGCACGAATCACCGAAGCGATTCATGCTTTTTAGATGAATGAAATCTATGCAGACTTCGAATCAATCACCTTTAAATCGGCTTTTGCAACACTTTCATGTGTTACAGCTTCTTTAGGCTGACGCTCAGACTGATAAACAGGCTCTGCTTCACCATTAATTACCGCCTCATTAATAATGACTGTTCCAACATCATTACGGCTTGGTAAATCGTACATGGTTTCAAGCAGTACGTTCTCCATAATAGAACGTAGACCACGCGCGCCCGTATTACGTTCAAGTGCTTTCTTTGCAATAGCACGCAATGCAGAGTCTTCAAAAATCAGATCAACATTTTCCATAGTGAAAAGATATTGATATTGACGAGTTAATGCATTTTTTGGCTCAGTCAAAATTTGCATTAATGCTTCTTCGTCCAACTCTTCAAGAGTCGCAATCACCGGTAAACGACCAATGAATTCTGGAATTAAACCAAATTTCACTAAGTCGGTTGGCTCAACCTGACGGAACAATTCAGCAAGTTTTTTGGTTTCATCTTTGTTTTTAACATCAGCTGTAAAACCAATACCGCCTTTCTCTTGACGCTGCTGTACAATTTTTTCCAAACCAGAAAAAGCACCACCACAAATAAACAAGATATTCGAAGTGTCAATTTGGATAAACTCTTGCTGCGGATGCTTACGTCCACCTTGCGGAGGAATAGAAGCCACTGTACCTTCAATCATTTTTAACAATGCTTGTTGTACACCTTCACCAGAAACATCACGTGTAATTGACGGGTTTTCAGATTTACGAGTAATCTTGTCAATTTCGTCAATATAGATAATGCCCTTCTGAGCTTTCTCTACATCGTAGTCTGCTTTTTGCAAAAGCTTTTGTACAATATTTTCAACATCTTCACCTACATAACCAGCTTCGGTTAATGTCGTTGCATCTGCCATTGCAAATGGAACATCTAAAAGGCGAGCCAATGTTTGCGCAAGTAAAGTTTTACCCGAACCTGTAGGTCCAATCAGTAGAATGTTACTTTTAGCAATTTCTACTTCTTTAGACACATGGCCATTATGACCAACTTTCAGGCGTTTATAATGGTTATAAACCGCAACAGATAATGTCTTTTTGGCAAGATCTTGACCAATCACATATTGATCAAGCGCAGCACGTATTTCATGTGGTTTTGGTAATGCCTTACTCGCCCAGTCCCCTGCTTCAACCTGTTGGCTGGTTTGTACAAGGTCTAAGCAGACATCCACACACTCATTACAAATATATGCGTCCTCACCTGCAATCAGTTTCCCGACTTCAGACTGCGTTTTACCGCAAAATGAACAATGTTTTTGTCCTTGAGGATGTTCGGACATATTCACTCCACAAATAGAATCTTAAATATTAGGGCAAGATGCACTGCATAAATAACTAAATGGAGATCTTTTTCAACATCTCAAGTTATTTATATTAAGAAGGTCCTTATGGACGCTTACTTAGCACCTGATCAACCAAACCATATTCTTTAGCAGACTGTGCTGTCATAAAGTTATCACGGTCAGTATCACGAGCAACTGTTTCGTAGTCTTGACCACTGTGCTCTGCCATTAAGCGGTTTAAACGTTCTTTAATAAATAGAATTTCACGCGCATGAATTTCAATATCCGATGCTTGACCGCGGAAACCACCCAATGGTTGATGAATCATGACACGCGCATTTTCTAAACAATAGCGTTTGCCTTTAGCACCAGCATTTAACAAGAATGCACCCATTGAAGCAGCTTGACCCATACAATATGTCACAACATCAGGTTTAATAAACTGCATTGTGTCATAAATAGCCATGCCCGCTGTCACAGAACCACCTGGTGAGTTGATATAAAGGTGGATATCTTTATCAGGGTTTTCAGCTTCTAAAAACAACATTTGGGCAACAATTAGATTTGCCATGTTGTCTTCAACTTCACCTGTTAAAAAAATGACGCGCTCACGTAAAAGTCGTGAATAAATATCAAAAGAACGTTCGCCGCGAGAAGATTGTTCAACCACAACAGGAACTAAAGCATTTTCAATTGTTGGAACATACATACGTTATTTATTCCTAAATTTTTTGTGACTTAACCTATGGCAACAATATGCGGGATAATTTCTCAAATTGCAAAAGGTTCGCACTGAAATATTATATTATTTATACCTAAGTACTTAATGTCGCACTCAAATTAACCACATATTGAAAAACGAAAAAGGCGCTTAAAGCGCCTTTTTCTGACTTCTTAAAAGATTAGCCCATACGGCGAGCTTGTTGTTCTTTTAACAAATCATCATAAGATACTGGTTTGTCAGTCACTTTAGCAGCAGCTAAGATGTGGTCAACAACTTGATCTTCTAATACAACTGCTTCGATTTGAGCACGTTGTTGAGCATCATTTTTGAAGTATTCAATCACTTCAGTTGGATCTTCGTAAGAAGAAGCCATGTCGTCAATGTAAGCATCAACGCGTGATTGATCAACTTCAAGTTTAGCATCAGCTAAAACTTTGCTTACTAACACGCCAAGCTTAACAGAACGTTCTGCTTGTTCTTTGAACAATTCGTCAGGAAGCATGCTCTTATCAAAAGATTGCGCGCCTGCACCACCGAACTGTTGAGTGAACTGTTGAACCATTTGTTGACGTTGACGGTCAATTTCTTGAGCAACCATAGCAGTTGGAACTTCAACTTCATTCGCAGCAACAAGTGCATCAAAAGCAGCTTGTTTAACTTGGTTACGTAAACCATTGCGAACTTCACGTTCCATATTCTTGCGAACGTCAGCTTTTAATTTCTCAACGCCTTCTTCTTCAGTTACACCAAAGATTTTCAAGAATTCAGCATCAATCTCTGGAAGTTTTGATTTTTCAACTTGCTTCACAGTGATTTTGAACTGAGCTGCTTTACCAGCTAAGTTTTCAGCTTGGTAGTCTTCAGGGAAAGTAACGTCAATTACTTTCTCTTCACCAGCTTTCATGCCAACGATGCCGTCTTCAAAGCCAGGAATCATACGACCTGAACCTAACACAAGTTTAAAGTCTTCAGCAGAACCGCCTTCAAACTTTTCACCGTCGATAGTGCCTTCAAAGTCGAAAGTCACTTGCATGTCTTTTTTCGCCATACCCTTGGTAACAGCCCAAGTTTGACGTTGTTTTTGCAAGTTTTCGATCATAGCATCAACGTCAGCATCTTTAATTTCAGCTGTTTTACGTTCAACTTCTAAACCGTCGAATGCTTGTACTGCAACTTCTGGATAAACTTCTACAGTCGCTTCAAAAACTAAAGCATCTTCTTTATGTTCAACTTTATCAATGTTAGGCATACCTACCGCATTGATTTTTTCTTGTTGAATTGCTTCAAAAACGCTATCACGAATGATGTCATTTACAACTTCTTGATAAATGCCCGCACCATATTCGCGGCGAACAACGTTTTCAGGTACTTTACCTGGACGGAAGCCGTTGATCTTCACAGTTTTGGCAGTGCGCTTCAAACGAGCTTCAAATTGCTCGTTAATACGGCTCGTCGGTACAGAAACATTTAAACGACGGGCAACGCCCGAAACCGCTTCAGTCGTTACTTGCATGGCTTCCTCGATAAAAATTAGTGAGTAGGAACAGTTTTTTTAAAAGTGCTGTATTATATGACAACTTTCAAGATATACAAAATTAACCGACCACTTCATTTAAGTTAAGGTCATTATTCTCGTAAATTTCACAGTAATTTTATGATTCTTTAAATATTTTTCATAAAGCCTTAAGTAAAACTAATTTTTTAGTTATTCTTCACAAATCTAAAATTACAATCAAAATCTAAAGTTAATCGCTTTTACAAACAATTACTAAAAATCAGTAGATTAACTACATAAAAGCACAATTACCTATTCAGCCATTCACTCTATCTTCATAATTCAATTGGCAAATTCAATTAACATAAACTGTACATATAAATAAGAATTATTATTATTCGCATAACCTTTTAGTTTTAGAGTCCTGAAGTCATGTCTTTGATTAGAACACGTAAAAAAATTGTTTCTTCTGCGATAGCTTCATCACTATCAATGATTGCGACAACAGCCATGGCACAAGAAGCAATTTCACAATTACCCACAATTCATACTCAAGCGACTCAAGAGGAATCTTTAAAGGTAGATCAGTCAGCCAACTCAAAATTTGTGGCTCCTCTCAAAGATACGCCGAAATCGGTCTCTATCCTTTCTCAAAAACTAATTAAAGATACAAACTCTAACACCTTGCTCGAAGCTTTACGTTACGAACCAGGCATTACTCTAGGTGCGGGTGAAGGTGGTACCCCATTTACAGATATGCCTTACATTCGTGGTTATAGCGGACAGTCTTCTATTTATGTGGATGGTGTTCGCAATACAACGTCACAAAGCCGCGATATGTTTGCGATTGAACAAGTTGAGGTTATTAAGGGTTCTTCCTCTGCCCTTGGTGGTGGTGGTAGCATTGGTGGAAGTATTAACCTAATTCCTAAAGTTGCTCACGAAGGTGATGTCTACCAAGGCAGTGTTCAAGGGGGTACTGACAACTATCGTCATATTCAACTTGATGCCAACAAAGACTTTGGTAATGGCATTGCTGGTCGTGTTGTTATCATGGGTCATGAAAATGAAAAAGCTGGTCAGAGTAACGGAGCTGAATATGCTCGTGCCGGTATTGCATCAAGCCTTGCATTTGGCCTAGATACAGCAACTCGTGGAACACTTAGCTACTACTATTTACGTAGTAATGATGAACCAGATGCAGGTATTCCATTTAACAATGCAAATCCAGCGACTCCTCCTGCTGGAGTTACTGTGACTCCTGGTAATGGTAAACCTGTTGATGTAAAAGCGGGAACTTACTATGGCTGGAAAGCTCGTGATTTTGATAAACGTGAAAACCATATCGGTACGTTTAAATTAGAACATGACTTTAGTGAAAATCTTACCTTGTCGAATGTAGCGACTTACAACAAATCTAAATCTGATTATGTTTATACCAATGCTGATGACTCTAAGGGTAATATTTACAGAGGGACTATCGCTCGCCGTGCTTTAAGCCGTATCTTAGATACTGATGCGTATAGTGATCAACTTTCTTTGAGAGGTAAATTTAATACTGGTTCATTAAAGCATTCTTTTAATGTCGGTACAGAATGGAGTCTCCAAGAAACTGACCAAGGTATGTATACATTTACCAATGCTGCTGGACAAACAACTTCGACAATTTTACAAGATAATATTAATAACTGTACTTCAACTGCTGCCGCATCAAATGGTTGGTGTACTGGTTTAAATAATCCAAGAAATGGTGCTTTCACCGACAAACTTGGAACAATTAAAGGCCAATCTACAACGCGTAGCCACACTGTTTCTGTTTATGCTTTAGATAGCATCGAATTTAACCCTCAATGGCTTTTAAATGTAGGTGTCCGCTGGGATAAGTTTGAAACAGAGAAAAAATATAACAAAGATGTATATGCTACTGAAAAAGGGGCATATAACTACTCAAAAGTTGCCACTCCAGAAGGAACAAAATATGAAAGTGATTCAGATTTCTTCACTTATCAAGCGGGCTTAGTATATAAACCAACTGAGAACGGCAGTATCTATGCAAGCTTTGCAACTTCTGCTAACCCAGTAGGCGTTCTTGCTGAAGGCGACAGTAGTGACAATGCACTTGGTACTACCGATATTATTAATGAACTTAAACCAGAAGAGGCTCGTACTTTTGAAGTAGGAACGAAATGGGATCTGTTTAATAATCGTGCAAATTTAACTGCCGCAGTTTTCCGTACTGAAAAGCAAAATACTCGTATTCAAATCGATCCTACTACTTCCGCGAATGCGGGTAAAAGTAAAGTTGATGGATTTGAAATCAGCTTGAATGGGAAAATTACCGACAAATGGGATGTATCTACAGGTTATAGTTATTTAGATAGCGAAATCACAGAAGCTGCATACAATTCGATTGCTCAAGAAGGTAAACCTTTACCATTTGTAGCGAAAAACAGCGCTACCTTATGGTCTACTTATAGAGTGATGCCTCAATTGACTTTAGGCGCTGGTGTTGAATATCGTGATCAAGTGTTTGTAAACACGACTGCACCTAAATATTTGCCAACCTATACCATTTACAATGCGATGGCTAAATATGATGTTAACAAGAATGTAAATTTACAGCTTAATATCAACAATATCTCTGACAAACGTTATTTCACAAGTGCACATGCAGCTCACTACGCGTTTGAAGGTAATGGCCGTAACGCAGTATTAGCGATTAATTTTAAGTACTAAGGTTAAATTCCATAGTTTATTTATGGAGTTAATTAAAGTTCATATAAGATAGCCTCGTCACGAGGCTATTTTTACAAATGAAGTATCTATTAAAAAGGTGTTGGCTGTGATTCATCATATCCCTAATGTGTTAAGCAAAGAACAAGTTGCCGAGTTTCGGAAGCTTATGAAAGAGGCGAATTGGGTGGGTGGAAAAGTAACTGCTGGCACCCTATCAGCTTCAGTTAAAAGAAATCAGCAACTCTCTGAACAAGACCTGCTGACTCATCATTTAAGTGATATTGTCATTAAAGCAATTTGGCAAAACCCTGTTTTTCAGGCCGCTGCCCTTCCTCACAAAATTATTCCCCCACTTTTTAATCGTTATGATGAGTACGAAAGCTTCGGTTTTCATGTTGATAACTCGATTCGTCTTATTCGGGGTACTTCAGAACAAATTCGTACCGATTTATCTTGTACATTATTTTTAAGTGAACCTGATGAGTACGAAGGTGGTGATCTGGTTATTGAAGACACCTATGGTTATCATGAAGTCAAATTACCAGCAGGTGATGTCGTACTCTATCCATCGACGAGCTTACATGAAGTCAGCAGTATTACCTCAGGTACACGGTTCGCCTCTTTTTTCTGGGTACAAAGTTTGGTACGCGATGATAGTAAGCGACATCTTTTATTTAACTTAGATGAAAGTATTCGGGAACTGCGTAAAGCACATGGCGATAGCTATTCTGAAGTGATGAAACTCACCAACATTTATCACAATTTAATTCGCATGTGGTCTGAGCTGTAACTATATTTATTTTTACCTTATTGAGGATAGATAATTATTTTTATCTCAATATGGTGAAAATATGAAAATTATTTTCCACAAAACTTAAAACAGCGCAAAATAAGAAAATTATTTTCTTATTGCTGAGATTAAAATTACTATAAGAATTTTGCACAAGGTGTAATCATTGTTTAGATGTGATATATCTAAATAATAAACATACCAGCAAACCACCAAACTTATTATTTCATGGTCTAGAGATGAAAACGAATTACTTGTTTGCCCCGCCTCTTCAAGCAAGACATCATCTGCAACTCCTGATGCTGCGCCCAGCGCGCGTATAAATATTGTCTGCTTTTTAAAGCAGCACTTCGAAATTAGCTTTAATTTTTCTGAATTAGATACCATATATAACTGTAGAGACGTTGCCTTTTAAATTTATCCAGAGCAACCGCGCTACGAGACAAGGAGTTTTCTCATGATGTTGGCTGACCCAAGCAAAAAATACCGCCGTATGTACCAACGAGTGGATTTACCAGATCGCCAATGGCCGAATAACGAAATTACAAAAGCGCCAATCTGGATGAGTACCGATTTACGTGATGGGAACCAAGCAATTTTTGAACCAATGGACATGGAACAAAAATTCAAAATGTTCAAAATGCTTGTGAAAATCGGTTTTAAACATATTGAAATCGGCTTCCCTTCTGCATCTCAAATTGACTTCGATTTCACACGCATGTTGATCGAAGAAAATCATATTCCTGATGACGTATATATTGAAGTTTTGGTTCAGGCGCGTGACCATTTAATTGAACGTACCTTTGAATCTTTGGCAGGTGCTAAACGTGCAATTGTGCATATTTATAACTCTAATTCTCCAACCTTCCGTCAAAAGGTATTGAATGTAGATGCTAATGGTGCAAAACAATTAGCAATTAATGCTGCTCAAAAAGTTAAAGAATATGCTGCACAGTATCCTCAAACTGACTGGATTTTCCAGTACAGCCCAGAGTGTTTCTCTGCAACAGAATTAGAAGTCGCTAAAGATGTCTGTGATGCCGTCACAGAAATTTGGGAAGCATCTCCAACCAATAAAGTTATTTTAAACTTACCAGCGACTGTAGAAGTCTCTACTCCAAATGTGTATGCAGACCAAATTGAATGGATGCACCGTAATTTGGCACGTCGTGATGGCGTGATCATTTCTGTTCACTGTCACAATGACCGCGGCTGTGGTATTGCTGCATCAGAACTTGCCATTATGGCGGGTGCTGACCGTGTTGAAGGTTGTGTGTTCGGTAATGGTGAACGTACAGGTAACGTTGACGTTGCAGCTATTGCATTGAATATGTATACCCAAGGCGTAGCGCCAGAGTTAGATTTTTCTAATATTAATGAAGTAATTGCAACGGTTGAAGAATGTACTGGTTTACCTGTGCACCCTCGCCATCCATATGCAGGTGACTTAGTATTTACCGCATTCTCGGGTTCACATCAGGATGCAATCAAAAAAGGTTTCGAATTCCAGAAAAACGAAGAAATTTGGGATATGCCTTACTTACCAATCGACCCGAAAGATTTGGGCCGCGACTACGATGCAGTTATTCGTGTAAATAGTCAGTCTGGTAAAGGCGGTATCGCTTATTTATTGGAAGCGAATTACAACGTGGTGTTGCCTCGCCGTTTACAAATCGAATTCAGTCAGGTTGTTCAACAATATGCTGATGACAACGGTACAGAAATTAATGCCAAAGAAATCTGGACTTTATTTAAAGACACTTATGTCGATGTGAAAAACCATCACTACACGGTCAAAAACTACAGATTATCTGACATTAACGGTACTCAAATCATCGAACTTGACGTTGAAGTCGAAGGTGAAATACAACAACTTCGTGGTGAAGGTAACGGCCCGATCTCTGCATTCTTGAATGCGCTTCAATTACCAATTGACGTGTTGAACTATGAAGAACGTAGTATTAGTTCAGGGGCAAATGCAAAAGCATTAACCTTAATTGAGCTTCAAGTGAAAGGTACGGGTAAAGGCTCATTTGGTGCGGGTGTTCATGACAATACAGTCACCTCATCAATTGAAGCAATTATTGCATGTACCAACCGTTTGATTGATCAAGGGGTTTTAAGCACAGACCAGGTTGTTGCCGCTGCTGTTTAATTAAAAAAAACTCTTTTGAAAGGATACCTAGCTTGGTATCCTTTCTTTTTATTCCTGAAAGATTTAAAAGGCGAAATGTTCCCGTGTCTTTTCCAGCTGATTCAGTGGGGTTAGTCACTCCGCAAAAGTTCCAATTTGAAGAACCATTACATCTTGAGTGTGACCGTGTTTTGCCACGTTTTGAATTAATGGTCGAAACTTACGGCACTTTAAATGCAGATAAATCAAATGCTATTTTAATCTGTCATGCTCTTTCTGGACATCATCATGCAGCGGGTTATCACCATGAAGATGATAAAAAAGCTGGATGGTGGGATAGCTGTATTGGCCCGGGTAAGGCAATCGATACCAATAAGTTTTTTGTAGTTTCAATCAATAACATTGGTGGATGTAACGGCTCAACCGGCCCAACGTCGCCAAATCCTGAAAATGATAATCGTCCTTACGGACCAGATTTCCCCTTAGTTACAGTACGTGACTGGGTAAAAACTCAGGCCATGCTTTCTGACCGTTTGGGTGTAAATATTTGGTACGCTGTTGTTGGTGGTTCTTTAGGGGGCATGCAAGCGCTTCAATGGTCGGTAGACTACCCTGACCGCTTAAAAAAATGCGTCATTATTGCCAGCGCGCCAAAGCTTTCAGCACAGAATATTGCCTTTAACGAAGTTGCACGCCAATCTATTTTATCTGATCCTGAATTTCATCATGGACGTTATCTAGAAAATGATAGCTATCCACGTCGTGGTCTGATTTTGGCCCGCATGGTAGGCCATATTACCTATCTTTCTGAAGAAGCCATGAAACAAAAATTTGGTCGCGATTTAAAGTCCGGCAAATTTATGTATGGTTTTGATGTCGAATTTCAGGTTGAAAGTTATCTGCGTTATCAAGGTGAACAATTTAGCCGTAACTTTGATGCCAATACTTATCTCATCATGACCAAAGCTTTAGATTATTTTGACCCATCACGTGAGTATGGTCATTCGTTAACTGAAGCGATGGGTAAAACTAAATGCCAATTCTTGATTGTCTCGTTCACAACAGACTGGCGTTTTGCACCAAGTCGCTCTCAAGAGATTGTTGATGCGCTTATTACCAATCATAAGCCTGTAAGTTATCTCGATATTGATGCTGAACAGGGCCATGATTCGTTCTTATTCCCGATTCCACTGTATGTCAAAACCATGCGCGCTTTCTTAGGCGGTGAAGAACACTTAAAATCGACATCACTGGAGGCAAGCTAATGCGTATTGATCAACAACTGGCAGAAAAGTGGATTAAACCGGGCTCAAGCGTACTCGATTTGGGATGTGGTGACGGTGAATTACTTGCTCATATGAGCCAAAAACATCAAATTCGTGCTTATGGTTTAGAAATTGATCAAGAAAAGATTGCAATTGCCGTCAGTCGCGGGTTAAATATTATTCAACAAGATTTGAATCTCGGTTTAAGCCGCTTTGCTGACCAGTCTTTTGACTATGTGGTCATGGCACAAGCTTTGCAAGCCGTAGATGCACCGGATGTTTTATTAAGAGACATGGTGCGTGTGGGTAAACAGGCAATTATTACTTTTCCAAACTTTGCGCATTGGAAGACTCGCTCTTTTCTTGCATTAAAAGGTATGATGCCTGTATCGGATGCTCTACCATATATGTGGTATAACACCCCCAATATTCATTTATGTACATTTAAAGATTTCGAAGCACTGTGTGTGGAAAATCAGATACAAATTATTAATCGACTCGCCGTCAATGGAAACCAGCAGGGAAGCCTGTTAAGCAAACATATTCCTAATTTGTTTGGTGAAGTCGCTATTTATCGAGTGAGTGCACTATGAAAAAGACATTATTTAGCACACTATTTGCAGGACTGCTAAGTATGCAGGCTCATGCAGATTATATCGCCCAGCCACAATCGGTTGCGAGTCAGGCTGCACGTTTTTCAACA
The DNA here is from genome assembly GCF_035615195.1 of Acinetobacter sp. IK31. Lineage (NCBI taxonomy): Bacteria > Pseudomonadati > Pseudomonadota > Gammaproteobacteria > Moraxellales > Moraxellaceae > Acinetobacter > Acinetobacter sp. IK31. The sequence continues at coordinate 203,617 of NZ_JANBOB010000008.1, read as the reverse complement.
ATGGGGGTTAATGACCTTCAGAAAGCTGCAAAAGCAGGCCAAGCAGGCGCACAATTTTATCTTGGTACACACTACCAATATGGTAAAGATGTAGCAAAAGATGAAAAACAGGCTTTTGCATGGTTTAAAGCAGCGGCTGATCAAGGTTTATCGCCAGCACAATTAAACGTAGGCCGCATGTACGCCGACGGTATTGGTATTAAGAAAGATGAGTCAATGGCTCGTAAATACTTTGAAAAAGCAGCAAGCAATGGTGATAACCGTGCAAGCTATAACCTTGCGATGATGGAAGAGCAAAAGAAAAACTACGTAGGTGCTTACCAGTGGTATGAGCTTTCAACTCGTGACGGCATGCTCGACAATAAAGTAATTAGCTTATCTGAAGGTAAGAAAACTGCTCTTGCGGCGAACTTGACTCAAGAACAAATTCGTACAGCACGTGACCGTGCAGACAAATGGATTCAAGCACAATAATAACGGTTCATCCGTAAAAAAACTTACTCGACTAAAACCACCTTGTATGCTCTACAAGGTGGTTTTAGTTTAGATCATCCCATTTATATTCTATCTATTTCCCTCTATATCCCCTCTTAAAAAACACGTAACATAACTCACGTTCGATATTCGCTATAAAGTTTGGTTTTATTATGTCTACCCCACATTGGTTTGATCAGGGCAGTTTAGTTCTTGCCAGCAATAACAAAGGTAAAGTCGCAGAGTTTGAAAAACTTTTTGAACAGCTTAAGTTACCTGTAGAAATTATTCCTCAAGGTCGTCTTAATATTCCTGATGCAATTGAAGATGGTTTAAGCTTTATTGAAAATGCCATTATTAAAGCTCGTCATGCCTCTAAAATTTCAGGCAAACCAGCTATGGCTGACGACTCAGGTATTTGTGTTCCTGTCTTAGGCGGTGCACCTGGTATTTACTCAGCACGCTATGCTGGAGAACACGGTGATGATGCAGCAAATAATGTAAAATTACTTAATGATTTATTACCATTTCGTAAAAATGGTGAAGTGATTGAAGGTATGTTTGTGTGTGTACTTGCTTTAGTGACTCATGCAGAAGATCCTTTACCACAAATTTTCCAAGGCATTTGGCACGGCGAAATTTTAGAAGCTGCACGTGGTGAAAATGGCTTTGGTTATGACCCGCTGTTCTGGTTACCTGAATTGCAAGTTTCTAGTGCTGAACTGTCTAAAGAAGACAAAAATAAGATTAGCCATCGTGGACAAGCGATGCAGTTATTTAGAGAGAGCTTAGTATAAATTTTCTCTCCCTATAGCCTTTGAATACCACGTTAGAGAGTATTCGGCTTTGTATAGGTACTACTTTACTTTTGTTTAGGCAAAAGTAACAAAACCATTTATGTCACTGACGGTACATCCTGAGCGATTTCCAAAGCACTGCTTTGGAAATCAGCGCAAGGCAAGTGACATGGCTGCATCCATGCTGCCTTCGCACAAGCAAGTGCAGGGTTAGAATTAAATAATTAATTAGACGAACATGTGTAAAAACACTGCATAAATCGCAATACACACACAACTCACAATCGTACCTGAAGCAATATAAGCCGCAGATCTTCCTGTTCCTTGATAGTGCGTTTCTAACGCTACAATATTGGCTGCGGGTGGCAGACAGAACATTAAAAACATCACTCCAATTTGCTGGCTCATATTTGGAATAGGTAAAAACCTATAAGTAAGCCCGCAAAGAATAATCCCACATACCACCTTAAAAGCTTGAGCTTTCGTACTATAGATTAAGTCTTTTACATGAACTCGGGTACGGCGCAGCCACATTCCCAATACACACATCCCAGCAAAAGTCATTGCGAACTTGGCAACTTCATAAACCCAATGTATGGCTGGATGTTCAATATGTTGAGCACCTAAAAGCCTGAGCACAAGCGCAACGAATATTGAAATACATGGTGGAGAAGTTAAAACCTTTTTTAATATGCTGAGTTTACTTTGCGGCGTAGTCGTTACGGCAGTCACAGCCCAGGCATTGCCAAACAGAGACATACCAATATATAACGCGACGATAGGTGCAGTCGCTTCAGGACCAAATAAAGCCATGGCAAAAGGAAAACCTAGCCAGCCCATGTTGGTATAGCTCACACAAAGCGCCAATAATCTGTCTTTAAATAAAGCTAAATAAGCAAAGAAAATAAGAAATGCTGAACCGAAGCTGAACAGCATTAAACTCAAACTACCCGCTTGATAAAATACCATGTTGTAAATAATAACAACTGGAATGAGTAGACGTGCAAGCCAAGCTGAAAGGATGGGTTTTATCGTTTCTGAAATAGACGTTTGGGCAAGTAGAAGACCTGTAATAAATGCCAGTATTGGGAGTAATAACGCCACGTTTTCTCCTTTCCCCCATCAAAACCAGCCTGTAATGCTACACCTTTTCAAACTAAAATGTACTCTCCATTTCAAGTAATTTAAGCTTCTCTTTTTTAGGCCTACACAAGGAAAAAAATAAGAAATAAGTTTTATAGATATCATTTTTTATGTCTCGACTGACTATCACTGTCTTAAAAATGACATATAAATGTCACATTCCTGTCATGGCAACCTGTTGATATAAAGCGAACTGAAAAGAGGTATAAGATCATGGCTGGTTTATCTATTTGGCACGTCGTTATTTTTGCAATTGTCGTTATTTTATTATTTGGTACATCTAAATTAAAAAATATCGGTAAAGACGTAGGCGGTGCAGTAAAAGACTTTAAAAAATCAGTTCGTGAAGAAGACGAAGCTGCTGCTCTTAATACTCCACGTACAATTGATGCCCAAGTCAAAACGCCTGACAGCACATCAGTAAAAAGCTAAAGGTTTTCAACCATGCTTGATGTAGGAATGACAGAGCTACTCTGTTTTGCAATTATTGCAATTTTAGTTTTAGGCCCAGATAAACTTCCGGAAGCTGCACGCTTTGCTGGTCGTTGGTATGTTCGCCTAAAACGTTATATTACTAATTTGCAAAATGATATTGATCAAGAGTTGCGTCTTTCTGAATTTCGAAAAGAAATGCAGGATGAACTCAACCGCATTGAAGCACTGGAACGGAAAGTACAACAACAACTTGAAGAAATACAAAAACAGAATATTTCCGAAACTGTAGATAAAACTGAGGCTTCTAAAATATTGCCAAAGCCTATTCGGATATGTCTGCCTATCTCGGGTCAGTATAAAGTGCCGTACATTGGAAAGTTTATTCCTTTGGTATCGACACCCGAAATTTCAGAGACATCTCCCGTTAACTTGAAGATCGCCGTATGAACCAACTGCCTTCAACCACTGTAAATTCTCAGGAAAATCTAGACCAAATGCCCATCATGAGCCATTTGGTTATTTTAAGGCGTCATTTATTTAGAATTGTTGGGGTAACATTATTTTTATTCTTTTGTTTATTACCCTTTCGAAATAATACATACCAACTATTATCTGAACCTTTAAGGCTGCAACTTCCGGCATCATCTTCAATGATCGCTACAGATGTGACTGCAACCTTTATGGCTCCATTTAAATTAAATTTATTTGTCGCGCTCGTGTTAGCAATGCCATTTATTCTTTATGAAATATGGTCTTTTGTTCGCCCTGCGTTATATCAAAAAGAACGACATTTAGCGATTCCGTTACTCATTGGCAGTATTGTTTTGTTCTATGCTGGAGTTGCTTTTGCATATTACATTACCCTTCCTGCTATTTTACATTTCTTTATTAGTGTATCGCCTGAAACCGTCGCACCTATGACAGATATTAATAGCTATTTAAGCTTTTGCTTAAAGCTATTTTTAGTTTTTGGTCTCACTTTTGAAATTCCAATTGCAACCCTACTACTCATTTTAATAGGTGTAGTAGACACAAAAAGTCTTGCTGAAAAAAGACGCTTTATTATTGTGGGATGTTTTTTTGTGGCGATGTTCATTACACCGCCAGATGCAATTTCAATGGTGATGTTAGCTATTCCAATGTGGCTGCTTTTTGAGCTCGGATTGCTCTTTGGTAAAATTCTTGAGAAAAGAAAAACTCATTCTGCTGAATAAAATGAATATATAAAAGCCTGAATATTAAAGTTCAGGCTTTTTTCTTTTAGAGCACTTTTCAATCTACAAAGCCATAAACTGTCTTCAAAGTGACTTAAAAATGTAAGAAAAGTGTCATTTTCAGGCCATAGAATCAACTCAACAAATATACCCACAAAAGTTACGGATTTATTATGACAACTGCTTCTACTCAACCAACACGTCGCGAAATTTTAAAATGGTTCTCGGGGATTCCTTTTCTACCATTAGGGGCGATGGCTACGGCAGCAACGTTAGCAGGTTGTAATGATAGTGATGACAGTTCTGTAGTCACTCCAACACCGCAACCAAGCAAATTAAAAAATGCAAAATTTACGGCAATGTCAGCTCCAACAGCAGCAGCAGACCGTGCAACAACTTTAGTAAATTCTAAATTAAAAATTGATTGGGAAAACTCAACTAGTACTGAATACCAACTTGCTTATAAATCATTCTTTAAAACTGGTGATAGCGTACCAAAACTTGGTGGTGGAACAATTATCGCTGGTGGTTATTTTGATGTTAACGGCAATCCAATTATGGATAAGTCTGTTGCGGGTAAAGAGCGTCAGTTCTTTTCAGACTGTCCAGATGGTTCATCATTAATTCAGTTAGAAGGTGCGAAAGTTGATGGCGTAGCAAATCCTGTATTTCATGTTGTTCAATTTGAGTACAGCTCAAAAGACCAAGCTGGTGGAGATACTTATGGACAACTGCCATCACCAATTGCAATTTTGACTTTAGATCAAGACCAAAAAACTGGTCATTTAGAACTTAAAAAATACTTCAATATTGATACCGCTCCGGTCCACGGTCTATGGATTACTTGCGGTGCTAGCCTATCGCCTTGGAATACTCACTTATCAAGTGAAGAGTATGAACCTGATGCATTTAATCAAGGTATTGGTGGTACAGATCCAAAATATCTTGGTAAATACTTCTTTGGTGATGAAACTAAAGCAAACCCATATAACTACGGTCATTTGCCAGAAGTTACTGTCAATATTGATGGTACAGGTAGTATTAAAAAGCATTACTGCCTAGGCCGTATTTCTCATGAACTTATTCATGTAATGCCAGACAACCGCACAGCACTTATGGGAGATGACTACACAAATGGTGGTTTCTTCATGTTCATTGCTGACAAAGAAAAAGACTTATCGGCAGGTACGCTGTACGTCGCTAAATACATTAATACTTTAACTGAAACTTCAACTGCAAGTATTCAATGGATCAAACTTGGTCATGCGACAAGTAAAGAAATTGAAGATTTAGTTACGGGTGGAATTAAGTCAACTGACATTATGGAAAGTTTAACAACGAACCCAAATGATGCCAGCTATACTGAAATTACTTTGGCAAAGAAAACGCTTTGGGTCAAACTTAAGCCAGGTATGGAAAAAGCAGCAGCTTTCTTGGAAACACATCGCTATGCAGCACTAAAAGGTGCAAGTATGGCGTTTACCAAGATGGAAGGAACAAACGTGAATATTAAAGATAAAGTGGCCTACTCTGCTTTAGCTAATATTCAAGATTCAATGGTCGTGGGCGGTAAAGGTTATGTTGCAGAACATAATGTAGGGTTCTCTAAAAAAATTACTGCGGGTGGGGTTCTTGCACATAAGTTAGGCAATAGCTTTACAGATAATCAAGGTAGCGCAATTAATAGTGAATGGGTTCCTCTTTACTCATATATGTTGTTAATGGGCGAAGATCTTGCTGCGAAAGATAGCTTAGGTAATACAGCTCATCCAGACAAAATTGCCAGCCCAGACAATCTGAAGTTCTCTGAAACTTTACGTACATTATTCATTGGTGAAGACTCAGGCAATCATGTTAATAACTTCTTGTGGGCCTACAATGTAGATACCAAAGAGTTAATTCGATTACTTTCTACACCGGCTGGTGCTGAGTCAACTGGTTTGCATGCAGTAGATTCAATCAATGGTTGGACTTATATCATGAGTAACTTCCAGCACCCAGGCGATAGCAGCAGTGTCCCTGAAGACGTTAAGGCATTAATTAACCAAAATTATAACAATGGTTATAGCGCTAACGTGGGTTATATTACAGCAGACCCAATTGCCCCTTCAGTCACAACCAAATAATTTTTAATATGCTCCAAACATTAAAGCTGGCTAAGGTCAGCTTTAATGTTTTTAAATAGAGTTTTTACTTTTTATAAAAATGAAATGAAAAATCACTAGAATTTTTAACCAACTTATCATCAAAACGTCAACGTCACGTCACATTCACAAACTAAGCTCATGAGGACTTTTAGAACAATCTCTTTATATTTACTTAGGAATTTCCCATGACAGAGCTGACGCCATATCATGAAGACCAAGAACTGGATAACAATACTTCAGACAACATCCACTTCCGTGACATTTTAGAACAACATGTAAGCCGCCGTAGTTTAATCACCAAAGCAGCAAGCGGTGCTGTAGCATTAACTTTAGCTTCTACATTAACTGGCTGTAATGATAGCGATGATGACTCTGGCTCTAATAATGGTGGAACCACACCTGTAGACCCAAATAAAAGACCAGAAAAACTAACTTTTACAGCAGTTGCAAAAAACCACAACGATATTGTGACTGTACCTGAAGGTTATGAAGCGAATGTCATTTATGCTTTAGGGGACTCAATCAACCCAACCTTTGGAGAGTGGAATGATAATAATATCCCATCGGGTCCAAGTTTCCAGTTCCGCTCTGGCGACTGCCATGACGGTATGCATTTCTTTGGTTTAAATACTTCGAAAAATAACTTCGATGAAAGTGTTTCAGCTGAAGGTTTGTTGGTGATGAATCACGAATATATCAATCAGACCTTCCTTCATCCAAAAGGTCCAACAAAAGTTGATGGACGCCGCCCTGAAGATGAAGTGATTCGTGAAACAAATGCACATGGCGTATCTGTCGTTCACATTAAAAAAGATGCTGCAACTCAAAAAGTAGTAATTGATAAAAACTCTATTTTTAACCGCCGTATTACAGCATCAACAGAAATGGATTTTGCAGGTGCAGCAGCTGGTTCTGGCTTGCTTGCAACTCGCTTCTCGCCTGCTGGCCGTCAAACTCGCGGCACACATAATAACTGTGGTAATGGTCATACTCCTTGGGGCACGTATTTAACTACCGAAGAAAACTTTATTGGTTATTTCCAACGTTCAGGTAGCGATGAATATGCACGTACAGATGCAGAAAAAATTGCATTAAAACGTTACGGTTTAGGCGTTAAAAAAGATGAACCGTATCTTTACGAGAAAGATGAAAAAGGTGCCCCTAAAAAAGATAAAGATGGCAAGGTTATTTATTTAAAAGATAAAAATGGTGAGTTAATCCCTAACGTTGATGAACAAGGGCGACAAATTTATTTAGGCGCAAGTTCACGTTACGGTTGGGAAACAGCAATTGGTCAAGTAGAGTCACAAGACTTATATGACCGCTGGAATGCAGATGTAAAAGCTGCACAGCCGACACAAGACTACCGCAATGGACCTAATACATTCGGCTGGATGGTTGAGATTGATCCTTTTGATAACCGCCTAAACCCAGTAAAAAGAACATCATTAGGTCGTTTTGCACATGAAGATAGTGCTTGCCGTGCCGTTGTAGGTCAACCATTAGCGTTTTATATGGGTGATGATTCTCGCGGAGAATACATCTATAAATTTGTCTCTACCGCTGTATGGGATGCTAAAGATGTAAACGGCGGCTATACGGCCGGCGATAAATATATGAATGCAGGCAAATTGTATGTTGCCAAGTTTAATAACGACGGTTCAGGTCAATGGATTGAACTTGCCTATGGCAAAAATGGCTTAAATGAAAGCAACACCACTTACCCATTCAAATCTCAAGCAGACGTTGTTACATTTGCACGTTTGGCTGGCGACGCTGTCGGTGCTACAAAAATGGACCGCCCAGAATGGTGTACGGTCAACCCAGTGAATGGCGAAATTTATGTAACTCTTACCAATAACTCAAATCGTGGTAAAGACTACCCAACAGACGCAGCCAACCCACGTAACTACACAGATTTATATAACGGCACCAAAGAGCAAAAAGGTAACGTGAACGGTCATATTATCCGTTTTAAAGAAACCAATGATAAAACCACTGCTGAAACGTTCAAGTGGGATATCTACTTGTTCGGTGCAGAAGCATCTATGGCTTCAAATATTAACTTATCTGGTTTAACTGATAATAACGACTTATCTTCACCAGATGGCATGTGGTTTGACCCACGTGGTGTGCTTTGGATTCAAACAGACGATGGTGCCTACACCGATGTTACCAACTGTATGATGCTTGCTGCACTACCGGGCCAAATCGGTGATGGAACTACTGCAACCACTTCAAATGGCCAACAAACGCTAGTCGGCGCTAAAGTTACAGACTCAACATTACGCCGTTTCTTGGTTGGACCAAAGCAGTGTGAAATTACAGGCATCGCCATGACACCTGATCACAAAGCAATCTTTATTAATGTTCAGCATCCAGGTGAAGATTCTGCTAGCTATGCAACGCCAGAGAGTAGTTGGCCTGCAACCCAAAAAGACCCAAGCAATAAAACGGCTCGTCCGCGTTCAGCAACTGTTGTAATCACCCGTAAAGATGGCGGCTTAATTGCTGGATAATTGTTATATTCATTAAGAATAAATGCCGGTCAATTGATCGGCATTTTTATTTCTATCTATTTAAAGGAATCTGCTGCTGCACAATTTGACCGCTGTGTTCACCTTGTTGAGTCTTTTCCAACCAAAGCCACTCATTATTGGTCATTCTTAGAAAGTTCGAACAACGTGTTCCATACACGGGACTCTGAATAAAGGTCGAAGATAATAACTCTTCCATTTCTGGTTGAATGCCCGTTTTGGGTAATAATGCCGTTGTGACTTTACGCTCATCTTCTAAAATATCCCACGCAACGTCTTGTAAAAACAACTCTTCTGTTTCATGTTGAATCATGGGTAAAAACTCTTGCGTAAAGCGTGTTCGCAAATGTTTGGTTTTTTCCCAATGTTCAGACATCAGTCCATTCGAGACGACATAGACGCCATTGGCTAAAACTTGCGGTGCCTCACCTCGGTTACTCATATAGACAGCTTGATCAGAGTTACCCATAAATAAGTTAAAGCCAGCAAAATTTTGTTGCTGTTGCTCTAATTGTTGGGCAAAACGGATGGGTAATAGATCAGATTCTAAAAAGGCCTGAACTAAATGGCCCCGAGAAGTCTTATAAGTTTTTTGGTCTCGCCCATCACGGAAATTGGTCAAAACAGCCCATCGGCCTTGAGGTGTTACCCCCATCCAAGTACCACCCGACTGTAAGTCCTGCCCTGCAACAATTGGTGTGTTTTCCCAAGCATGCAACAACGCCGTTGGTCGATGATAGAACTCATCTCGATTTGACATAAGACACAAGGGCATATCATCCAGAACATGCCATGCTAAAGCCACAATACACATCTTTTCTTGTTCCCTATCTTTACACATTGAATGTACAACATTTTTCACATCATTCCGCTACAATCTGTCAAAACGTAAGATCAAGGAGCAGCAATGCTGACCTATCCTAATATCGATCCGGTCGCAATACATCTAGGACCTCTTCAAGTCCATTGGTATGGACTCATGTATTTATTGGCATTTTTATGTGCTTGGGGGCTTGCATCCTACCGTGCCAAACAACGTGATGGCTGGACATCAGAAATGGTTTCCGACCTAATATTCTATGGTGCCCTAGGTGTTGTTCTGGGCGGTCGTGTCGGCTATGTCTTTTTCTATGAGTTTGATAAATTCCTCGAAAACCCAATCTGGCTATTTCAAGTCTGGACAGGTGGCATGAGTTTTCACGGTGGCTTTTTAGGCGTCATGATTGCAATGTTATTTTGGTGTAAAAAATACCAAAAAACATGGTTCCAGACACTCGATTTTATTGCTCCATGTGTACCAACAGGTTTAATGTTTGGACGCTTCGGTAACTTTATTGGTGGCGAGTTATATGGTCGTGCGGTAACAAACCCGAATTACCCATTCGGTATGATCTTCCCAACCGATCCTCTACAGCTGGTTCGCCATCCATCACAAATCTATCAAGCCATTTGTGAAGGTTTAATCCTATTTATTGCCTTGTGGTGGTTTAGTTCAAAACCACGTCCACGTATGGCCGTCTCTGCTCTATTCTTAATGGGCTATGGGGTTGCCCGTTTTGTGATGGAGTTTTTCCGTCAGCCCGATGCAGACCAAGGCTTTATTCTGTTTGGCTGGATGACGAAAGGTCAGATCCTAACCGTTCCAATGTTGCTGATTGGTCTTTGGATGATGTGGTACGCCTACCAAAAGAAAATTTACGACTGGGGTCCACAAAAAAATAGTTAACATGATAAATCAGAGGAGTTTCGGCTCCTCTTTTCTTTTTTATGCTACAGTTTTTATTCTCCCAAAATGAAGATATACCATGCTGGAATTCTGGTTTAACACTCAAGTCCCGTCATTTAAAAAATTAGTGATTTTAATTATTACTTTAGCCATTTGTATTGCGCTCTATCAATACCAACCATTGCCTTTAGATACGATTTTGATGTTCACCGGAACTGGGGTTATTTTTTTAATTTGTCGCTATTTCAAATTACATTTTGCTCAAAAAAATCCGACTGGTTTACTTTACCGCCTGCTAACTTGGGTGCCTATTGCACTGTTATTTGCCCTTATTTTTGTGAAAGCTATGCCTAATTTACTCATCTGGGGCATACAAGGGATTGCTTTTATGGCGCTGGCTGTTTTTATTTTTTCACCTCAATCGCTTTTTAATAAACAGGTTTAGTTTTCATGTTGGCTTATTGGTACAACGCTCCACGCCATATCAAACTCATCTGTATTGTTGCCGTTTGTGTGGCAGTTTATTTAGCTAATCAAGTTCAACCGTTGCCCCCTGTTTATACCGTGCTGAGTCTCGTGTTCGGATTAGGTCTGCATTTTGGGCAATATCTACAAACAAAAATTCCAGATGGCAACTCATACAAATCTAGCTTCCAGTTTTTGCTGAGAATTTACCCTATTTTCATCGTTATTATTTTGATGTACCTGCTTCCTGCTCAACATAAATGGATTCTTGTGCTACAAGCTTTAGGCTTTGTACTGGTTGGCTTTTTTCTTGTTTCGATTTACCAAAATCGTGCTAAACGATTTGACTAATTATGTTCATCGGAAGGCCATAGAACCATTTTTAGATTTTCATCTTGAGCTACAACAGGTATCATCTTCAGTGGTTCATGATGAAGCAGCTCTATTGCGTAATTATTTATCGTTGAGCTATCTCCCCCTTTATTTTATGGAATTAATCCGAACTCGAGAGTGTTATGCGTGCATATTTAGACCTTCTACAACATATCCTTGATAATGGCGGTGACAAAGGCGACCGTACAGGCACAGGAACCCGTTCTGTATTTGGTCATCAAATGCGTTTTGATCTCTCTAAAGGTTTTCCTTTACTCACCACAAAAAAAGTTCACTTCCGTTCTATTGTGATTGAGTTACTTTGGTTTTTAAAAGGCGACACCAACGTCCAATATCTAAAAGACAATAAAGTTTCAATTTGGGATGAATGGGCAACAGCAGAACAAACTGCCCGTTTTGGCCGCCCAGAGCATGAACTTGGACCTGTCTATGGTCATCAATGGCGTAATTTCGGCGCAACTAAAAATGCTGATGGCACTTATAACCAAGATGGTTTTGACCAAATTAAATGGTTAATTAATGAAATCAAAACCAATCCGAATTCACGTCGTTTAATTATTTCTGGTTGGAACCCGAACGAAGCTGGACAAGTAGCCTTACCGCCTTGTCATACGCTTTTTCAATTTTTCGTACAAGATAACAAGTTGTCATGCCAGCTTTATCAACGTAGTGCAGACGTGTTTTTAGGGGTTCCTTTTAACATTGCCAGCTATGCTCTACTCACTCATATGATTGCTCAAGTGTGTGACTTAGGTGTAGGTGATTTTGTCTGGACTGGCGGTGATACGCATCTTTATGTTAACCACTTTGAACAAGCACAACTTCAATTGACACGTGAACCTTTACCACTATGCCAATTGAAACTGAATCCAGAAGTAAAAGACTTATTTGATTTCAAATTTGAAGATGTTGAAATTGTAGGTTATGAGTCACACCCTGCAATTAAAGCACCCGTTGCAGTATAACGAAGGCTCAATTTTTATTAGATTTACGGTTTAGAGAATAAGATTATGGCATGGCAAAATGTAGAAGTTGTTCACGTTGTGGCAATGGACAAAAACCACTGTATTGGTAAAGGCAATGCGTTGCCATGGCATATTTCTGCCGACTTAAAACACTTTAAAGAAATCACACAAGGCGGCGTGGTCGTGATGGGTCGTAAAACGCTTGAGTCGATGGGCCGTGCTCTACCGAACCGTGTGAACTGGGTCATTACCCGTGACATTAACTGGCAATTTGACGGTGTTAAAGTTGCCCATTCAATTGAAGATGCTTTAAACGCAGCATTAGAAGATGTAAAAAATACCGAGAAGCAGGCGCTTTTCGTTATTGGTGGCGGTGAAATATTTACGCAAACTTTGTCAATTGCAGACCGTCTTGAACTCACTCATGTTGACTTAGATGTGCAAGGTGATGCACATTATCCAACAATCCCGAGTGAATTTCATAAAACTGCGAGTGAACAGCAAATAGATGAAAAATCAGGAACTTCATTCGAATTTGCAACTTATAAAAAATAATTCTATGGACATCTATGCACAATATTGGATCGCGTGAATTTATTACTGCCCTACTTTTCGGGTTTTTACATAGTCTATTCACGCTGTTTATTGTGCTCTCTAGCATTTGGGTATGTGTAGCGCTCTGGGTTCAACACCCTTTTGGCTGGTTAGGTAGCCGCATACTCATTGGTATCTGGATCGCTTTTGCGCTCAGTATGGCTGGCTTATATGTTGAAGGCCATATTATTAGCCGCCGTACTGATATCCTGATTTACCTTTTGGCATTTGCCTGTTCACTTGTTTGGTATTTTTCGATTACTGCACGTCAGGACCGCGACTGGAACCCTGAAGTTGCCAATATGCTGAGCTACGAAAAGCACGGCGATGTAGTTACTCTGCATAATGTGCGTAACTTCAACTGGCATCCTGATGGTACTTATGATGTGCGGTGGGAAACTCGAACTTTTGATCTTAACCAGTTGAATGGTATAAATATCATTGCTTCTTATTGGATGGGACCGCAAATTGCTCATACACTTGTGAGCTTTGAATTTAACAACCAACAACCTTTAGTGTTTTCAATCGAAATTCGTAAAGAAAAAAGCGAAGAGTTTTCGGCAATTGGTGGATTTTTTAGGAAATATGAACTTAGTCTAATTGCTTCTGATGAAAAAGATATTGTCTACACCCGCAGTAACATTCGCAAAGAGCAAGTTTATAATTTTCCAGTCAACATGCCACGTCGCGAGCAGAAGGCCTTATTTTTAGAATATCTAAAGAAATCGGATGAACTTCGTGCAGAACCTAAGTGGTACAACACCCTAACCAGTAATTGTACCACCTTAATTTTTGATATGGTTCAAGCGATTAACCCCTATCAACTTCCTAAAGATTATCGTCTAATCGCTTCAGGTTACTTACCTAATTATTTATATGATCTTAAAGCGCTTAATCAAAATATTAGTTTAAAACAGTGGTATGAAATTGCACACATCAACCCACGTACTGAAAATTTTGAGCGTCTTTCAGATCAAAGTAGTGAACATTTCTCTCAAATCGTTCGCCAAGGTTTACCAAAACCGAAATAAGTAAGGCACTTTTCTTTACTTTTTTATACATGCTTTACTTTGTAATCTAAATATATAAACCCTATTGTAATAGGCAGGAAATAGAGGAAAAAACAATGCAACAGGCATTATTTGGCGGCGGCTGCTTTTGGTGCGTCGAAGCCGTATTTTTACAAATTCGTGGCGTAGAAAAAGTGACAAGTGGCTATGCGGGTGGGCATACAACTGATCCCACTTATGAGCAAGTTTGTCAGGGCGATACTCAGCATGCTGAAGTTATCTTGGTAGATTTTGATGAAGAGCAAGTAACATACTCTCAGTTACTCGATGTGTTCTTTGCGACTCATGACCCAACGACTTTAAACCGTCAAGGTAATGATATGGGCACTCAATACCGTTCTGTTATTTACTATTTTAATGAAGAGCAAAAGCAGGCAGCAGAACATACGATTCAAACTCTAAAAGATGATGAGCTTGATATTGTGACTGAGTTATCTCCTGTTCCGACGTTCTATCCAGCAGAAGAATACCATCAGAACTACTATGCAAAGAATCCGTCCCAAGGTTATTGCAACTTTGCGATTCCACCTAAGTTGCTCAAGCTATATAGTAAATTCCAGCATCTTATGAAAGATCAATAAATTAAAGCAATAAAAAAAGCAACCGATGAGGTTGCTTTTTTATTGAGTAAACTAAATTTTAGTTTTCACTTACAAAGGCAATATCGCTCAGTCCGGCTTCACTGGCGCGAGACATTACCTGTGCAACAGTATCGTACTTCGACTCTTTATCAGCGCGAAGTTGAACTGTTGGTTTAACATCACCTTGACCTGCTTCTTGAAAACGTTTTTGAAGCTCATCAAGGCTAATTACTTGAGTATCCCAAGCCACTTCACCATTTGCATTAATACTAATCGTAATAGCTTTTGGTGGTGGATCAATAATTTCAGCAGTTGTTTTAGGAAGCGTTAATGGAATCGATGGGTTGGCAACTGTTGCTGTGACCAAAAAGATGATCATTAACACCAACATAATGTCGATTAGCGGAATGAGGTTCATCTCATTTATGCCACTATCGTGGTCTTCACCCAATTGAAAAGCCATTAAGCTTGACCTCCAACATAACTTTGCTGCGCAGTTTTAACATCAGATTTTACAGTTGAGTCTTGCTGCAACATCGTGTCAATTAACAAGCTGTGCGCTTGATCTTGTAAATCATGAGCAAGACCACGGTTAGCACGTACACAGATGTTGTAAGCCAATACCGCAGGAATCGCAACTGCAAGACCAAGACCCGTCATAATAAGCGCTTCACCTACTGGTGTAGCCACTTGAGCCAATCCTGCCTGTCCGCTCTTACCTACTGCAACAAGTGCATGGAAAATACCCCATACCGTACCAAACAAACCAACGAATGGTGCAATTGAAGCAATTGTTCCTAAAACAGAAATACCTTTTTCAGCATTGACTTTTTCAGCAGAAATTTGACGAAGTAGAGCCTGTTCTGCAACCGCTTTACGCTGTTCAAAAGTCAAAGGTTGTAACTTTGCTTTTAGCGAAGTAATAGCCTGAGAAAGTTGAGCATAAGCTTGTTGCTTTAATTGGCGAGTCCCCATCAAACGTAAGATGAAAACTGTCCAGGTAGCAATCGACATTGCCAATAAGATGAAATACAGGGTTTTACTCACTGCATCTGCATGTTGCCAATAGATTGAAAAGTTCATATTGAACTCCTGATTAAGGTTAGCCGTTGGGACTCAAAGTTATTTAAGGAACGAAATCAAATGGTTGCTCTGGACCTTTAATTGGATAAGCAACCCCGTTTTCCATATAAGGTTTAAACTTCGCACTTTTTACAGCACGCAAAATCTTTGCCTCTACAACAGGAGGACAGTTACTACGCAAGAAGCGAACATCAGTCACTCGGCCTTTCTCATCCGCATCTATAGAAACGTTTGCAGAACAAGCTTTATTATCTAATTCTTTCGTCGTTATAGATACCTTCGGTGAACGACTCCACTGTACACCCGAACCACCAATTGAAACTCGTTTCGGTGATGGATCTGGAGCGGGTTGAGCTTTAGGTGCTTCTTGTACTACTGGCTTTGGTTTTTCAACGACTTTTTCAGTAACAGTTGTTGTCGTTGTCACCACTTTGGTTTCAACTTTAGGTTCTGTCTTTACTGTTTCTTTTGGAGTTTCAGCCTTTTTCACCTGTTGAATCTTTTCCACTTTTTTCGGTGGTGTTACAGGTTTTTCAACAACTTTAACTTCCTTCACTTCTTTCTTAGGTTCCGGTTTTTTTGGCGGTTCCTTTGGCTTAGGAGGTAGTGGTTTTGGTTGCTCTTGAATTTTTACGAAACGTACCTGTAAAGGTTTCTTCTCGATTGGCTTTAATTCAGCAGGCTTAATATGGTTGACTGCCCATAAAACCCCGATATGACCAATTGCAACCGCAATTAGTGCTGTGATGACTTTCTTTTTCATCGGATTGGGAGAATTTAAGGCTGCGGAAGATTGACTCATAAGAATCTAATTACCTAATGGATGATGATTTCCGACTTCTATTTATAGAAACGATTTCAAACATCGGATAGAACAATAAAGTGCCACAATAATAAATGAGAAGTGTTTTCATTTGCAACTATTTTTTGAGAAAATCATCTGCGCTATGTCATCCATTTGTAACTATTGAGTGTCTTTACTTTAGTTTTCTCATAGTTACATCAGTGTTGATCACTTGCTCATCATTCACTTAATCAAATTTGTATTGCTTGAATAATTTCATATTGAACAAAACCAATATTACCACAGACCTATCCAATCACTGATATGTTATATTATTCCAAATGTGTTTTGAATATAAAAAAACACGCAAGAAGCGTGCTTTTCTAGAATAAGCGTTATTTAAAAAACAACGGTCTTATTACCATCTACAATAATACGGTCTTCTAAATGCCACTTTACGGCACGAGCCAATACATTACGTTCTACATCTTCACCTAGCTCACGTAATTGCTCAACATTATAGTTATGACTCACACGCTCAACGTCTTGCTCAATAATTGGGCCTTGATCAAGGTCAGCAGTCACATAGTGAGCTGTCGCACCAATCAACTTCACACCTTTCTCATAAGCTTGCTTATATGGATTTGCACCCACAAATGCTGGCAAGAAAGAATGGTGAATATTGATGATTTTCATTTCCCATTTCGCAACAAAATCTTCGTTTAAAATTTGCATGTAACGTGCAAGAACTAATAAATCATTGCCTTGCATCAATTCATCAATTTGCGCATAAGCTTCAGCTTTATTGTCTTTGGTGACTTTAATTACCGTAAATGGAATACCAAAGTTTTCAACAGATTCACGTAGATCTTCATGATTTGAAATGACATGAGTAATTTCACAAGGTAATGAACCACGTGCATGACGCCATAACAACTCAAGCAATGCATGGTCAACTTTAGAAACTAAAATACCAACTTTTTTAACATCGTTTACGAAAGCAAGGCGCCATTGCATGCCATAACGCTCAGCAACGTTCGCAGCAAAAGTTTGAATTAATGCATCTTTACGCGACTGTAAATGATCAAGTTCAAATTCAACACGCATGAAATAACGTCCGCCCTGAGCTTCCGTCGCATACTGATCAAGCGCGGTAATGTTTGCACCTTGGTGATACAAAAAGCTCGATACCGCTTGTACGATCCCTGGCTTGTCTTCACAAGTAATCAGTAAACGGGCTGTATTGGCAGTGGTCATATTCATTTGGTTAATATCACTTAATTGAGATAAATTTTTTAATAGGCCGAGTATTCTAGCGCCCTAAATAAACAAGCACAACTATTCGTCTTTTAAGGACGATAAGCTGGCAAATAGATCTGAAGGGCCAAGAGATTCAAGCAACTGCTCATAAGTTGCTCGGCTTTCACCCATCAGATAAGGCCCTTCAAGGAAAACCATTTGGCGTAATGCTTGCCAAACCCATTTTTCTTCTAAATGGTTATTGTCACTAATATGACCAGACATATATAAAAAGTTTGTCCAGTTTGTTAATACAATCCAGAGGTTAATAATGAGCGCTTCAATTTCCGATGCCGTCATTTTCATAAGACCTGCATCTACAAAGGCTTGGTAAATCTTTTGCCCCTGTTGCATGACCTGCCCTGCAAAACGTGGATAAATCTTTTTAAAGTCTTCGTTACTTTCAACTAAATGATAAACATCACGATGAATAAAACGGTAGCTCCATAACTGGCCACTGAGCACTTGAAAATAGTTGATTTTATCATTGGTCGTTAATGGTCTATCGTCAGGTAAAGAAAGTACTTCCAACGTCTCGGCCTGATATAGATACATTAATTCCTTAATGATTTCATGCTTGTTCCGAAAATGATAATACAAGTTCCCAGGACTGATACCTAACTCCGCAGCAATATGATTGGTTGTAACCGACCGTTCACCTCGCTCGTTAAAAAGCTGCAAACTGATTTGTAAAATCCGGTCTTTTGTCTTCAGAGCTTTAGGTTGAGACATTTTAATAACCTTTAATAATTCAAATGGTTAAGACTTAAACACATAAACTGACTTGACTATTTAGAGTATTTACTCTAAAAAATAAACATATCAATATATTTGGTAAGTACCGATGAACAGTCAAACAAAAACAAATCCAGAGACTCAGCTTCCTTATGATGTTAAGCATTTACATGATTTGCTTGAACAACAAAAGCTTGCTTATTTACGTCATCCGGTACCCACTGCTAAAGAGCGTATTGATCGTTTAGCTCGTCTTAAAAGAGTCTTGGTAAAATATCAAGATCAGATTGCCGACGCAATTAACCTTGATTATGGCAATCGTGCAGTTATGGAAACAAAAATTGGTGAGTTACTCACCAGTTTGGAACAAATCAAATATTATAGTAAACATCTGACAGCGTGGATGAAACCTTCAAAACGCCATATCAGTGTATTACATCAACCCGCAAAAGGTTGGGTACAATATCAACCTATGGGTGTAATTGGTATTATTACACCATGGAATTATCCATTGCTGCTCTCAGTTGGGCCATTAATTTGTGCGCTGGCAGCGGGCAACCATGCCATGATCAAGATTTCTAGTGCCTCCCCAAACTTTGGGCGAGTTCTTGAAAGTGTATTAGCAGAAGCCTTTCCACAAGAATTAGTTGCTGTGGTAAATGGTGGTGGCGTTATTTCAGATGCTTTTAGTCATTTGCCTTTTGACAAAATGATTTTCACAGGCTCAACTTCTGTTGGTAAAACAGTCATGGCAGCCGCAGCTCAAAATCTAGTTCCTGTTATTCTTGAATTAGGCGGAAAATCTCCTGCACTTGTGCATGCATCAATGGATATGAAAGATGTGGCCCAACGTATTGCTGTAGGGAAATTATGGAATGCAGGACAAACTTGTGTTGCACCTGACCATATTTTCTTACCGCGCGGAAAAACTGCTGAGTTCATCGAAAACTTTAAATTGATTGTGGCTGGCATGTATCCACACTTCCGCAATAATCAAGATTACACTTCTATTATTAATGACAAGCAATACAACCGTATTCAGGGCTACCTTGAAAATGCCCGCGATCAAGGTGCTCGTATTGTTGAAATTAACCCACAAAATGAAATTTTAGATGATGTCCGTAAAATTGCACCGACTTTAGTTACAGGTGTAACGACTGCAATGGACATTATGCAAAATGAAATTTTTGGTCCTATCCTGCCAATTTTAGAATATGACCAACTAGAAGAAGTCGTCGAATTCATTAATAGTCGCCCACGTCCTCTAGCGATGTATTATTTCGACTATGATCAGGCGCGTGCTGATTATGTTGCACAGCACACCCACTCAGGACATTTCGGAATCAACATGGTTATTACCCATGTGGCTCAGGATGATTTACCGTTTGGCGGAATTGGGGCATCAGGTATGGGTAAATATCACGGACCAGAGGGCTTTTTTAGCCTTTCTCATGAACGTTCGGTAATGTCAAATCCAAAACTTTATAGCCTTAAATACATTCTTCCACCGTTCAATAAGCCCATTCATCGTTTCATTTCGAAAACCTTGTTGCGCTAACTGATCAAGGCATGATCTGTTATACTAAATCATGCCTCGTTTTTACCAATTCCGCTTGTCTTTTAATCGTATTTTTGGTATAAAACGCCCCTTGAATGAATTCATCCGTTTACATTTAGTATGACTGGCCACAGATTTGCTGTTGGCTGAATCAATGGAGTTACACCATGTCTAAGGTTTGCCAAGTTACCGGCAAGCGTCCAGTCGTTGGTAACAACGTCTCACACGCCAACAACAAAACCAAGCGCCGGTTCGAGCCGAACCTGCACCACCACCGTTTCTGGTTAGAAAGCGAAAAACGTTTTGTACGTCTTCGTTTAACCACTAAAGGTATGCGTATTATTGACAAATTGGGTATCGAAAAGGTTGTTGCAGACCTTCGTGCTCAAGGTCAAAAGATCTAAGGAGTCTGAACAATGCGTGATAAGATTCGTCTCGTTTCTACAGCTGGTACAGGTTATTTCTATACCACGACTAAAAACAAACGTACTATGCCGGAAAAAATGGAAATCAAAAAATTTGATCCAAAAATCCGTCAACACGTGATTTTCAAAGAAGCTAAAATCAAATAATTTTAGCCTCGCAAAAAAACGACTTCACAATGAAGTCGTTTTTTTTTGCATTTTTTTTATACGTAGCTTTTTTTTGTTAAACTTTCCACATATTTCGCCTTGGCATTTTTTATGCTTGTCTTTAGCCTAACTCACGTAAAAGGAGTTTTTAGTGCCGCATGACGTAGATTTAATTATTTTACTTGCTGTTGGTTTCGGCGTTGCCCTCATTTTTGGCTATATTGCAGCCCGATTACGACTTCCCCCTCTTATCGGCTATTTAATTGCCGGAATTATTATTAGCCCGAATACCCCGGGTATAGAAGCAGATATTCATCTTGCTAACCAGCTTGCAGAACTCGGTGTCATGTTTCTGATGTTTGGTGTAGGAATGCACTTTTCATTAAATGACCTGTTGCTCGTTCGCCGTATTGCCCTGCCAGGCGCGATTTTACAAATTGCGGTCGCTACTCTATTGGGAGTTGGCGTATCCATGCTATGGGGATGGAGCTTTGGCTCTGCACTCGTTTTTGGCTTAAGTCTGTCGTGTGCGAGTACGGTTGTATTATTAAAAGCTTTAGGGGACAGAGGTCTTTTAGATTCAGTCAACGGCAAAATTGCGGTGGGGTGGCTGCTGGTCGAAGATCTAGTGATGGTACTGGTTTTAGTCCTACTTCCAGCCACTGCTGTTTTATTAGGTGGCAAAGCCCCTGAAGGTGCTGACGGCAACATCTGGTTAACTCTTGGGATAACTTTATTAAAAGTGATCGGCTTCATTGCCTTTATGCTTATTGTGGGTAAACGTGTTGTTCCTATCATCATGCAATTTGTTGCTCGTTTAGGTTCAAGAGAGCTATTTACTCTAACTGTTGTTGCAGCAGCTGTTTCAATTGCCTACGGATCTTATGCCATTTTTGGGGTTTCCATGGCATTAGGCGCATTCTTTGCTGGGATGGTTGTTAAAGAATCGGACTTTAGTCACCGTGCAGAAGAAGAAACGCTTCCACTACGTGAAATTTTCTCAATTCTGTTTTTTGTTTCGGTGGGAATGCTGTTTGACCCAAATATTCTTGTAGAACGTCCACTACATATTTTGGCTGTTATCGCAATTATCATGGTGGGGAAAACACTTGCGGCAATGGCTTTGGTTTTATTCTTTCGTTATCCCATCAATACAGCCCTTACAGTGGGGGCGAGTTTGGCCCAAATTGGTGAGTTCTCGTTTATTTTAGCAACTCTCGGTGTCTCATTAGGTTTATTAACTTTAGAAGCGCAAAACCTAATTCTGGCAGGTGCTTTATTTTCAATTACGCTTAACTCTTTTATATTCTCAGCCATTGAACCTGTACAACGCTGGATTCGAGAGCGCTCTCATTTAGCTCGTCTTCTTGAACGTAGTGGCGACCCATTAGCCATGTTACCTGATGAAGTTGATCAAGCTTACTTACGCGATCAGGTCGTTATTGTCGGATATGGCGGTGTTGGACGGCGTATTACTGAAAATTTAATTAATGAAAATATTAAAGTCGTTATTGCCGAAGAGAATCGTGAAATCGTAGAAAAGCTACGTCATTCGAACATTGCTGCTGTGAGTGGTGTGGCAACTGAACCAAGTGTTTTAATTCAAGCACACATTATGCATGCAAGACTCTTGGTGATCTCACCTATGGATATTTTAGACATTCACCGTATTGTGGCTATTGCTAAGCAATTAAACCCTCAAATTCAGGTGTTAATTTGTGCGGAAAGTAAAGAAGAAGCTGCGGTGATCAGAGATGAAAATATTGGTGAGGTGTTCTATGCCAAAGAGGAAATGGCAAAGAATATGAGCCATCATATATTAAATCAGATCGAGCTTGCCCATCAGTCAACTATTCATTAACCCGATAAAAAAAGCGTACTCAAGAGTACGCTTTTTTTAACTCAAGAATTTAGGCTGTTCGTCTAATACCTCAGCCTGCCACTCGTTTACCTGCTTTTCAAGCAGCCCAAACAATGCAGCCTGAATCATATGCTGAGCAACAACTGGAGTTTGCTCACCCAAGATTGCTTTTACTTCATCGCTAAATTGAATTTTAACCAAGGGTTCATTCTCAGAACCTGCATTACGCAAGGCGAGTTCGCCACCTTCGAGTTGGACTAATTCCAAAACGGCTTCTTGATTCCCAAATAACTCTTTCAATTGCTGTATAGACATATACTTCCTCCATGTTTCAACATGGTGGCAAAGCACCCTTGCACTTTGCATCTCTTGTCTTATTTATATAGGCACACCCGGAGTAAATTTCAAGCACTCGGGCAGTTTAATTTTAGAACTCGACCATTTCATTACGAAAACCATCGATTAAATGGCTTAATTCGCGATGCCATTCACGCAAAATCTTAACATCTGGTAACCAAGATTGTGGACCTTGAGTCACTTTAATAATCAGGTTAGAAGATGTTTCTTCTTCAGGGGTCGGCTCTTTAGGTTCCGGCGCATATTGGCACATACGATAAGCTCGTTTTAATTCAGCAACGAAGCCATCTTTTGCCAATTGTTGCAAAACGGACACTTCAGGAGAAACTTGCCCTTTTGCCGCCATATGTTCCTCAATAGATTTTAAGGTAGGTTGCAAATCATTTAAACGGTAATAACGTACCAATTCTTGTAAGAAAGCTAACATTGCGCCATGTAAGTGGAATACAGCTGCTTCACGATAAGCTTGTATCTGTTGCACATGATCGGTCTGTTCTGCCTGTTGACACGCTAAGCGCGCAAAATAGAGCTTCTGATTGGTACGATCGGCATGATAACGAGCAACACGTGACATAACTAAACTTTCCTGTTCTAAAATCGCTATTGCAACAGCTATTCTTTAGCTTAACGACTCCATTAATAAAATCAACGTTATTTATGGTAAATCCAGCTCAACCTGATAAATTTTACGTTTAGCTAAAGTTTTTAATGGCTGCCTTATAGGACGGACATTACTTATAACCCAAGCAAAATACCCTTCGTCCCAAGCAGTTGCACATGCAGACTCAATTTCGTCATTTCGCCAAGCATGAATAGAGTCGACATCAACCAAAGCGACAGCAATTCCCTCTTCTTCATCAGTATCTTTGACTAAAAAATTTTGGTTCTCGACAATTAATAGATCTTTCACTGGTAACTGTGTCGGCACCCATGAACGCACTTCAAGTGTTTTTATACCTTCAGCTATGCGAGTACCATTTGGCGCGACAATCGAAAGAGCTAAAAACTGTCTTTTCACAATAAAGACTTACTCTTCGGCTGCTTTAACTCGAATTCCATTGCCTTTAACTTTAAGCAGGTTTAAGCCTTTAATTGCCTTAATTGCTTCACGTGGGTTAGGCATCTCAACAAAACCAAAACCTTTTGATTTACCTGTGTCTTTATCAGTAACAAGAACACACGTCTCAACTTTACCATATGCTTTGAATAACTCTAAAATTTCAGTTTCACTCACAGCACGATCTAAATTACGAACTAATATCTTCATTTTCTAACCTTAATTGGCAATAAAAGGGAGCAGCCAATATATATTTAAGTAATCACAGTGTCTTATACAGTAGTTTAATCCAGATCGATACCAAAACCTAAATTTACTGTAGGTGAACGGTTCCATTGCTTTTTGGCAAACGGCTGAGGTACTTGCCTATGAATCTTTGCCTGAACCAAATGTGTTGGAAGGTCATTTAGGAAATAACTTTCGATTTTACGGCCTTGCTCATCATAATTGTCTTCTGACCATGTATTGAGGTTTTGCTTGGTCAAAATTAATTCATTTTCTGCGCGTGTTAATGCAACATACAATACGCGGCGCTCTTCCTCGACATCATCAAAATCGCCCTGTGCTCTTGCATAAGGATATTGATTGGGCGATACATGAGGTACATAACAGACTTTCTGCTCCGCACCTTTAGCTGAATGAATCGTAATTAAAGTTACTAAATCCTGATCAGCTGCTTTTTCAATTTCAGAAATTGAAATTGGTTCAAGCACATATTCTTCAAGAAATTCGCCCAAAGATGCATGTTTGCGTGCAAGTTGTTTGACCAAATCAAAGTCTTTTAACCGACGTGACCAATCTTTAGTTTTATAATTTTGTTCTAGCTGTTCACCTAAAGCATCAAGTGCTAAACCAATACTTGCTTCAACATGCTGCTGTAATACATCTAGCTGTTTTAAAATTAAAATCGCTTGTAAGGGAACTTTTCCATGGCGCTCTAGACGCTTGCAGCGCTCCTCAACATCAGTAATTCCCATTAGCTCTTGAGCGAGCTTACTCGCTCCAACATCGCCAATACCGTCCCACAAGGTTAAAAAACGCATCCAAGCTAAATCATCGTGAGGGTTACTCACAATCCTTAGTAGGCTAAGCACATCCTTCACATGTGCCGACTCAAGAAGTTTTACACCACCAATAAAACGATAAGGAATTTCAGCAGCAATAAAAGCCCCTTCCAAATAACGAGCGCTATAACCAGAACGGACTAAAACCATATGGTCATACCAGCCCGCACCTTGCTGATGCCGTGTAATTAAGTCTTGCGCAATCCAATTCGCCTCTTCGAACTCGTTACCAAACAAATGTAGCTGTGGCTTTTGGCCTTGACCACGATGTGCTTGTAACTGTTTTTGATAATCAATTGGGCTATTTGCTAATAACCAGTTTGATAAATCTAAAATTTCTTGAGTCGAGCGGTAATTTAAATCCAGTGTATGAATGACTGCGTCAGGTATCCGCTCTTTAAAAGAATGGATATTTTCAAAGTCTGCACCACGAAAGCCATAAATTGACTGCGCATCATCACCAACACAAAACAGCTTCACTTTACCAATTAACGGCTGCAATAAAGCCCATTGCAAAGGGTTGGTATCTTGCATTTCATCAACCAGCAGTGCCTGACAAAAACCTGCAACCCAGTTGGTGAGTGCTTCCGAGTTTTGTAAATGTACAGCCACAATCGACAAGATATCGTCGTAATCTAAAAAATTACGTTCTCTTTTTCGCTGCTCATAGGTTTTCATCAAATCTGCGATTTGAGTTTTATGCTCATATGCATCTGGAAGCTGTTTGATTAATGCTTCCGAAAGCTTTGTTTGAGTATTTCGAGCATAAGAATATAAATCACACAGCTCTGCGGCTTTAGGCAAAACATTATCTTTATCTTTGCCTCTTAATAAACGAAACATGAGCAACTGATCATCGCGATCAATAATACTAAATTGATTTAACCCAAAAGCTTGTGGGTTACGGCGTAGTAAATACATACAAAAAGTATGAAAAGTTGAAGCTCGCAAACCTTTTGCTTGTGCTCCTACATGTTGCTCTACTCTTGCAACAATCTCACTCGCAGCACGTCGCGTAAAAGTTAAAATCTGAATTTGATTTGCTGGTAAGCCTTGATCAATTAAATAGGCTGCACGCGCAACAATCGTTTTAGTCTTGCCACAACCAGCACCCGCCAAAACTAAACAGTTCTGTGCGGAGGTAGTCGCTGCTTTTTTTTGCTGAGCATTTAGTTCATTAATTAATTTTGCAAGACTCATAACACATATCGCTAACACACCAAGGCATAGTTTAGCAGACCCAGAACAGAGATGAACCTTAGACTCTTAAAAACAAAAAGAGCACTTAAAGTGCTCTTTGAAAGTATATCGCTTATCAAAATACTGTTTTTGAACTGGATGGAAGATGTTTGATAGCAGAAGCCAGACCAAGGAAATTAATTCCCTGAAATAAGATATCAACAGCAAGGAACATTCCCAGCACCCAGAAAGGTGAATCTTTAGATACTAAAATTAGAATACCTGTAAATAAGGTGAGCAATCCTGAAAACAAGGTCCAGCCCCATCCTGTAATAGGCTTAAGTAAAATTGCATTTATAGTACGTATAGCACCAGCAATAATCAGCGCTATAGACAATAGGCTTGTCAAAACAACAGCTGTAGTGACTGGAGTAGAAAAAGCGTAATAGCCAGCCATGAGATACAGCACACCAAACAGTGCCCATAACCATCGGCTTGCACCTTTAAAAACACTCATAGCCGCGACGAGATGTAACACACCGCCGACCATCATGAGTATTCCAAATAAAAAAACGACAGAAAAAGTCGCAAATGGCAATGAACTAAATAAAATCAGACCAAAACCAATAAGCACAAAGCCTAATATCAAATACCATTTACGGTCAGCATGTAACTGATTACGTACCAAATCATTACCTACAGTTTTCATCATGGCTACTCTTATTATCAGGTATTAGAATTTCATCTACCCAACAATAGTGATGTACTTCACACTTTTTGTCTGTATAAAATCTGCATCGTTTCTTAACAATTGATGTGGATAAAGCAGTATTTATCCACAGTTTTATTTCACCCAGCCAATTTCTTGGGCAGTAGGTAACCCTATGATTGTTTCTTGTAAGCCATTCGGCATTTTACTGCTCTGCTCAGATAAGGGCGTTCGACCACCCATGATTTCGGCATCAGTCTGTGGATATAGAGGCACTTTTTCAGGTTGGGCATAACCTAAAGGATAAATAGGTTGTCCTGTTTTTAAATCATATTTGTCCTGTGCTCCAAAGCCATGCAATAACTCATGAGCAATCACAACCTGATTTTGTGAAGCTTGTGTTTTGGTCGCAAATAAATTAACGCTACCAATACGACCTTTTTCTAAAGCAGTCGAATGGATCAAGACTTTCTGATAATTCGGATCATAATAATTTAAGTAAAGTTTGAGTGAGGCTCCACTATCCTCGGGTTGTTGTTGTCGCCATGCATAAAAACGAAACTTTAGGCTCCACCACATAACATGCAAGATATTGGCATTTTGAGGAACCTCAGGTGGTCGTTGCTGCAACTGTTGTCCTAAGCGAATTTCAAAGTTCCCTGATTGCCCGCGATAATGCTGTGCCCACTCATTTAAATAGTTTCTGATTGCCCAAAAATCTTCGTTTTTTAACTGATGAATATAGCTCTGTGTTGATTGTAAACCATCAGCATTCACTGGATGTAAAACGACTACAACTGTCTGATTCCAGTCTTGATTTTGATCTCGCCATGCCTGAACTGCCACAATCATTAAAATAATGAATAAGCATAAGACTCGAATGTTTTTCCACATTCTTGTTCCCCATAAAATTAAATTTTTCTTTTATTGTTTTAGACATAAAAAATGCTAGCTGAGCTAGCATTTTTTATTGTGGACTTGTTTAGCCCTCAACCCATTTACCATCTTGATAAATCAGGCTCCATTTGGTTTGTTTACCTTCTGGTGTTTCTGAACCTACATATTGTGATTGATTCTTACGGCTGAATTTCACAACTGTTGGATTCCCTTCAGGATCTACATCTGGGGCTTGCAAAATAAATTGATATTTTGGATCAAGCTGAGCTGCAACGCTTCGTAGCTCTGCAACTTTTGGTGCACGTGTTTCACGAATTTTCGGGAATTTACTCGCTGCCAAGAATAGACCAGCCGCGCCATCACGTAACACAAAAAAGTCATCATGTTTCGCTGAGCGTAAATGCTCCATCTTGATTGGTTCTACACGCGGTGGTGCAGGTTGACCACTTTTCAAGACTTTACGGGTATTGTCACAGCTCGTACAAGCGAAATATGGACCAAAACGTCCCGTCTTAAGTTGCATTTCGCCATCACATTTGTCACATGGAATGGTTGGGCCATCATAACCCTTAATCTTGAACTCACCTTCTTCAAGCTCAAAACCATCACAGTCCGGGTTGTTACCACATACGTGAAGCTTACGGCCACCATCAATCACATAGCTGTCCATGGCTGTGCCACATTTCTCACAGCGATGCTTTGACATCAAGTCAGCAGTTTCAGCACCATCATCATCAGATAGAGCAGCTAACGACTCAACAGGTGTTAAGTTCAGTGTACCTTTGCAACGCTCTTTAGGTGGCAAGTTATAGCCAGAACATCCTAAGAATACGCCAGTTGTACCCGTACGAATCTGCATTGGACGTGAGCATTCAGGGCAATGTACTGCAGGTACTTCAACCGGTTGGTTACGGCGCATTCCCTGCTCACCCTGAGCATTGGTTAAACGTTTCTTAAAGTCACCATAGAAAGTATCTAATAGTTCTTTCCAGTTACGCTCACCCGTTGCGACTTTATCAAGCTGTCCTTCAAGATCTGCCGTAAAAGCATAGTTCATCAGGTTATTAAAACTTTCATCCAGACGATCCGTCACAATCTCGCCCATTTTTTCGGCAAAAAGACGACGGTTTTCTAACTTAACGTAACCACGTTCTTGAATGGTAGAAATAATAGCTGCATAGGTCGAAGGACGGCCAATACTACGTTTTTCAAGCTCTTTAACTAAAGATGCTTCAGTAAAACGTGCAGGTGGTTTAGTAAAGTGCTGACTTGGATCGAGCTTTTCTAACTTTAAGATTTCACCTACTTTAATTGCAGGTAAAATAATATCGTCATCTGACTTATTCGCTCCGCGTACTTTAGTGAAGCCTTCAAATACAAGCGTACGGCCTTTCGCCTTTAACTCAACATTCGCTGCTTCAACAATCAAAGTAGAAGATAAATATTCTG
The DNA here is from genome assembly GCF_035615195.1 of Acinetobacter sp. IK31. Taxonomy (NCBI): domain Bacteria; kingdom Pseudomonadati; phylum Pseudomonadota; class Gammaproteobacteria; order Moraxellales; family Moraxellaceae; genus Acinetobacter; species Acinetobacter sp. IK31. The sequence goes on along the minus strand of NZ_JANBOB010000008.1, from coordinate 174,472 downwards.
CTGGTGTCATTTGACACGCAACAAACTGACGCCAGATCAAATCATATAGACGTTGAGCATCACGCTCTACACCCGCAAGTTGATCACCAGTAAGCGCAACATTTGACGGACGAATCGCTTCATGGGCTTCTTGAGCACCCGCTTTGTTACCGTAGCGGTTTGGCTTTGCCGGTATATATTTTTCACCATATTGGCTTTCAATATGTGCACGGACCATACTTACTGCATCATCACTCAAGAAAGTTGAGTCAGTACGCATATAGGTAATGAAACCCGCTTCATACAAACGCTGCGCCAACATCATGGTTTTCTTCACAGAAAAACCTAAACGTGTACTTGCAGCTTGTTGCAAAGTTGAAGTGATATAAGGCGCGCTTGGATTAACCTTAGTCGGTTTATCTTCACGTTGTGCAACTTTATATTCAGCACCTTTTAAAACATCTAATAAAGCATCAGTTTCAGCTTTATTTTTTAGCTTTAATGTTTTTCCAGCCTGTTTAACCGCTTCAAGACGAATATCATCTTTTTTAGAAACCGTATCTGCAAAAACTTGCCAATATTCTTCAGGAATAAATGCGCGAATTTCACGTTCACGTTCAACAACCAGTTTCACTGCAACAGACTGTACACGTCCGGCAGATAAACCACGGGCAATTTTTTCCCAAAGTAATGGCGAAACCATAAAGCCCACGACTCGGTCTAAGAAACGGCGTGCTTGCTGAGCATTTACGCGATTTAGATCTAGACGTGTTGGCTGTTTAAATGCTTCTTGAATGGCATTTTTAGTAATTTCGTTGAACACTACGCGGTGATAACGACTGTCATCACCACCGATAACTTCTCTTAGGTGCCAAGCAATGGCTTCCCCTTCTCTATCCAAATCCGTTGCGAGATAGATCGCATCTGCATCTTTGGCAAGTTTCTTTAGTTCAGCAACGACATTTTCTTTACCTGGCAGAACTTCATAATGAGCTTCCCAGCCATGCTCTGGATCAACTCCCATACGGTTAACTAAAGCTTGACTAGCTTTTTGTTCTTTTTCGGCTTCAGAGAGTTTGGTCCGAGCAGCCGGCTTTTTCTCTGTTGATTTACTGCCGCCCGTTGGCAAGTCACGTACATGACCTACAGAAGACTTTACAATGAACTGCGAACCCAAATATTTATTGATGGTTTTCGCTTTGGCAGGCGACTCCACAATCACTAAGGCACGTTTAGGTGCAGCAGGTGCAGTAGATGCTGTGCTTTGAGATGCAGAGCGCGAGGTATTCGCCATATAAAATGTTATTCCTATACCAATAAATTTAAAAATCAGGCTGTAGCCAAGGCCAACAGATAAGCCTTCATCTCATCTAATTGTGTTGCTCTTAGGTCTGATTCCTCATCCCAATAAAGTCCTACACAGTTTGCCTGCATATCAATAGCATAAATCCCTTTTAATGCAATGGGAGAATCATTAAATTTCTCATCACCCTGAATTACTTTTAACTTGCCGTCTATAACGCGAGCACGCATTAAAGATAAACGGGCATCGGGAATCAATACACTATAATAAGCAACCATGCTGGCACGTTTTTCAGTCGCCATTGGAACATGTGTCCATTCAGGTGCAACAATTACGCGTGGATGTAGCCCTATTTTGCGAGCTTTGTCACGCATAATACCAAGTGCCTTTTCACGAGGGCTCACTCTTAAACCAAAAATGGAGCCTAGTACGAAAAGAACAATGATAACGGTAACCCAAATTCCCATATTGTCCATAGCAAAACCTATTAATCTCTTTTATTAGAGTTGCATAAGCTGACCAGAAAACGCAAGTTACATGATAAAAATAATACCCAATAAGATAGCAACACCTAAAATATCGGCATTTCACAGTGCAAATTGTGTGAGTTTACTCAGATATATTTAAGGATTCTGATTGCGATCAACAAGTGTCAATTTACCAAACTGATCAAGATGGGCATCTCCCCATGTTTTTAAAGCAAGAAGGATCTGCTCCAAACCCTGCCCTAAATCAGTTAAAGAATACTCAACCTTAGGCGGAACCTGAGGATAAACTTCTCGATGAATAATCCCGTCTTGTTCTAACTCACGTAGCTGATTAGTTAACATTCTTTGGGTAATGCTCGGAACGCGCTTTCGAATTTCATTGAATCGTAAAGTGCCTTCATTAAACAAATGCCAAAGAATGACGCATTTCCACTTTCCATCAATCAAACTAATGGCTGCCTCAACAGAACAACCCGGAGAGCAATCAAAACTAGAATGCCGTGCTTTTGCCATTTTACAGTATCCTTTTTGACACTATGAGCGTTATTTGTCTGTAGTCACCAAATTTAAGCTTACGTTATGATCAAACTCTCAACAAGAGGAATCATAATTATGAAAGCTGTGGCATATCAAAAAGCAGGTTCTATTACATCGCCAGAGGTACTTATTGACGTCGAACTAGATACACCTGTTGCAGAAGGTCATGATCTACTGGTTCGCATACAAGCAATTTCAGTTAATCCAGTCGACACTAAAATTCGTAAGAATGTCAATGCGGAGAATAATCAATGGAAAGTTCTTGGCTGGGATGCAGCAGGAGTGGTTGAAGCAATTGGAGATCAAGTTTCTCAATTTAAAGTTGGTGATTTAGTTTGGTATGCAGGTGCATTAAATCGCCAAGGCAGTAATAGTGAATTACAGTTGGTTGATGAACGCATCGTTGGTCATAAACCGAATTCTTTAGAACCTACCGAAGCGGCAGCTCTCCCTTTAACCGCAATTACGGCGTGGGAAATGTTATTTGATCGATTACAGGTCCCAAAGGTTGTCCCAGAAAATACTTCAATTTTAGTCATTGGTGGTGCTGGCGGAGTTGGTTCAATTACGATTCAACTTCTTAAACAATTGACTAATCTAACGATTATTACAACGGCTTCACGATCAGAAACACAAGAATGGGTTAAGCAACTCGGTGCTGATTATGTGTTAGATCATCTTCAACCTTTAGCACCTCAAATAAAGCAACTTGGTTTAAATGCACCTTTATATGTTTTTTCAACCACGCAAACAGATCAACATTTATCAGACATCGTCGAGTTGATTGCACCACAAGGCCATTTTGGACTGATTGATGATCCGGCACAGTTAGACATTAAACCTTTTAAATCTAAGTCCGTATCAGTTCACTGGGAGTTTATGTTTACTCGTTCTATGTATCAAACCCAAGACATGGCTAAACAAAGTGAATTACTCAATGAGGTTGCAGAGCTTGTTGACGCAGGTAAAATCAAAACCACAGTTACGCAAACTTTAACCCCGATTAATGCACAAAACTTAAAGTTAGCTCACCAGCAAATTGAAAGTGGCACAACAAAAGGGAAGATCGTATTACATGGCTTTTAAGCTCAACTTACGACTAAACTCTAATAAAATGGCAAGTATTGAACTTGCCATTTTATTAATAATGGGGCGGTTTATTGGTTGATGGATCAAAAGGAGCAATACCTTCGGATAAATCTGAAGATTCCACCCGTTGATAAAGAAATTGCATTTGTTTTTTTAAATCAGCTATTTCTTGAGTCTGAATAGCGAGTTGTTGATTTAATTCTTCAACTAAATCATCCAAAAATGTAATTCGCACTTGCAAATCTTCAATGGGTGCGGACAATGACGCTTGATCATCATGATATGGTGGTTTAGTCATTTAAATCCTCATTTGAGATTCTGGAAAACATTATGGCCTATATTACCCTAAGGGATGTCCAACTTGCTTTTGGCGGACCTGCCTTGCTCGATGGCGCGAACTTTAATCTAGAACGTGGCGAACGAGTCTGTTTAATTGGGCGTAATGGTGAAGGTAAGTCTACTTTACTTAAACTCATCGAGGGAAGCCTATTACCAGATTCTGGTGAAGTTTCCATTCAAAATGGTTTAACTGTCTCAATGTTAGCCCAAGACGTTCCAATGGACTCAGGCAAAGTAGCCGACATTGTGGCAGATGGTGCCGGAGAAGCGGCAGAAGTACTCAGGGCTTATCATGAAGCGACCGACGCTTGTATGCTAGGAGATATGGAAGCCTGTGACCGTATGGGTAACCTTCAGCATAAACTAGACCAGTTAGACGGCTGGGCACTAGAGAACAAGGTAAATGCTCTTTTAAGTAAAATGGGGCTTGATCCAAATGCAGACTTAGCAGACTTATCTGGTGGACGTAAACGCCGTGTTTTATTAGCGCGCGCTCTTTTGACACAACCAGACGTATTACTGCTCGACGAACCGACGAACCATTTAGATGTTGAAAGTATTGAATGGCTAGAAAAATTCTTACTCGATCAAAATAATTTAACGCTTCTGTTTATTTCACATGACCGTTCTTTTGTAGATAGTATTGCAACTCGAATTGTTGAACTCGATCGTGGCGTTTTACGCACGTATGAAGGCAACTATTCACGTTATTTAGAGCTTAAAGCTCAGCAAATGGAAGCAGAAGAAAAACAGAATGCTTTATTTGATAAAAAATTAGCAGAAGAAGAGGCTTGGATTCGTCAAGGTATTAAGGCTCGTCGTACCCGTAATGAAGGCCGCGTTCGTGCTTTAAAAGCTTTACGTGACGAATCAAAAGCACGTCGCTCACAACAAGGCAAAGTGAGTATGGCGACTCAAGACGCCAATCGTTCGGGTAAATTAGTCTTTGATATCGAAAACTTAAGCGTATCTTATGGTGACAATCTACTGATCAAAGATTTTTCTGCTCTTGTCATGCGTGGTGACCGTATTGGTTTAGTCGGTGATAACGGTGTTGGTAAAACGACATTAATTAAAGCCATTTTAGGTACAATCGAACATGGTGGTTCAGTTAAAACAGGCACCCAGTTGGAAGTTGCTTATTTTGACCAATTGCGTAATGCCTTAGACCTTGAAAAAACAGTCATGGCCAACGTTTCAGAAGGCTCTGATTTTGTTGATGTGAATGGTAACCGCCGTCATATCTACAGCTACCTTCAAGACTTCCTATTTTCACCTGAACGTGCCCGTACTCCAGTAAAAGCACTTTCTGGTGGTGAACGAAATCGTATCTTACTGGCTAAATTATTGCTCAAACCGTCGAATCTGATTGTAATGGATGAGCCAACCAATGATTTAGACATGGTTACACTCGAGCTTCTCGAAGAAATGTTAGCTGAATACAAAGGAACCTTGCTTCTCATTAGCCATGACCGTGCCTTTATGGACAACGTAGTAACGTCGACGTGGGTATTTGATGGTAAAGGTAACATTGCAGAGTACATCGGTGGCTATCAAGACTATTTACAACAGCGTCCAGATGATAAAGTTGTAGATCAGAAATCTGATGTAAAAAAAGCTCAGGCAAAAGCTGAAGCTGAAAAAGCCGCAGCTCAGAACAGTGTTAAAAAAGTCAAACTTAGTTATAAAGATCAGCGTGAACTTGAACAACTCCCTGCCGAAATTGAAAAGCTGGAAACTGAACAAGCTGAACTCTCAAATAAATTAGCTGATGGTTCATGGTTTGTGAGTAATGCTGATGCAGCAACAAAAGCAAGCCAGCGTCTTACAGAAATTGACGAGTTATTACTTGAAAAATTGGAACGCTGGGACGTGCTTGAACAAATGAGCAAAGGAAACTAATCAGCTTTACTTTGCTAAAAAGAACGTAAAAAAGAGCCTCCTTAAATTAAGGGGGCTCTTTTTTTATATTAAGAATATAAGCTTTTTTAAAATCAAAGCTTATACATCACATAATGATAATCGATTATATCTTCGCTATTTTCAGTATTTTAAAAATAGCCTTGTGCTTGAATATAAGACTTCTAAAAATAATTATGTTATACCTAACAACATAATAATATTGGAGTGTTTTCGCATGCTAGAGCTTTCTCAAATTTTGGCATTTGGACTAATTTGTTTGGCGATGGTACTCACTCCTGGTCCCAATATGATTTACCTTATTTCTCGTTCGATTTGCCAAGGGAAAACCGCTGGATTTATCTCTTTAGGTGGGGTAGCTGTAGGCTTTATCTTTTATATGCTTTGCGCATCTTTTGGTATTACGGCGTTAATTGTCGCTGTTCCCTACGCTTATGACACCATTCGGATTGCTGGTGCAATTTATTTACTTTGGCTTGCATGGAAAGCACTACGACCAAATGCCGCCCCTATTTTTAATGTAAAAGATTTATCAGTAGATTCCCCAGCTAAACTTTTTTTAATGGGTTTTTCGACCAACTTGCTTAATCCTAAAATTGCCATTATGTATTTATCTTTACTGCCACAGTTTATTCATCCACAACAAGGCAGTATTTTATGGCAATCAATTCAACTCGGTACAATTCAAATTTTTGTAAGCGTTTCAGTAAATGCTCTTATTGTACTTTCTGCGGGTAGTATTGCACTTTTTCTACAACAAAAGCCTCTTTGGGCAAATATACAACGCTGGCTCATGGGAACTGTATTGGCTGGACTCGCTGTTAAAATTCTTTTAGAAAATCGCCGATAACCCAGCCTTCTTATTTCATCCTCTCTTAACACTCAATTGAACAGTGTATTACGACGATAAATTCAGTTCGTGATACACTTTTGCCAGTTTTAACTTTTTGAAATCTTTTTATCGTTATGAGCCAAAAGCAGTCTTATACGCCCGGTGAGTTTCAATGGTCCTTTTTATTGCCTAAATATTGGGGTGTTTGGATTGCTATTGTTTTTTTAATGCTTTTGGCTATTTTACCGTGGGCCATACAATGGCGTCTGGCGCATGGTGTAGCGAATCTGGCTTGGAAATATTTAAAATCACGCCGTAAAACAACTATTCGTAATTTAGAAGTCTGCTTTCCTGAATGGTCTGCCGATAAAGTTCAGCAACAAGCTCAACAAGTTTTTGTCGATATGATGCTAGGCGTGTTTGAAACATTAAATGCTTGGTATAAACCAGATTGGTTCAAAAACCGAGTCACGATTGAAGGTTTAGAACATATTACAAATGCTCAAGCTCAAGGCAAAGGTGTTTTATTACTGGGGACTCATAGCACGCTTCTTGATGCAGGCGGCTATCTTTGTGCTCAATATTTTGAACCTGATGTTGTCTATCGCCCTCAAAACAACCCCTTACTCGACATGCTGATTTATCGTTGCCGTGGCACAATTTATAAAGCACAAATCGATCATGACGATATGCGTGGTTTAATTCGTCACCTTAAAGATGGCGATGCAATTTGGTATAGCCCAGATCAAGACTTTGGGCTCAAACAAGGCGTGATGGCACCTTTCTTTGGTGTTCCAGCAGCAACTGTAACTGCACACCGCCGCTTATTAAAAATCTCAAAAGCAGTTGCTGTACCTTTATATTTCTACCGCCATGGAGACATTAAGAACCCGAAATATCATGTTCTGATTGAACCTCTGGTCGATAATATGCCAAGTGAAGATGAAGTTGATGATGCAACACGCGTCAATAAAATTATCGAAAATCAACTTCGGATCGCACCAACTCAATATATGTGGTTCCACCGTCGCTTTAAAACACGTCCTGAAGGATATGAAGAAATCTATTAATAATCCTCAGTAACGGCCGCACGGTAGTAATAAACATCTAAATAAACACCAGCATGTACTATCGTGCGAAGGCGACAAGGATGTCGCCCGTTGGACTACGACATCACGGATGTGTCGTTAGTCCAACAAATGGTTTTGTTACTTTTGCCAAAACAAAAGTAAGGAGTAAACTCCAAATATTGAATGAATAAACTGCAAGACTCCGCTTTGCTACAACCTAAAGGCAAAAATAATGAAAGTGATGCAACTTCTCCCAGAACTCAATAGCGGTGGCGTAGAACGCGGCACACTTGAAATTGCACGCGCACTTATTGCGCAAGGACATCAATCATTAGTGGTGTCCAATGGCGGGCGCTTAGTCTCTCAACTTGAAGCTGAAGGTTCTACACACCTCACTCTACCTATTCATAAAAAATCTTTATCAAGCTTGTGGCAGATTCGACCTTTACGTCAATTAATCGAGCAACACCAACCTGACATTGTTCATGTCCGTTCTCGTGTGCCTGCTTGGCTTACTCATTTTGCTTTAAGAAAAATACCTGCAAATAAACGCCCTCACCTCATTAGCACGGTGCATGGCTTTTATTCAGTCAATCGTTATAGTGCAATTATGACTCAGGCTGAGAAAGTCATTGCTGTTTCTGACAGCGTCGTTAAATACATCACTGATCATTATAAAAACTGCCCTCCCCAAGATATTGTTCGGATTTATCGTGGAATTGATCCCACTGCTTTCCCGCATAACTATCAACCTTCAGCACAATGGTTTAATCAGGTTTTTAAAGAATTTCCCGAACTCGAAAATAAGTTTTTACTTTGCTTACCCGGCCGTATTACACGTTTAAAAGGCCATGAAAGTCTGATTGACCTTATGCAAAAATTAGGTATGCAATATCCTCAACTACATGCTGTAGTAGTAGGGGGTGCTGATACAAAAAAACAAGCTTATTTAACTGAGCTGCAAAGCAATATTCAAAGCAAAGGTCTAGCAGATAAAATTACCTTTGTAGGACACCGCTCAGATATCCGTGAATGGCTAGCATTTAGCGATATTGTCTTATCACTATCTAATCAAGCTGAAACATTTGGTAGAACGGCTTTGGAAGCGCTTTCAGTAGGTACACCGGTCATTGGATGGAACCGTGGAGGTGTTGCCGAGATTTTATCTAATGTTTATCCACAAGGTCTTGTTGAAGTAGAAAATGAAACAGCTTTACTGGAAACAGTGAAAACACATATTGAGCAGCCTCAAGCCGTTGACCCCGTTACCATGTTTAGCTTGAAAAACATGTGTGATCAGACACTGGCCCTATATGAGGCGGTACTGAAATAACCCCATAAAAAAACCCGCGATCTACGCGGGTTTTTATTACAACTAGAAAAAGTCTGGTTTATTTAAACGATGCTTCATAAGCTGCTGCTTTTTCAGAGTCGTATTGTTTTTCCCACTTACTAATTACAAGTACTGCAAGTGCATTACCTACAACGTTCAACGCTGTACGTGCCATATCCATGATACGGTCAACACCTGCAATAAATGCCAAGCCTTCTACAGGAATACCAACACTACCTAATGTGGCAAGTAACACAACAAATGATACACCAGGAACACCCGCAATACCTTTAGAGGTAATCATTAAAGTTACAACTAAAATGACTTGTTGGCTAATTGACATTTCGATACCGTAAAGCTGTGCAATAAAGATTGCTGCGATACTTTGGTAAAGCGTAGAACCATCAAGGTTAAATGAATAACCTGTTGGAATAACAAAACTAGAAATTGCTTTAGGCGCGCCATAAGCTTCCATCTTTTGCATAATACGCGGTAAAACTGTTTCTGAACTTGCAGTTGAAAATGCCAAAATCAATTCATCTTTTAAAATCTTAAGTAAGATAAAGATATTAATTCCGAACATTTTTGCAGTTAAACCAAGTACCACTAAAGCAAAGAACAAAATCGCACTATATACCAATACGACTAACTTGCCCAAAGGAATAAGTGAAGCGAAACCAAAGTTTGCAACGGTTACTGCTATCAGGCCGAATACACCCACAGGTGCATACTTCATGATGATATGCGTTACGCGGAACATTGTTTCTGAAACTGCATGAAACACATTCAACAATGGGTCTTTAGTGGTTACTGGTAATGAAGATAACCCCACACCAAATAACACAGCAAAGAAAATCACAGGTAACATTTCGCCATGCGCCATTGAACTAATAATGTTCGTTGGGATAAGCGATAATATTGTTTGAATAAGACCATGTGACTGAGACTGAACTTCTTCAGTTGTATGCTTGTATTGAGAAATATCTGACTGCACCAACTGAGACATATCAATGCCTGAGCCTGGGTGGAAAATATTTGCTGCAACCAAGCCAACCAAAATAGCAATAGTCGTAATAATTTCAAAATAGAGAATGGTTTTAAAACCAAGTCGTCCTAAACTTTTCGTACTGCCAACACCGGCAATACCTAAAATTAAGGTTGAGAAAACGATTGGAATAACAATCATTTTAATCAAGCTAATAAAAATCTTACCCAATGGAGCAAGAAAATTATTCACAATACTATCTTTGATTTCAGGCTGGTTATGTAAAACAGCCCCGACAACTATCCCTAGGATTAAAGCAATTAAAATTTGCCAAGCAAGGCTAAATTTAAAATTCTTCATAAGACAATCCTTATGCACCGCAAAGTATCAAATATGAGAGGGAGAAGACCACTAGCTAAGAGTGAAACCTCAATATGTACAGTAATTTCCAAACAGAAACTTAAATGCACAAACAAATCACAGCTCGCCGCTCCGGCGAGATAAACAACAATGCCTGTTGACGATCCAACATGTCAACGATCGGCACATTCTATTGAGATTTGCCAATTAAACAACCCCAATTTATATCTAAATAAAACAAATACCATGCTGATAGATAAAAAAACTAAAAAAACAATTACTTAAACAGAATAAAAATTGTATCTCTTCCTAAAAAAACAGCCAAAGTATTAGAAAAACTTACTATTGATATGCGTAGTTAAAAAGTTTTAAAAATTAAATATTTCTTAAAAAGAACAAAAATTACAATAACTTGTGACTATCTATTCAATAAACAATGTCTAGAATTCACTTTATGAAAGGCTCAGGTAAATGCAGTTAACTTATGCCGAAAAATATAGAATGAATCTCTTTCCGTCTCAGCTATAAAAGCTACAACCTACCCTTTAAATATTTTAAATCTAACCATAAGCCAAATTATGAAGGGCCAAAAAACCGTATTGATAATATCGTGTACACTTGCGCCAACTCGCCAATAACCGTAATTTATCAGATCATCACGGGCATCAAACAACTCTGCACCAATAGCAATAATAATAGTTGCCCATATTGCCCAAGACGATTTCAATTGACGATGATGAAAAAAGGCAACTATAAAAAATACAGCTAAGCCGGCATAGATATGTAAGGCATCACGCGCTAAATCAGTTAAATTAACAATATAAATTTTGAACTCTTGAAAGTTTGATAAATACATAGCTGTTTATTTTCTTGATATTTAAAAAAGCATAACCCGAGTTCTGCGTCCTGCAAAACTCGGGTAAATGAGGTTGTGCTTTCAGGTTAATCGTTATTTTTATCGTTTCCGTTCCAACATCTGATCCGTGATGCTATTCCATATCAGCTTAATGTATCCTTACGTGGGATCGTCCATTCCCGTTTCCGTGTGCCGATGAATGTAGAATACGTTTTTTATAACCATCTGCCTATTCGCCCTAGACTCAAATCTTTGTACGATATTGCTTACATTTCATTTTCATATACTTTTCTCTTTATAAGGCTGTGCGATTTCATCAGTCACTATTTTCTCTTCTTTTTCAGCCTTTGCAATTCCTTCTTGTATAGCGGTTTGAGCCTCTTCTTCATCGGTTTGAGTTTGTTCCAATTCTTCTTGAACTTGTTCAAATATCCGACCGGTCTGCAAAACGACATACACAGGAAAATGATCAGATCCAATATGTGGCAATCGTTGCATTTTAACTAAACCAAAGTCTGTACTATGAAAAATATGGTCTAAAGACCAACGCAGTAATGGATAATCTGCATGAAAAGTATTAATGAAATGTCGGCCAACCCGTGGGTCAAGTAATCCGCTAATACGTTGAAATAAACGGGTAGTACGTGACCACGCTACATCATTTAAATCCCCCATAACAATGCAGCTTTCATCTAAGTCTTTAATCTGATCCCCAACAATTAAAAGTTCGGCATCTCGTAAAGTCGAATCTTTCGCCTCAGTTGGACTCGGTGGCTTTGGGTGCAAACAATATAACTGGACTGACATTCCTGAACGCAGCGTTACAGTGGTGTGAATCGAAGGAATTTCATCACTCAAAATAAATTTAACTTCAGTATTAGATAAAGGTAAACGGCTATATAAATGCATTCCGTATAGATTATCTAAAGGCACTGGAACGCGATAAGGATAATCTTCTTCAATTTCTTTTAAAGCATTTTCCCACGTCTTATCACTTTCCAGTGTAAGCAGTAAATCAGGCTGTAATGTCTGAACCTGTTCAAGAAGTAAATGATATTTATCATTAGGGGTTAGAACATTCGATACAATTAATGAAATTTGCTTTTGCGGATCTAACTGGGATGATTTCACCTGTTTAACCTGTTTTTTCCAGAGCAAGGTATAAGGCAAAACCATTTTAAGCTGATAGGCGATGGCAGCGATGAGCACAGCAAGCAATATTTCACGCCATAGATTCCATTCGGTAGGCCAAAACAGCATGCCCACAAAGGCTAATAGTCCAACAAATAAAATCTGCAAACGGGGGAAATCGGCGCCTCGAAACCACCACTCATCACGAGGAATAAGTGACCAGAAACTTAACCAAATCACCAGACCAGCTAAAACTTCGATATAAATCATTGAATTTTCTCTTTTAAGATGATTTGATTTTTAAATTTTTTGTCATCTTTATCAATTTTGTATGTAACATAAACAAGATATTCTACTCAATAAACATGGTGTTTTCTTTCTGTAACGCTTGCAGTTGTGGACACTTTTGATACACTCAACTCCCCCTAACAATTTTAACGCACCGAGGCAAAATGACATGAAAGTAGGTCTGGTCGGTTGGCGCGGGATGGTCGGTTCCGTCCTTATGCAACGTATGGTTGAAGAGAATGATTTTGCTCATATTGAGCCATTTTATTTCTCTACCAGTAATGCAGGTGGTGAAGCTCCTTCATTTGGTGGTAAGACTGCCCCAGCACTTATGGAAGCTACAGACATTAATAGTCTGAAGCAAATGGATGTCATTATTACCTGTCAAGGTGGTGACTATACGTCTGAAGTTTTCCCACAGTTAAAAGCAACTGGTTGGAATGGCTACTGGATTGATGCAGCCTCTACTTTACGTATGTCAGATGATGCAATCATCGTTCTTGACCCAGTAAACCTTAACGTTATCAAAGACGGCTTAGTTAACGGCACCAAAACTTTCGTTGGCGGTAACTGTACAGTATCACTTATGTTGATGGGTGTAGGTTCACTTTTCCAAAATAATTTGGTGGAGTGGATGACTGCTATGACTTATCAGGCAGCATCAGGCGCTGGCGCACAAAACATGCGTGAGCTTATTACTGGTATGGGCTACTTATATAACAATACCAAAACATTGTTAGATGATCCTAAATCTGCAATTTTGGATATTGATCGTCAAGTTGCTGAGTTACAACGTGGTGAAGGTTTCCCATCTGCTAACTTTGGCGTGCCATTAGCTGGTTCGTTGATTCCTTACATTGATAAGCAACTTGAAAGCGGTCAGTCAAAAGAAGAGTGGAAAGGTCAGGTTGAAACCAACAAGATCTTGGGTAATTCACAAATTGTTCCAATTGATGGTCACTGTGTCCGTATTGGCGCGATGCGTTGTCACTCTCAAGCATTGACGATCAAGTTGAAAAAAGATGTCCCACTTGATGAAATCGAAGATATGATTCGTACTTCAAACCAATGGGCGAAAGTTGTACCAAACACTCGTGAAGCGTCTATGACTGACCTTACACCTGTTGCTGTAACTGGTACTTTAACTGTACCTGTTGGCCGTTTGCGTAAACTTAATATGGGTAAAGAATATTTAGGCGCATTCACAGTAGGTGACCAATTACTTTGGGGCGCTGCTGAACCTTTACGTCGCATGTTACGTATCTTAGTAGAATATAAGAACTCATAATTTGGTCTGAATTATTCAGTCAAAACAAAAAGCCGATCACATTAGATCGGCTTTTTCGTAACTGGTTTGTGAAAAATTTACAATTTATTTACATTTCATTATTGTATAATTTTGAACGACTTTACGACTTATTAGGTCATGGATTGAGATGACTGTTTATAACAAATTAAAAATTGCCATTTTCACCATTATGTCTTCGCCTTCTATTTATGCGATTACATTAGACCCTATACAAATTCAGTCCGCGCCCGGCGATTTGTTATATGCAGAAATGAACTTCCAGCAAGCTGATCCCAATTCCACTTTGCAAGTCAGTTTAGCAACCCCCGAAGATTTAAGTGCTTTGGACGTAACTCATCAGCCGCCGGGAAATCTTAATTTTTATACACGCCAAAATGGTCAAGGTTCTGGGGTTATTGTTATTACCTCATCCCGCCCTGTTATTGATCCTGAACTCAATATTGTTGTAAAAATCAGTGAAGGCTCTGCAACTCGTTTGCAGCATATCAAAACTGTAATTAAGCCCTCTTCTATAAAAAAGACCGAAAATAACGAAAGTACTTTATCACCTCAGCTTGTCCTGAATGAAAAGGATATTGCTTTAAATCTGCCAGAAAGTACCCAATATGCTTCATTAACTTCGCCCCCAACTACAATAAACTCAAATAGTGAACAAAGTCTTAATATCAACGCTGGGACTGCCCCCGCGATAAATACGAATTCAACTCCCTCACTTAGCGAAAAATCTTCGGCTCAGGCAGCTCAACAAATTGCAATAAGTCCTACTCCTGATCAGGCGAAAACCAAAGCTCTCACTAAGTCAGATGCAAATAATTCACCAAAAACGTCGGTTAAAAATTTAGCAGTACAAAAGAAGTCTGTTTCATCCAAAAAGCTCAGTCAAAATTCTGCAAAGAAACAAACCCTAAGTTCGTCTAGAGGACCAATAACTTCAGGTAAATATGTAGTACAACACAATGAGTCTTTATGGAGCATTGCTAATCGTATTGCAGCGAAAACCAAACAGCCAGTTGCGAAAGTCATGCACGATATTCAAAAACAAAACCAGCATGCTTTTATCCAAGGTGATGTAAACCGTTTACGTCAGGGAATCGCTCTAAAACTCTCCCACACTCCTGCCACTAAAACTCAGCAAAATAAATCAAAAACAGAAATAACGCGTACTGCAAAATCACCTTCTGGCCAAGCTAAATACCGTTTGCAACAAGCAGAAATGAGTATCGTGGCTGAAAACAGCCAAAATTCTACCCATGGAAGTGCTAAAAAGAACACACAACAAAGTCAAAACAATACTGAGTTAGCAGTAAAAGTTATGACAAAAAGAGAAAAAAACGTTACATTACAAAGGAATGTAACCAAACTGAATCAAACTTTACGTTTAAAAGACCAGCGTATTCAACTTTTGAATGCACGTTTGGCAGAGTTACAACAGCAGTTACAAGCACAGCAGCAAACTCATAAGCAAAAACATTAAGTTAAAACCAGAGTTAGCTCGCTTTATATTGCAAATATTTATTTTTTAAGGGGAAAGTAATGCTATATGTGATTCCGTTCATCATATTACTCGTGGTCGCTGTTATTTTAAAAAAACGCGAGAATAGCCAGAAACAAGAGGCCACCTCCCCTAAAACGCTAAATAAAAAAACCAATAAAAAAGCAAACTCTAAATCGAGTAAAAACTCCCGTGAAAAAAGTAAAGCACATGAGGTAGAAGAAACACTTCTAGCTATTCCACAGAGCAGTCCTGTTCCAGAAGCTGTACGTCAAAAAATCCAACAGCTCATTCAAGAAAAGCAATATTCAGCCGCTGAAGCTCAAGTGAATCAGGCGTTAAAAAAAGATAATACTCAACATGAGCTTTATTTATTATTGCTTGAAGTTCATATTGCACAGAAAGATGAATTTGCCATAACGCAATTGATTAGTCATATTCGTAGCTTGACATTAAATAAAATAGTGGCTCAAGCAGAAACTAGACAAAAAGAATATGAGTCTTCAAGACAATCTGATGCCATCGATTTCCCTCAAGCTCAAACATACAAAGAACCAAAAAATACACCTGACACAACAGCTCAGTTTGACCAATTAACAACAAGTTCTTCTGAAGCTTCTTTCGATGACTTGCAGAAAGACTATACACCTGTAAAACAAGAACCTGCTGTTGAAGTTGAACCTCTAGAATTTAATTTCTCATTTGAGCAAAAAACAACAGAAATCGGTTCTGCTAAACCTGAAGATAAAATTAGCACTGAAACAGACAGTGAAACAAATGACTTAAATACTTTAGAGTTTTCATTTGATTTAGAGTCTATCCCAAATAAAGCAGAAAAGTCTTTTGAGACTACCTCTGAATTGTCTGTTGAAACAATCAAAATTGATACAACCGCTACGCCAGACATTGATCTTGATTTTAGTGATTTTTCAATAGATAAAGACACTGCTTCACAAAGCAATATCTCTCAAGAAACCGTCTTAGAAGAAAATATTCAAACTCAGCCGTTATCAATTGAAACCCTTGAGTTTTCGTTAAACCCTATAGAGTCTGAAGATAACCAACCGAATTTAAATGAATCAGAACTTAGTCTTGAAAACAACGACCCACTTGTCCAAGCTTTTCCAGAATTAAAACAGTTAGATGAAAATGAACTCGACTTACAACTTGCAGAGCAGTACATCAAGTTAGGTGCTTACCCAGCCGCTCATGCTTTGTTGGCAAGTAATGAGCAAAAATTCAACACAGAGCAACAACAACGTGCGAAAAATCTACTAAATCGCATAGCTTCTTAAAGCTGATCGTTTTACCATAAGCAGTCAAAGATGACTGCTTTTATGCCTGAAAAAGATGAAAAAAATAGCCTTATTTTATATGGGTGGTACTTTTGGTTGTGTAGGTGAACCTTTAGCGCCTATGCCTTATGACCAGTTTTTGCCTCAACTTGAGAAAGTTATACCGCCTCACTTAACGGTTGACTGTTTTGCTGCACCCAATATTGTAGATAGCAGCGCTTGTACAGCGCCTGATTGGCTACGTCTTATTCAACGTATACAACAGCTCCAACTCGAAGGCTATCAGCACTTCGTCGTTATTCATGGTACAGATACACTCAGTTATGCTTCTGCGACTCTAGCTCGTTTTTTAGGACAGAGTTGTCATGTGGTTATTACTGGCAGTCAATATCCTCTTCTTAACATTCAAGGAGATAATACCCGTGAGTTTACTGATGCAATTGATAATTTATATCTTGCATTAGAGCAGGCGATTAGCTTACCAGTGGGTACTTACCTTGCTTTTCATCATCAAGTATTTCATGCACAAACTGTGTTAAAGACACATACGACTGAACTTGACGCTTTTTCCGGCCTTAAAGCTGAGTCTGAATTTACACCTCAGCAAAATAGGCTGATTGTGCAAGATACGCAAATCGAGCGTGCAGCATCTTTTCAAATTTTGAATTGGATGATGCAACCTATCGCGACTACTCAACTTGTTCAGCAATTACGAAACTTACTGCCAGCCCCACCTCAATTTTTAGTATTACAGGGTTTTGGTACTGGAAACATAGCCGTTAATCAAGAGTTACTAGCAACATTAGATGAGCTCTATACACATGGCTGCGTTCCAGTTCTTACCACTCAGGTTACCTTTGGTGGTATTGATCAACGCTATGCGATTAGTGAGTGGACCAAAACTGCAAAAATTGTCATTAGTGATGCACATAGTCATGCAGATCTCTATGCAAAAGCACTTCAAATCTATTTAAAATACTCAACCCCAGAACAGTGGCTCAGCCATTGGAACGAAAACTTGCATTAAATAGAGGTAAAGCTATGCAACGTTATGCAGTCGGTATTGAATTTAGCGGAGTTCAATATCGAGGTTGGCAAACACAACAGCCAGGCGTTGCCAGCGTACAAGAAACCATTGAACGTGTGCTTAGCAAAGTCGCAAATGAACCTATAGCACTTCATGGTGCTGGTCGTACCGATGCAGGCGTACATGCGACAAATATGGTGGCACACTTCGATACGAATGCCATTCGTCCAGAAACGGGATGGTTAAGAGGAGCAAACAGCCAGCTACCTAAAGATATCTCCATTCAGTGGATTAAACTGATGGATGAAAGTTTTCATGCCCGCTTTAAAGCGACTGCTCGACGTTACCGCTATATTATATATAACACGCCTCATCGGCCTGCACTATTACATAAACAGGTTACTCACATTTATCAACAGTTAGATGTGAAAAAGATGATTGAAGCAGCTAGCAAATTTGAAGGGACTCATAACTTTGAAAGCTTCCGCGCAGCAGCCTGCCAGTCAAATCAGCCTGTTCGACATGTAAAACATTGCCGTTTATTTGAATATGGGCGCTATTTGGTTCTAGACATTCAAGCAGATGGCTTTTTACACCATATGGTTCGCAATATTGTTGGATGTTTACTCGAAATTGGTCAAGGCATGTATGAAGTTGACCATATCGATGCAATGTTTGCTGCACAAGATCGTAAGGCGGCAGGAGTCACTGCGCCACCAGATGGTCTTTATTTTATTCAGTGTAACTATCCTGAGCAATTTGATTTGCCACAGCCACCACTTGGCCCACATTGGCTAAACTTACCTGAGTAAGCTTAGCCTGCTCGACTTATACTTATCTAGCGATGCTGTTTACGTTTCCGGTATTCAACTGGTGTCTCATTTGTCCAGCGTTTGAATGCCCGATAGAACGTACTTGGTTCAGAGAAGCCCGTTAAATATACAATACGTTCAACACTCTCACTGGTATTGGCCAAAAGCTTTTTAGCCAAACGGCAACGATAGTCAGAAAGTATTTGCTGAAAACTGGTATTGGCTTCGCTTAGCTGAGTACGTAAGCGGCGCGGTGTAATATTTAACTGAGCTGCAACTGTCTCTAAAGTTGTTTCTCCGCTTTCCAGCGTTGAACCAATTGCTCTACGAACTTCACCCACCAAATCATAACGCGCTAATTCTTGTAGTTTTTCAATCGCAAGCTGCTCATGCAATTGCAATAACTCAGGCTCTGCTTGCCAAAGCTGAAAATCTAGAATAGCTGGATCAAAATATAAACGCGTTTCTTTTTGACCTAAACTGACCGGACAACCATATACGCGGAAATACTCATCCGCGGCTGCGCCTTCGTTGAAGTTAAAATCGATAAAAATCGGGTGAAATTGACCTTCGGTAATAAACTTAAAAAATCTAAGGATGCCCGAAATTGCACATTCAGAGAAATGTCGATTAACAAGATTATCAGCACCGGTCTGTTCGCCATTGGTTAAATAACAGCGCCCTTCTTCAATCACCAGTTTCGCATCGAATGCATCACTAATGAGGCGCTGATAAGCCAAAGCCCGCTTTAGGCCTTCACCAAAGGTATCACTACTAATAAATAGATGTTCAATGACCTGACCACGATACAAAGGCAAATGCTCGCCTAAATGCAGACCGATATCTGGATCTTTACTGACTTCCTGAGCAGCAGTCCAAAAGGCGTACTGTGCACTTAACGGTGTACGTGCATTTGTATCAACCTGATTTAAAGCAACTCCCGCTTTGGTTAATATTTCTTCTGTTGGCAATCCCGCACGACGAATCGCTTGATAGCCAAAGCGTAATACAACTGATGCATCTGTTAGCTGACCCACGCAGTGCCCTTCCATGTAGATACTTCATTGATATTTAGGGCCGTTGACTTTTACGCAATTAACAGTCCCTAATAACTATGATTTTAGATTAGCGTTGATTGACCGAACTGACAACAGAATTACACTTCTTTTGTGAAAAAAATTACATCTTTTTTTATTAGTCATACTTTAACCAGATGCTTGAGTAGAAGTATGTCTATCTTGTTTTTTTTAAATAAATTGACTATAATTTGCGCCTTCCCAATTTGATCATCAGGTAGGCTATGGCCAATAAAGAGGAACTCATTGAGTTCGAAGGCGTTGTCACCGAAACGCTTCCTAATACGATGTTCCGTGTACGTCTTGAAAACGGTCACGAAGTTATTGCACACATTTCTGGTAAAATGCGTAAACACTATATTCGTATTCTTACTGGCGACAGTGTAAAAGTCGAAATGACACCATATGACTTGACTAAAGGTCGTATTACGTACCGTGCTCGCTAATTAGTGAATGCAAAAAAGCCACTTCATAATGTGGCTTTTTTATTGCGTCATTTATTCACTTAAGCGACTGGTTTTACATCCTACCGTTTGGCATTCACGCAACCTTTCTTGCAGCCAATGGTTTCTTTCCTGCGTTGTCTGTAAACGACATTGCACGTCTACGCTATTCCTATTTGAATCTGTACACTCAGCATCACGTTGACGTATCCATGCGAGCTGAGATTTCTTAAGAATATTTTTTTGCGCGGTATTTAACTTTACTCGCAATGCTTGATAATTCTTATTCAGGTCTGCATCTGCACTCGCATAAATTTTATTTGTACAATAAATATCATCATAAGTATTACGGGCACTATCACAGTTATCAGCGTAGACGACAGTCATTCCTAAACTGCATAAAAATGCAAAAGCAATTTTTCTCATACTTTTCTTCCTTAAGTTTTCTATGAAATTATTATTAGAACGGTTTGAATATAAGGATAAGTCTAAAGATAAGTTCACCTTTCATTTATCATAATCTTCCTTTTTTACTTTACAAGTATTCAAATCCAACCTATTGTTCTTTAATAACAAATATAATTTTTTTATTGAGATAAAAATGAATATAGATACCCGATATCAAATTGGCCTACTTTGTTTAATCATGATGAATGTGAACGGTTGCACTAGCCATCCACACCAATCTGTAAATTTACAAGAATATTTAAAAGGGTTTCTCGGTAAACCTGCCGCAACCATTCAACAAGATCTAAATCTAAGAAGTCTTGGTTTTCAGGTATTAAAAACACCACAAAAAACGCAAGATCAGCTGATTTATACCATTCTACGACCGATAAATATCCCAATTCCTATGGTGAGTAATGTCGATATGAGAGGTAATTCGGTCGCTATACAGTCAGGTAATCTTGGTGGTAATTCTTACGATGTGAATTTCAACTGCAAAGTTATTTTTCAGCTTAAGAATAATATTGCACAGTCTATTCAATATGAAGGTAAAGCTTGCTAAAACATAGGCATAAAAAAACGCAGCGTTGAGCTGCGTTTTTTTATAAGAAACTTTTAAGCAAGAGCAGCGACAACTGCCTCACCCATCTCGGCTGTACCCACTTTTGTCATACCTTCAGACATAATATCTGCTGTACGCAAGCCTTGATCAAGTACTTGACCTACCGCATCTTCAATTGCTTTTGCGGCAGCTTCTTCACGGAATGTATAGCGAAGCATCATTGCAACCGAAAGAATAGTTGCTAATGGATTCGCCACATTTTGACCTGCAATGTCAGGTGCAGAACCATGACAAGGTTCATACATGCCTTTGCCATTTTCATCTAAAGAAGCTGATGGCAACATGCCGATTGAGCCTGTAAGCATTGCCGCTTCATCAGATAAGATATCGCCAAACAAGTTACCAGTTACGATCACGTCAAACTGTTTTGGTGCACGTACAAGCTGCATTGCAGCATTGTCGACATACATATGAGAAAGCTGAATGTTTGAATAACTCGCTTGCTGCAAATCAGTAACGGTTTGCTTCCAAAGTTCTGTTACTTCTAAAACGTTCGCTTTATCGACTGAACAGACTTTACCACCACGTAATCCTGCAAGTTCAAAAGCAACTTTTGCAATGCGCTTAATTTCACTTTCAGAATAAACGTCAGTGTTATAGCCTTGTTTTTCGCCGTTTTCGAGTTCACGGATACCACGTGGCTGGCCAAAATAGATACCGCCAGTAAGCTCACGAACAATCAGAATATCTAAACCAGCAACAATTTCAGGTTTTAAGCTAGAAGCATCTGCTAATTGCGGATATAAAATCGCTGGGCGTAAGTTAGCAAACAAGTTGAGTTCACTACGAATTTTTAAAAGACCACGTTCAGGACGAATAGAACGCTCGATCGCATCCCATTTTGGTCCGCCTACTGCACCCAGTAAAATTGCATCAGCTTTTTTTGCCTGTTCACTCGTTACAGCTGGATACGGTTCGCCATGTGCATCAATTGCAGCACCGCCCAATAGGCCATGTTCCCAAGTCAATGATAAATTAAATTTTTCATTTACTGTATTTAATACTTTTTCTGCTGCCCCAACAATTTCAGGACCAATACCATCACCAGCTAAAATTAAAATCTGTTTAGACATGAACTTTTTCCATTTTCCAAAAAACAAGCAGTGTTATGACTACCGCGGTGTTAGTTTTTTCTGTTCAAGGAACTCGCCTAGCCCTGTTGTTACATCAAATGGTCGACAAAAACGGCGAATCACACGCTCATCTTGCTCTAAATCGACACATAATGGATCTGGCACAGAAACATTCAGCAAACTACCCGAACGGTTAGTTTTGTCTCGGTACATTTTAAATGTATAGCGATGGTTGGCATTAAACTGGTGAATCACATGGATTGTTTCGGCCCGATCTGGAGAAATCGGATAGAAACGGATCACCACTTCATATTGTTTCGCAGGCACAGATAAATATAAACTGTTGGTTTGGCTAAGCACTGAACCGTGCAACCGTACAATTCCTTGATGAATTGCCTGATTACTAATTCGTCGTGTTTGTGCATCCACTACAGTAATATCATTGAGTCGTTCAAATTCACAACTCTTCGCGCCCGAACAATATATTGCTGCATTCTGCCCCAAATTTTCTTGTTCAGCCTGCTTAATACGGACAGTATCCACTACATTGTATGTGCTCTGACAAGCACTGAGTGTTATTGCGCACAGGCTCAACAAAAAGCTATGAGTAACGTTCCTCTTCATTGTTCAAGCCCAATCCTCATCTAGTGCATAATTTTAAGGTGTTTTTATGCTTTAGCATGTTAGCAAGAGTTTGAACGCTACGCCATGGCTATGTTTAAAATGTACCAAAAGGTTAATTTAACTCTTGGAATACCCAAGGACGAACCTGTTTAGTTTTTTCTTCATAAGCGCGAATTGCATCCGCATTTTGAAGCGTTAAACCAATATCATCCAAGCCATTTAACAAGCAATGCTTGCGAAATGGGTCAACTTCAAATTTAAAAGCTTCACCTGCTGGAGTACGCACTTCCTGAGCTGCTAAATCAATTGTTAATTGATATCCTTCATTGGCAGCACATTCTTTAAATAACTGATCAACAATTTCTTCTGACAAAATGACAGGTAACATGCCATTTTTAAAGCAGTTATTAAAGAAAATATCAGCAAAGCTTGGCGCAATAACAGTACGAAAACCATATTCATTTAATGCCCAAGGCGCATGCTCACGACTTGAACCGCAACCAAAGTTAGTACGAGCAATTAAAACATTTGCTCCTTGATAACGTGGCTGGTTCAAAACAAAATCCGGATTTTTTGGACGTACTGAATTATCTTGTCCCGGATAACCTTCATCTAAATAACGAAGCTCATCAAATAAGTTATCGCCAAAACCGGTACGTTTGATTGATTTCAAAAACTGTTTTGGAATAATTAAATCTGTATCAACATTGGCACGATCTAATGGTGCAACGATACCTTGTTCAACTGTATAAGCTTTCATGGTTTGCTCCAGACCGAATTAAAATGAACGAACATCAACAAAGTGACCTGCGATTGCAGCCGCTGCCGCCATTGCTGGGCTCACCAAGTGAGTGCGACCACCATTGCCTTGACGACCTTCAAAGTTACGGTTAGACGTCGATGCACAGTGTTCACCTGGTTGTAATTTATCTGCATTCATTGCTAAACACATTGAACAACCTGGTTCACGCCATTCAAAACCAGCTTCTAAGAAGATTTTATCCAAGCCTTCTTTTTCTGCCTGTTGCTTAACTAAACCTGAACCCGGAACAATCATGGCTTGCTTAATGCTAGACGCCACTTTACGGCCTTTAACTACCTCAGCCGCAGCACGGATATCTTCAATACGAGAGTTAGTGCAAGAACCAATAAAGACACGGTCAAGTTGAATATCAGCTAATGCTTGACCTGCATTTAAGCCCATATATTGATAAGCACGTGTCCAGTCATTGCGTTGAACATCATCTTTTGCTTGTTCTAAGGTTGGTACAGCTTCAGTGACCGGAATAACCATCTCAGGTGAAGTTCCCCAAGACACTTGTGGTTCGATCTCTGCACCATTTAATTCAACGACTGCATCAAAAACAGCATCTTCATCTGAATGCAAAGTGTCCCAGTAAGCAACTGCTTGTTCCCATTGCTCGCCTTTTGGTGCATAGCTACGGCCTTTCACGTATTCAACGGTTTTGTCATCGACAGCAACCATGCCTACACGAGCACCTGCTTCAATCGCCATGTTACATACCGTCATACGCCCTTCAATCGACATATCACGGAACACCTGACCACCAAATTCAATCGCGTAACCCGTACCACCTGCGGTACCAATTTTAGCAATAATTGCCAACACCACATCTTTTGGTGTTACACCTTTGCCTAGCACGCCATCTACACGGATTAACATATTTTTAGATTTTTTCTGAATCAAACATTGTGTGGCTAAAACATGTTCAACTTCAGATGTTCCAATACCATGTGCCAAGCAACCAAAAGCACCGTGTGTTGCTGTATGTGAATCACCACACACCACGGTCATGCCGGGTAAAGTTAAGCCCTGTTCAGGTCCAACGACATGCACAATCCCCTGACGGATATCGTTAATATTAAATTCAACAATATTAAAGGCTTTACAATTGTCATCTAAGGTTTGAAC
Organism: Acinetobacter sp. IK31; assembly: GCF_035615195.1. Lineage (NCBI taxonomy): Bacteria > Pseudomonadati > Pseudomonadota > Gammaproteobacteria > Moraxellales > Moraxellaceae > Acinetobacter > Acinetobacter sp. IK31. The sequence continues at coordinate 149,809 of NZ_JANBOB010000008.1, read as the reverse complement.
CTGAATACGAGACGTCTCATCTTCAATACCCGCGATGCCTTGCTCACGTTCCTTTTTAGATGTTGGAACGTTATGGTCTGGTGTAGCAACGTTTGCACTTAAACGCCATGGTTGACGACCCGCAAGTTGCAAACCTTCAAATGCTTGTGGACTAGTCACTTCATGCAATAAATGACGGTCAATATAAAGTAAACATGAGCCATCATCACGCTGTGAAACAACGTGGTCATCCCACAATTTGTCATATAAAGTTTTGCCTGCCATGTCGTCTTGCTCCATTGGACTGGGTAATTCTAATCTTTCTTCGATTATAGCCAGAGTTTTACATAAATCTAATTTATCATTTTTATAAATTAGAAAACTTTTTAGAATGAATCATAATCCCTTCCATACACATCAAATTTAATAAATCGTTTTTGTTAATGATTATCATTTGCATAATCAATTTTTAATCTTATACTCTAAACTCTATACTAAAAATATCAAAAGTGGCTAAAGAGAATGATCATGGCTAAAATCCAAAAATTTGTTATCAATAATCAACGTACTTTAAAGAAAACATTCAGCTATTACATTATGCATATTAGTGTAGCAATGCTAGTTGCTTATCTAGTCACAGGTAACCTATGGATGGCTTTAACATTAAGTATGCTCGAACCAACCGTACAAGCATTTGCGTTTTTCTTTCATGAAAAAGTATGGGCTGCTAAAGATCGTCGCATTTCAGCTTTAGCAAAGGAAGAAACAACAGCTTAGGCTAAGATTAGTGCGGTAATTCACAACTTTCTAACTCGTTTCGCTGCAAGCATGATACGATTTTGGCTTGGCAACTTTAGCCCCTCGATTTTTCTATTCCAAGTTGAGTTGTATTATGAATCTTGCAGCCTTTGAAGCTTTTGTAAAAGTTATGGAAACAGGGTCTATCTCTGTGGCAGCAGATCAACTATTCATTACTCAACCGGCTGTAACCAAACGGATTCACAGTTTAGAAGAATATTTTGGTGTAAAACTATTTGAGTCGGCAGGCCGTGGGGTTCAAGCAACTCATGCTGCTCATTCACTATTACCCAAAGTTAAAAACTGGCTAAATGAGCTTGGCGATATCCATCACACTCTCAGCCATGAACAAACTCAGATACAAGGTCGTTTAAAAATTGGAACGAGTCATCACATTGGCTTGCATCATTTACCCGCGCCCCTTAAACACTTTGTTCAACAATTTCCGCAAGTGACTTTAGATGTGCATTTTGTTGACTCAGAGCAAGCGCACGAAAAAGTACTCGCTGGTGATTTAGAATTAGCATTTTTAACACTTCCCCCTTCAGGTGATGATCGCCTTAACTACATTACCATCTGGAATGACCCTTTAGTTTTTGTTGCTGCCCCTTTTCATCCACTGGCACAAAAAACGAATCTGACCTTACAAGACCTCATTGAATACCCAAGCTTGTTACCCGCCGCACAAACTTACACTGCTCAAATCACTTTAGCCGAGTTTGAAAAACAAGGGCTTAAACCTAAAATCACCATGAGCAATAACCCGCTTGAGTCTATTCGTATGCTGGTGTCTATTGGTTTAGGTTGGTCAGTTTTGCCAAAAACTTTACTGAATCAAGATATGCAGCAGCTTGATTTAGATGTAGAAATGAATCGTCAGTTAGGCATGGTATGGCATCCTGCACGTACTCAATCTAGAGCTATGCAAGAACTGATTAAAATGATGCAGGAATAACTACTAATTAATGACTATATTTTTTAAAAAGGATATAAATCAGAACAGCAAAAGGTAGCAGTAAAAACAGTACGCCCCAACTAAAACAGATAGCAGCAAATATAATTGCGCCAAAGGCGCTCATAAAAAATAAAATAATAATATAAATTAACAGCTCACCCAAAAGAACAGTGAGTAGCTGATCTATGAGCTCATGAAAAAAACCATTGCCTCTTTTAATTTTAATACGGTTGCTTTTAGCCATTATCGTTTTTCTTCTCGTAGTTTTAATTTAACTAAAGGATACCACCAACTTTGAACTGGCATCCTATTAGATTTATAATGGTTCAAATTATGATGAGCTAAGCGACCAGTCCTGAATGTCCCAATTATTTTCCTGAGCCAGTTTTTCAAGACGATCATCAGGGTTTACCGCAATCGCGTGAGTTGCATATTCAAGCAAAAAGCGATCGTTGATTGAATCTGAATAAGCCCAAGACTCAGACACGCTACGACCTTCCAACCACCCATCTAGACGTGCAAGTTTGCCCTTTTGATAACACGCTAAACCAGCAACTTTACCTGTATACTTCCCATCAGCGACTTCAGCATTGGTTGCCAAAATTTCAGTAATACCAAATTCACGAAAAATCGGCGCAGTAATAAAATCACTTGTTGCAGTAATCCCGACAATCGTATGTCCTAAGTCCTGATGTTTTTTGATGGCATCAAAACCTTTTGGACGCATTTGTGGGCGAATCACTTTTTGCATGAACAACTGGTGAAGTTCAGTTAAGTAATTATTGTCGTGCTTTGTTAAAAATCCAAAGACAAATTCATTATAAGCATAGGGGTCAAGTTGCCCTGCTTTGTAATCTTCATAAAATTTATCATTCATCTGACGATGATGAACCGGATCAACCAAACCTTCATTGACTAAAAATTCACCCCAAGAATGGTCTGAATCGGTATTTAACAAGGTGTGGTCTAAATCAAACAACGCCAGTTTCATGAAAATTCTCGTTTAAACTGAAATTTAAGAAAAAAAATGTAAATCTATCTCCGCTAGTCGATAGAAATTCGTTAAGATCGTAGCAATTTAAACATTTTACTTTGATCTTTTCGAGCTGGACATAAAAAAGTGTTTGTCCCCGCGATTAAAGTCAACGATATAGACAATATTTAGGTAGCCAAATGATCGATTCAGAAGGTTTCCGACCGAACGTCGGGATCATTTTGGCAAACGATGATGGACAGGTTTTATGGGCAAAGCGCATTGGTCACAATGCTTGGCAATTTCCACAAGGAGGCATTCAGTTTGGAGAAACCCCTGAACAGGCACTTTTTCGAGAACTGAGAGAAGAAATCGGCTTATTGCCCGAACATGTCCAGATTATTGCGCAAACCAAAGGTTGGTTGCGTTATCGTTTGCCACATCGTTACATTCGGTCAGACTCTGACCCCGTATGTATCGGACAGAAACAAAAATGGTTTTTACTGAAATTAAATGCGTCTGCAAAAAATATTCAGTTAAACCTCTCCGACCCGCCCGAATTCGATGAATGGCAGTGGGTCAGCTATTGGTATCCTCTTGGACAAGTGGTGAACTTCAAGCGTGACGTTTATCGTAAAGCCATGGTGGAGTTGTGTACACAGTTGCCGATGCAACAATTACCCTAAAAATCATTTATCTAGCAAATGATTTTTATTAAAAGTGCTGTTATAAATACATTCATAGTCTAAAAAATACTGGAGTATACATCCATGTCAAACATGCAACTCGACACTCTACGGCGCATTGTCCAAGAAGTAAATGCGTCCGTCAGTTTGCATGAATCACTAGACATTATGGTCAATCAGGTTGCTGAGGCCATGAAAGTGGATGTTTGTTCTATTTATTTACTCGATGAACGAAATCAGCGCTATGTATTAATGGCCTCAAAAGGCTTGAATCCAGAGTCAGTAGGCCATGTTTCCCTACAATTAGGCGAAGGCTTGGTCGGTCTGGTAGGGCAACGCGAAGAAATTGTTAACCTTGACAATGCACCAAAACATGAGCGTTTCTTGTATTTACCAGAAACAGGTGAAGAAATTTACAACTCATTCCTTGGCGTACCTGTCATGTATCGCCGTAAGGTTATGGGCGTTTTAGTTGTACAAAACAAACTTCCTCAAGATTTTAGCGAAGCCGCCGAGTCGTTTTTAGTCACGCTGTGTGCACAACTTTCAGGTGTTATTGCGCATGCCCATGCGGTCGGCAATATTGATGTTTTTCGCAAACCAAGCAATGGCCCAGCCTATAAAACCTTTCAGGGTGTTTCAGGTGCAGGTGGCGTCGCTTTAGGTCGAGCTATTATTTTATATCCTCCTGCCGACTTAGGTTCAGTACCTGACCGTGAAGCTGAAGATATTAGTGATGAGCTTCGAATTTTAGATCAAGCCATTTCATCAGTTCGCTTAGAGATTCGTTCTTTAGATGAAAAAATGCATGATTCATTAATGGCAGAAGAACGCGCCCTATTCAGCGTTTTCTTAAGAATGCTTGATGAAAATGCATTACCAGCCGAAATTAAAGAACTTATTCGCGATGGACATTGGGCCCAAGGGGCTGTTCGCCGTGTGATTGAAAAGCACACTGCTTTATTTTCACAAATGGAAGATGACTACTTACGTGAGCGAGTTTCTGATCTTAAAGATTTAGGCCGCCGTATTTTAGCGTCTTTGCAGAAAGAAGATTCTAGCCACCGCGAGCTTAGCCCAGACAGTATTTTAATTGGTGAAGAAATCAGTACGGCTGCGTTAGTTGAACTACCAGTTGATAATATTGCTGCCATTGTTACATCCGAAGGTGCAGCCAATTCACATATGGTGATTGTGGCTCGGGCACTAGGAATTCCAACTGTGGTTGGCGTAACTGAACTACCAGTTAACACGCTTGATGATGCAGAAATGATTGTGGATGCCTATCAAGGTCGTATTTTTGTCAATCCTCCACGCCGTTTACGCCAACGCTATAAAGAAATTCAAAAAGAAGATGAGCAGATCGCAAAAGATCTCAAACAATACGAGACAAGAGAAGCGATTACTCCAGATGGTGTATCTGTTCCACTTTATGTAAACACAGGCCTTATGATTGATGTGGTTCGCGGTGTACAACGCGGAGCTCAAGGCGTTGGTCTATATCGAAGTGAAATTCCATTTATGCTACGGGAACGTTTCCCGGGTGAAGAAGAACAACGCGCAATCTATCGTCAACAATTGAGTCATTTTGCCAATAAACCTGTGGTGATGCGAACTCTGGATATTGGTGCCGATAAAGATCTTCCTTATTTTAGTATTGAAGAAGAAAATTCGGCATTAGGATGGCGTGGTATTCGTTTCACACTCGATCATCCCGAGATTTTTTCGTCACAAATTCGTGCAATGCTCAAAGCAAGTATTGGTTTAAATAATTTGCATATTTTATTGCCAATGGTCACTACAGTAAGTGAAGTCGAAGAAGTACTTTATTTACTTGAGCGTGACTGGATTGCAGTGCAAGAAGAAGAACAAGTTAAAATTAACAAGCCAAAAATCGGAATTATGGTTGAGGTGCCAAGCGTACTGCTACAAATTGATGAGTTTGCTGAACTCGTCGATTTCTTTTCGGTTGGTTCAAACGATTTAACACAATACTTACTTGCAGTTGACCGCAATAATCCACATGTAGCAAACGTTTATTCACACTTTCATCCGTCAATACTTCGTGCATTAAGCCGTCTGGTTAAAGAATGCCATGAATACAAAAAACCGGTCAGTATTTGTGGTGAAATGGCAGGTGATCCATTATCTGCCATTTTGCTCATGGCGATGGGTTTCAACACCCTTTCAATGAGTTCGAGTAACATTTTGCGAGTACGAAAAGCAATTTGTCATGTGCCAATGACAGACGCACAAAAATTACTTGAGGATGTAATGAAAATGAATAATCCTCTCATTGTAAAAAGCTGGCTTGAGTACTATTTTAAAACTCACGGTTTAGCAGATATGGTCAAATCAAATCGAATCGTAAATGTTTAATATATAAAAAAGAAAGGAGAGCAATGCTCTCCTTTCTTTTTTTCAATAGCTTCTAAAATTATAGTCAAATATAAAAACTTTCTTTTCACTCTCACTTGCACCCTACTTTTTCAAACAAAACCTCAATCGGTTTTTTAAATCAATATTGACAATTTAATCCATTTGAAAAATAAGGACTCTACTTTTACTATGTTTAAAGAGCGTTATTAAAAGATCTTACGTTGTTCCAGCAATTGAAGAGGTAATTCTATGCATCATTATTTACAACCTTCAGCTTATTTTTCCTTTTGTTTTTTAACCTTCATCCAGTAAATTGGAGGAATAACAATTAAAGGAATCTGATGCATTATTGAATAAAAATGATGGGCCAACATCTTAGTGAAAAGAATTTTTTAAACGGTTTCTCTCACCATTTGTTTACTCATTTTTTTATTTGATAAACATGAGTTTTTAACCCAGAAGTCCAGGAAAATGAGCCCTACTACTTTATCAAGAGCTCAATAATTATTACCCAGAGAGAATATAACCATGTCAGACGAATCAAAATGTCCTTTTTCAGGTCATACCTCAAAACCACAAGTAACAGTCGGTGGTGGAACGCCTAGTTTACATTGGTGGCCAAAACAATTACGCGTTGACTTACTCAATCAGCATTCAGAACGTTCTAATCCACTCGGTAAAGATTTTGATTACCGTAAAGAATTTAACAAACTCGACTACTATGCCCTCAAAGCGGATATCAAAAATGTATTAACCGATTCTCAAGATTGGTGGCCAGCCGATTGGGGAAATTACACAGGCTTATTTATTCGATTAGCATGGCATGCTGCCGGTACATATCGTATGGGCGATGGCCGCGGTGGTGCTGGTCGCGGTCAACAACGTTTTGCACCATTAAATAGTTGGCCTGACAATGCGAGCTTAGATAAAGCACGCCGTTTGCTATGGCCAGTTAAACAAAAATACGGTCAAAAAATATCGTGGGCAGATTTATTTATTCTTGCCGGTAACATTGCGCTTGAGTCTTCTGGTTTCCGTACCTTTGGTTTTGGTGCAGGTCGTGAAGATGTCTGGGAACCAGACAACGATGTAAACTGGGGCGATGAAAAAGAATGGTTAGCTCATCGAAACTCTGAAGCCTTGGAAGGCAGCAACCTCGCTGCAACCGAAATGGGGCTAATTTATGTGAACCCTGAAGGCCCACAAGCCAGTGGTGACCCAAAATCAGCGGCACCATTTATTCGTGCGACTTTCGGCAACATGGCAATGGATGACGAAGAAATTGTTGCATTGATTGCAGGCGGTCATACTTTAGGTAAAACCCATGGTGCTGGCTCTGCGGACCATGTGCAGGCTGATCCGGAAGGCGCGCCAATTGAACAAATGGGCTTTGGCTGGTCAAATAGCTTTGGTACAGGTGTTGGTAAAGACGCCATCACTTCAGGTTTAGAAGTAATTTGGTCTCAGACTCCAACACAATGGAGCAATTACTTCTTTGAAAACCTATTCAAATACGAGTGGGTACAAGAACGTTCACCTGCTGGTGCAATTCAATGGGTAGCAGCAGATGCTGAAGCGATCATCCCCGATCCTTTTGACCCATCAATTAAACGTAAGCCAACGATGCTCACTACAGATTTGACCTTACGTTTTGATCCTGAGTTTGAAAAGATCTCTCGTCGCTTCCATAACGACCCACAAGCTTTCGCCAATGCTTTTGCCCGTGCATGGTTTAAATTAACTCACCGTGATATGGGGCCAAAAGCACGTTATTTAGGTCCAGAAGTTCCTGCTGAAGATTTAATTTGGCAAGATCCATTACCTGCTGCTAGCACTACCCCATCTTCTGCCAGCATTGCTGATGCAAAAGCAAAAATTGTTGCATTGGGACTATCTGCTGGCGAGTTGGTTTCTTTGGGTTGGGCTTCAGCGTCAACTTTCCGTGGTGGGGACAAGCGTGGTGGTGCAAACGGCGCCCGTATTGCTTTATCACCGCAACGTGATTGGGAAGTGAACCAAAAAGCGGTTGAGACTTTAACTAAAATTGAAGAGATCAAAGCATCAACTCAACTGTCATTGGCTGATTTAATTGTGCTAGCAGGTAACCTTGGTGTAGAGCAAGCTGCTCAGGCGGCAGGTTTCAACATTAGCATTCCATTTGCCTCTGGTCGTGTTGATGCGTTACAAAGTCAAACTGATGTCGAATCTTTCCAATTACTCCTCGGCCTTGCCGATGGTTTTAGAAATTGGAAAAAAGAAGGAATCAATGCAGCAACTGAAGCATTGTTAATTGATAAAGCACAACAACTGACTTTAACTGCACCAGAGTTAACTGCATTGATTGGTGGTTTACGTGTACTAGATACCAACTGGGATGGTTCGCAACACGGCGTATTCACTCATCAGGTCAGCGTACTCAGCACAGACTTCTTTACGAACTTACTCGACATGTCTACGGTATGGGCACCTGTTGATTCATCAGGTGAAGTATTTGAAGGCAAAGACCGTAAAACAGGCACAGTAAAATTTACTGCAACACGTAATGATTTAGTCTTCGGTTCAAACTCAATCTTGCGTGCACTGATAGAAGTTTATGCTCAGGCAGATGGTAAAGAAAAATTTGTTCAAGACTTCGTAGCGGCATGGACTAAAGTCATGAATCTTGACCGTTTTGACTTAGCATAATTTAAGCCAAAATAATAAAAGCCAGTTCAAATTGAACTGGCTTTTTTACTTAAATATAAAATGATGTACTTTTACACGGTCAATTTATGCCCTTCGCGAATGCAATAAAAAGGACTCGCAAGTTTCGATGACGCTTTAATTGCTTGCATTAAAGCATGTTCAGGATCTTCTCTGTCTTCGTCGGTCAACTGGAAAGTTCGATAATGAATTGCAACAGAACGATGAGCTTGCAAATCTAAATGTGCATGCACAGCATCTTGAGGGTTCATGTGAACATAACTCATTAACTTGCGAGGTTCATAAGCGCCGATTGGAAGTAAAGCAACACGTGGCGCGCCATAACGTGCATGGATTTGTTTAAAATGCCCCGCATAACCGGTGTCCCCTGCAAAGAAACAATGACCAGTTTTAGCCACAACAGAAAAGCCTCCCCACAGTGCTTTATTCTGGTCGCGTAGACCACGCCCAGAGCCATGCTGTGCAGGTGTATAGATTATTCTTAATTCGTGATAAGGAATTTCTTGCCACCAATCCATCTCAATTACATGAAACTCTTTGGGTAAATAAAAGCCATTTCCGAGTCCCGTGTAAATCGGCATTGCGAATTTTTTATGTAACCACTCAAGCGTAGCCAAATCCATATGATCATAGTGATTATGGCTGAGTAGAACACCATGAATAACCGGTAATTGTTCTAACGCAAAACCTGCAGGACACACACGACGAGGTCCACGCCCCTGTGAAGGGCTTGCATAATCACACCATACCGGATCGGTAATAAAGTTATAAGGTCCGATCTGAATCAATACTGTTGCATGCCCAACAAACCAAACTTGCCAATCATCTAAATCTGCCTGAGGTCGATTTTGAGGTAATGCCACAGCAGTGTTTACACGCGTATCATATTCATTTTGAATATCGACTTTCCATGTAAAAGACTCACGAGTGGCTAACCAACGCAATAACTCTTTTGAGCCACGAGCGGGCAATTTAGGTTGTTGGTTATAAAAACGTGTATCAGATTCATGCCCTGACTCGGGATGATAAAAAGGAGGTTTTATCCATGTATGCGTCCAACAGGACTGAGTCGGCAATTGATATGTTAATGTCGGCTTGTCTTTCATGGGCTTTTCTATGTTTTAGCATCTGCAGAATGGATGTGTTCAGGTTTCTATCTTAACAATTAAAACAAATTAAGCTATGGCACTTGCACTTATTTATCATATAAATATCCCTTTTATTGTGGTCACAGCCAACATAAGTTGAATTAGATTGCCATAAAAAATACATGGATGTGTTGGGTTTATGCGTCGATAATTACCATTCTTAATAAGAGCACTTGTATAACATAACAATAATTAGTCACATGAAATTATCAGAGATTTAGTCGTTTTTGCCTTGATAGGCCTTACTTTCCCCCCTTCACATGCTTTGACAGACTATAAAACAAAATATTTAGTAACATTTAAAGTTAATTCATTCTGACAGAATTTATATTTTATAATCTTAATTTACTCTTCTTTATTTTTGCATAATATGAGAATCACCCATATTAATATTTAAAACATTTAAATATTTCTTTGATTAATTAAAAATAATGTACTTAACCTCTCATAATTAATATATTTTATGAATTACTAGAACTTATATTTATATATTAAATATTTAATGAAAATTAAAATTCCATTTATTTTATAAATACCTAAAGCACCTTCACGCTATATCCTTTTATGCTTTATACTTCACACAAATCATAGTAAGACATTTTTTGGATTAGTCTTATGGAACTACGCCACCTCCGATATTTCATTACCGTTGCTGAAGAATTAAATTTTAGTAAAGCTGCTCTGAAACTTTTTACCGCACAGCCCTCCCTTAGCCAACAAATTAAAGATTTAGAAGAAGACGTAGGTGTACGACTTTTAAACCGTACAAAACGTAAAGTTGAATTAACCGAAGAAGGCGTAGTGTTTTTAGAACATGCCCGCTTAACACTTATTCAAGCTGAAAAAGCAGTTGCTCTAGCACGACAGGTTTCTAAGGCTAAACAGCAACTATTACGTATCGGTTTTGTCCCCATTGCAGAAATGAAAATTTTCCCTTACGTTCTTCCTAATTTGCGCTTACAACACCCCGACCTCATCATTGAATTATCTAACCTAAACAATACAGAACAACTTAAAGCTTTAAAAAAAGGTGAGTTGGACATTACCTTTACCCGAGAAAATATACTTAGTGATGACATCCAAAGCCAATTTGTTTTGACTGAACCCTTAATTTTTTTACTTCCTAAAAATCATCCACTTACTCAATATGACCGAATTCCTGTCCATGCCTTACAAGGCGTTGACTTTATTATTCCTGCTGCCGAGCAGTCACAAACATTACATAACACTATTTTAGACTTTGCCAAAACTCACAATATTGACCTTAATATTGTTCAAAAAGCGGACAGCATGTTGTTTAATATTAACTCTCTGGGCTCAGGGTTAGGCTGTACTATTTTACCAGCTTACGTTGCACCTTTAGGGATTAAAAATACGGTAGTTCGTCCACTGGATGTTGAATTACCGACTCTCGATTTATTTGTCAATTACCGCAAAAATTCACAGTCTTTAGGCGTTCAAAAGTTTATTGACCAGCTCACTAAAGTATTCCATCTGGATAAAAACTTAACCCACACCTAATTAAGAAAGCTATATTTTATTTTTTAAGCCTATGATTAATAAGAACACCTTTATAAAAGGTATAAGTAAATAATATTTTTTTATTTATTTTATACTTTTTATAAACAGTTTAGTCCGCGCTTTTGTTCTATTTTACCTAATCGGTAAAAGCAAATATAATTAAAAATATTGGAATAAAATCTATATAAAACTGGATATTATTTTCACCATTTAATAAAAAACAATATATTTAATATCTAGTAAAAGGAGATTAGGAAAATGGTTGCATTATTTCAACATCTTGGACGTAGTGTACGAAACCGCCCTCATTTCTTTATTGCTTTATTTGTAGGATTTATCACAGCAGCTATTTTGACTTGGCTAACCTCATGGAAATGGTCAACCATTTTATTAGTAAGTTGGAATACTTCCGTGAGCATATATTTACTTCATGTTTGGCAGCTCATGAAAAGTGCCGATCACTCACAAATGCAACAACAAGCAAAAAAGCAAGATGAAAGTAAATGGGTCATCATGCTGATTGTGTTACTGGCCTTAACCATGTGTATGGTTGCTATTCTAATTCAACTATCACAACTTCCTTCCGATAGTTCTGCAAAACTAGGACATGTTGCCTTAGCATTATTAACAATTGTTTCGGCATGGCTATTTATGCATACCGTTTTTGCTCTGCATTATGCTCATGATTTTTATATGGCTTTATCTAGAAATGAAAAAAATGGTGGTTTAGATTTCCCTGGAACAGAACATCCGATCTATCCGGACTTTTTATATTTTAGTTATATTATTGGAACTTCGGCTCAAACTGCTGACGTTTCAATTACCAATAAGCATATGCGGCTTTTAAACTTATTTCACGCCGTATTGTCATTTGGTTTTAACACTACAATTTTAGCAATTTGTATTAACGTTGCTGCAGGCTTTCTGACCAACTAACTTCTTATTTATAAAAACAAAAAGTCATCCAAAGGGATAACTTTTTACCTAAAGCTTAGCTGGAGAACACCGCACCTAACGCTTGCAAACTTTCGCGTTGCTTAATGGTTTCAACATAACGCGTAATGGCTGGATGTGATTCAATCGCCCCCATTTTCAACTGCCATAATAGCATTGCTCCAACACTGACATCGGCAGCCGTAAACTGTTCACCACATACATATGGGTTAGCTTCACTAAGCCCCTGCACTAAAGCTTGGTAAGCATCGTTATAGTCACCATAACCCACAAATATTTTTTGCTCAGGAGATACCTCTATTCCGAGGGCTTTATCAACACCGGCAGCTTCCCATGGACCTGCCATCACAAATAACCAGCGATAATACAAACCACGTTTAGGATCATCTAATGCCGGAGCCAACCCCTTGTCGAAAAATTTATCGGCTAAATACGCACAGATCGCGCCTAGCTCATAAATCACGACATCGCCATCCACCAATACTGGCACTTTTCCAAAAGGGTTAATTTTTAAATATTCTGGTGATTTCATTTCGGTCTTGTATGCAACTTCAATACGTTCACACTCAACACCTAATTCGACTAAAAGCCAGTCGACCACAACACCACGTGACTCTTTGTTAGTATAAAGTTTAAGGCTCATTTTTATAGCTCCTTGTTTATCGTGGGTCCTAGTCTACAAAACCTCTTTGTCAGTTTTTGTCAGTAGTCTGCGATTCTTGCGCCCACCACTGCTGAAATAGTTGTTGCTTAAATGATGGGTATAATTCTTGGCTTAAACTCAGCTGTTGAATACGATCGAGTCGAAAATGTCGAAAATCCTGCCTGAGTTCACACCATGCAGCCAACACAATTTTGTCATTAAAATATCCCAAGGCAAAAGGCCACAAAGTTCGAACACTACTTCGTTGCTGCTCATCATGATAATGCATCGAAATTTTGACTTGCTGCCGAATGGCTAAACGCACTTGTTCGACTCGATTTTCATCTACTGGTAGCCATGTATTAAACGCTCTTAAGGTCGTTTGCTGTAATAAATATTGCCGATGTTCAGGCAAAACAGAATTCAATTTAGCTAATACTGATGTAGATGCCGATTGTAATGATTGATCTGGCACACTCTTTAACCAATACAAGGCCAAGAAAATAGCTTCGACTTCATTTTCATTAAGCGACATTGGTGGCAATACAATATCTTCTTTAAGCTGAAAACCTATACCTGCCGATGCCTCAATTTCTACGCCCTGCTCACGTAAACTATCAATGTCCCGATAGATACTTCGCGCACTAATTCCCATACGCTCAGCGAGAACCTGTGCTGTGATTGGATAACGCGCTTCACGAAGTTGTTGTAAAAGATTTAATAGACGAATAGAACGGCTCATTTTTCTCTTCTTATTGTTTTTTAAATTCAAATAAGGGGGAATGATATCCCCCTCGTACCGCTTTAAATTATACTAAATCTATAGCAGGTAACTGAGCATAACCGTTTAGGAAGCGATGAAGCTCTTGAACATCTTTGGCAATTGTTAAAGGCTTGAATTGTTGTAGCACTTCAACCGAATGAACGCCATAACCGACACCAATTCGTGGCATGTCTAACCGTTGGGCCATCTCAAGGTCATAGCTACTATCACCAATCATTACCGCACGCTCAACACTCACTCCAGTGACTGTTAAGATTTCTTGCAACATGAGTGGATCGGGTTTCGATCGAGTTTCATTGGCTGCTCGAGTCACATCAAAAAGATGAGTACTCTGTGTTTTTGCGATTACGCGATCTAATCCACGACGGTTTTTACCCGTTGCAACTGCAAGTTTTAAACCTTGAGCCTTTAAGTCATGTAAGAGCTCAGCAACACCATCGAACCATGCGTCATTTGTAGAATTGGCAATATAGTGATCGCCATATGCTTTTAAAATTGAATCATGTAACTCAGGTGCTTCTGGGAATAAGGTTTGCATAACTTCGGGCAAGCCTAAACCAATAATGCTTTTTGCTGCTTCATTGGTTAAAGGCAATTCATGTTGTTCTGCAGCATGTTGTAAGCTAGCAACAATCTGTCCAACAGAGTTATATAAAGTCCCATCCCAGTCAAAAATAACTAATTCGGTTTTTAGACTCATTTTGCCACTCTCAAAGCCTTTAATAACTGGGTCATATCTTCTGGTAACGGCGCTTCAATCGATGGATAACCCGGAATATCTAAACGCATCGCATGTAAGCATAGACGGCGGGCTTCAGGGCCAGTGTACACAGTAGTGTGCCCATATTTATCATCACCAATCAACGGGTGACCAATGCTTAAACCATGCACACGGATCTGATGAGTACGACCTGACAAAGGTGACGCATGGATTAATGTTGCATTTTTAAAGCGCTCTGCTACAACCCATTCTGTTTTACTTGGTTTACCATCTTTAGTCACACGTACACGACGCTCGCCATTTGCCAACTCATATCGCAATAAAGGCGCATCAATTAGTTGTTTATCTAGGCTCACCTGCCCTTTAACAATCGCAGCATAGGTTTTACGAATTTTGTGCTCACGCAACATATCTTGTAGTTGTTTTAATGTGCTTCGTTTTTTACTAATCATGACCAGGCCTGAAGTATCACGGTCAATACGATGAATAAGTTCTAAATATTTTTTGCCAGTCGCTGCACGTAGTGCCTCAATCAAACCATATGCCATACCACTGCCACCATGGACAGCAATACCTGAAGGTTTATTGACAACTAATAGCCCTTCGTCTTCATAAACAATACGGCTTAATAAGCTTTGTGCTACATTGTCACTGACAGGAGCGGCTGTTTCATCTTTTTGTTCATAACGAATTGGAGCAACACGAATCTGATCGCCAATCTCAAGTTTAGTCTCAGCTTTAACACGTTTTTTATTTACTCGAACCTGACTTTCACGAATCAAACGATAAATACGACTTTTAGGTACACCTTTTAAGCGCGAGAACAGGAAATTATCAATTCGTTGTCCTGCTTGATGTTCATCCACCTCAAACCAAGTGACACTTTGCCATTGCTGTGTAGAATTCATACTAATATTTAAACCTGAAATTTTGCTAAATTTGATTAATAAATGACCGTTTAGCTTAGTTTTTTCACAAGAAATCTAAGCTTAGCCCATAGGCAGATGCTGCAAGGTTTGATATAGTCAGCGCACGGATACCGCCGTAAGTGAACATCTAATAGGGAATTTCCCTGATTGAAACCTCAATCAAAATGATGCTTTCACCATCAGCTCGGATAGGTCCTAAAGAATTATGCCGACGCCGAAGGCTTATTATATCGGCAAAATGACAAACTGTTGCGTTTAATTCAGTTTGTTCAAAAAAATATGTTACCAACTCTAGTTGGTTATGGAACGTAAACTGATACACATCAGACAAATCGCTCCTTAATGTTGCCTTCAGGCTAAAGCGTTGATGCATTGGAACTGCCGAAAGCACCGATACGATGAACATTCCGTATCAAACTTCTAAAAAGAAGTCACTTCGCGCACAATGACAGTGAAAGTCATTAACCAATGTACCGCTCACCCGCCAGTGAAGCACTAAGGAAATCCGATTTAAAGGTTGAAGCAGTATTGCCTACATCACAGACGAGAATCGAAGTTCAGGCTAAATGTAGCCGGTAACAGATGACTCAGACCACAAATATTTTGAGATCTGGGAAATGATCCGTCATGTTCGATGTTCGTTCAGAACCTTTAAGTTTGTGCGATATGTTTGTGTGGGTCACTATTAGGTGTCACACCCATGAAACGTATGTTGATTAATGCAACTCACGCAGAAGAAGTCCGCGTTGCACTTATCACTGGTAATCGTCTTTACGATTTTGATTTAGAAAATCGTACCCGAGAACAGAAAAAATCCAATATCTATAAAGGCCATGTAACCCGCGTAGAACCTTCTTTAGAAGCTGTGTTTGTCGAATATGGCGCAGGCCGTCAAGGCTTTTTGTCTATGCGTGAAATTGCGAACAGCTATTTCCAGGCAGACCCGCGACAAACTTCAAACATTCGTGAGCTCATCACTGAAGGTACTGAATTACTTGTTCAGGTTGAAAAAGAAGAACGTGGTAATAAAGGCGCTGCCCTTTCTACATTCATTTCACTTGCAGGACGTTATTTGGTTCTTATGCCAAACAACCCGAAAGGCGGTGGTATTAGCCGTCAAATTTCAGGTTCTGTACGTGAAGAATTAAAAGAAATTTTAGCTTCTTTAAATTTACCTCGTGGCATGAGCGTTATTGTGCGTACCGCAGGTATTGGCCGTACTCAAGAAGAGTTACAGCTAGATTTACAGCACTTGCTTGATCTTTGGACACAAATCCAAGGCACAGCAAGTTCTGGCCCGTCTCCAATGCTTGTTCACCAAGAAGCTGGTGTAGTAACTCGTGCTATTCGCGATTACTTACGTGATGACGTTGCAGAAATTTTAATTGATAGTGAACAGGCCTATAACGAAGCTTATAACTTTGTTAAAGCAGTAATGCCTCGTCAATTAGACAAGCTTAAAACTTATACTTTAAATGAGCCATTGTTTGCACATTTTGGTATTGAAAGCCAGATTCAAACTGCTTACGAGCGTGAAGTAAAACTTCCTTCTGGTGGTTCAATCGTAATTGATCAGACTGAAGCTTTAGTTTCAATCGATATTAACTCTGCGAAATCGACTCGTGGACATGACGTTGAAGAAACTGCACTAAATACAAACCTAGAAGCAGCAGAAGAAATTGCTCGCCAACTTCGTCTTCGTGACATTGGCGGTTTAGTTGTGATCGACTTTATTGACATGACTAAAGAACGCAACCAACGCATGGTTGAAGCAAAACTTCGTGAAGCAACACAAAGCGACCGTGCGCGCATCCAGTTTGGCCAACTCTCTCGTTTTGGTTTAATGGAAATGAGCCGTCAACGCTTACGCCCATCACTTGAAGAAGCAACCGGATATGTTTGCCCACGCTGTCATGGCACAGGTATGGTCCGTGACTTACGTTCACTTTCGCTTTCAATTATGCGTAAAGTCGAAGAAATTGCACTTCGTGAACGTCATGGTGAAGTACAAGTAGAAGTTCCTGTTGAAATTGCAGCGTTCTTACTCAATGAAAAACGACATAGCCTTGTTTATTTAGAGCAAACCTCTAGTGTTCGTGTGACGATTTTACCTCACCCACACTTAGAAACACCTCACTATGAAATTCAGTACAATCCAGATGGCTTTGCACCATCTAGCTATGAGCGTACTGAAGCAACTCGTTCAAGCGAGAAAGAGTTAGGTTATGAATCTTCTGAATGGCATTTAGAAGAAGCAGATCATGGCCATGCTCATGCAGCTCCTGCTGCAAACAACGCCACTGCTCAAAAGAAAGTAAATCAATCATCAGCTCAACCTTCTGCTGCTCAACCAAGCACTCAAAAAGCAGCAAGCCCTTGTGCATGGTTAGAGAATCTTTTTGTTCAAAAACAAGCTAAAACTGTTGACCAATCTCGCTCGGCTCAAAATGCTGCTGCGACAATTGAACAAATGGTGAATACTGGCGCTGTAAGCCGTGGCCAGTTTGGACAAGTTGTAGTACCGGCAGTTGCTGAAGTTGTTTCGGCGCCATCTAACAATGCTTATATTTCGCAATCTCCTGCTAAACAGGAAGTTCGTGAGAATGTTGAAAAAGACGAGAAAGTACAACAACGTCCAAACAACAAAAAACGTAAGCACAAAGAGCAACGTGAACAACATCACCATACTCAAGAGCCACAACAGCAGCAACAACCACAACAGGTTCATGAAGAAGTTGTACAGTTATCACGTCAAGAACAACGTGAGTTAAAACGTCAACAAAAACGTCCGCACACTGATCAGCCACATCCACAACAACAAAATGATGGACAACAAACTGAAAATGTCGTGCCGCGTCGTGACCGTAATAATCAACAACGTCCGAACCGTCCAAATCGCCACCGCGATCCAAGCGTATTGAATGAAAATCAAAATGCGCCGGCGGCACCAGTAGTTGTTGATGAGAAACAAGTTAAGGTTAATCTGATTGATGCTCCAAAGCATGAAGTCATGAATACAGCCTTAGTGATTAATGTTGATCAGGCACAAAGCGAAATTATCGCTTTAACTCCTGAGCAGCCTGTTAAAAAACGTACTGAAACAGCACCTGTTGTTGAAGTCGTTCAAGAGTCGGCTCCAGCACCTGTTGCTGTTGTAGAAGAGGTAGTAACTGCTGAAGCAAAAGAAACTACTCCTCCTTCGGCAGACAACAAAAATCAACCGCAAATTCAACGTGCGAGTAATGACCCTCGCATGCGTCGCCGTGAACAACGCAACGCAAAACGTGCTAAAGCTGCGGTACCGTCTATTGCCCCATCGCAAATTCCAACTTTGGTGCAATACACAATTGGTAGCTTGATTCGTCATGTTTATGGTGAAGACTGCACAGTATTGATTGAACAGTTTGGTTTAGTTCCAACGTTTAATCGTGCATTGCTAAAATTTGCAGAACAGTATGCAAGTACTCTAGTAACAGAAGTCGCGTCTGATGCTGAAGACAAGAAGCCTGTTACTCGTGATGCAGAGCTTCCAGGCAACAAACCATCACAAGAAGCAGAGCCTGCGCCTGTACTTGCATTGACGCCACAAAAAGAGTCGACACCACGTGTTGCTAATGATCCACGTGAGCGTCGTCGTTTAGCAAAACTTGCTGCTGAACAAGCTTTTGAGCAAGTTAAACAACAACACTCTGCACCAGAAGAAGCTGCTCCTGTAGCTCCGGTTGTTGAAGAAACTGTTGTTGCTCCTGTTGCTGAAACGCAAGCACCTGTTGAGTCAAAACAACAACCGCTTGAGCTTGATCAGGTAACTGAAGTAGCGCAAAGTGAAACAAGCGTAGAAGAAACACCAGCGACAACTGTGGTTGAAGCTCCAGCTGTGAAACAACCGAGAGCAAAAGCCAAAGCAGCCACTGAACAAGCTGTAGCACCAGTAGAAGCTAATGCAGAGGTTGAATCAGAAGATTCTAAGGCTGATCTGGACAAACCAAATCGTCCTCCTCGTCGTCCTCGTGGTCGTCCACCAAAGAAAGCAAATCCTGTAGCTGAGTAAATCATTTGCTCAATTGCAGCTAATTTAAACAAACCTAGTCATTTCGATGACTAGGTTTTTTTTGTTATTTTTAACCAATTAGGTTGATTGCACTAGAAGAAAAGTTTTAAAAGCATGGTGAACCATGAAAAATACTGTACTTTTGCCAACGCAACCTTTTTTGGATTGATCGAAAAATAAATAGGATTGATATGAGCCAGACAACACAGACCGATATCATTACGCTTGGTGATGTTGCAACAAGACTTCCTAGCTTCATCCCCAAGGTACCCCATATCCTGAATGGTCTTAAACAGGCTTACTTAAGAACAGCAAATACCCCAACGGGATTGGGTGTAGCTTTTGAAAAAGCTGTTAAGCGAAATCCGCAAGGTATTGCATTATTATTTGAAGATCAAAGTTACTCATATGAAGCTTTAAACGAATGGGCTAACCAGATTTCTCATTACTATCTCTCTCTTGGCGCACGTAAAGGTGACGTGATTGCCGTAATGGTTGAGAACCGTTCTGAACTTATTGCTACTATTGTAGGCTTAGCTAAAATTGGGGTAACTATTGCGCTTGTTAATACCTCTCAAGTAGGTAAGGTTCTCGCTCATAGTATCAATCTGGTCAAACCAATTGCCGTCATTGCAGGTGAAGAAGTTCGGGCGGTAATTGATGAAATTCGTCAGGACCTCAATGTTCCTAAAGACCGTTTCCATTGGTTTGCAGATCAGGCTACCCGTCAAGATGCGGGAATAGCGCCTCAAGGTTATGCCAATCTTGCAATAGAAATTGATCAATTTCCAAAATTTAACCCATCGACTACCCAGTCTGTTCATGGGAGCGATGGCCTGTTTTATATTTATACCTCAGGCACTACTGGCTTACCAAAGGCTGTTATTTTCAAACACAGTCGCTGGACGCTCGCATATGGCACCTATGGCCACATTTTAAATCTTGGCCCAGATGATGTGATGTATGTAACTTTACCGCTGTATCATGCAACGGGTGTCGTCGTTTGCTGGTGTGGAGTGATTGCAGGAAGTTCTACCCTTGCAATTCGACGTAAATATTCAACCAGTGCTTTCTGGAAAGATGTTCAGAAATTTAATGCCTCTGCAATTGGATATGTAGGAGAGCTTTGTCGCTACTTAATGGACGCTCCTACTACAGAAATTGACCGTGCTCACCGTGTAACCAAAATGATCGGCAATGGCATGCGTCCAAACATCTGGGATAAGTTCAAACAACGTTTTGGTGTTCAAGAAGTTCTTGAGCTTTATGCATCAAGTGAAGGCAATGTCGGATTTAGTAATATTTTCAATTTCAATAACACCGTAGGCTTCTCTCCTATGCCCTACGCGGTCATTCAGTTTGATAAAGAAAAGAATGAGCCTGTACGCGATAAAAATGGCTGGTGTAAAAAAGTTAAAGCAGGTGAAATCGGTTTGCTAGTTGGTAAAATTACCAGTCGTTCGCCTTTTGACGGCTATACAGACCCAGAAAAGAATAAATCTGTGATTATGAAAGATATCTTTAAAAAAGGTGACTCATATTTCAACACAGGTGATCTTGTTCGTAATATTGGTTTCCGTCATGCCCAGTTTGTTGACCGCTTAGGAGATACTTTCCGTTGGAAAGGCGAAAATGTATCTACGACTGAAGTTGAGAACATGGTTTGTGAATATGACAAGATCGCTGAAGCGGTGGTCTATGGTGTAGAAATTCCAAATACCAATGGTCGTGCTGGTATGGCAGCAATCACACTTGCTGATGGTGCCGAATTAAATGAGTCTGATTTAACAGAAATGGTCACTATATTTAAAAAATGCCTACCGGCTTACGCAGTACCCGTGTTTTTACGTGTGCAAGCTAAAGTTGAAACAACAGGTACTTTTAAATATCAAAAGAATAAATTGAAGGAAGATTCGTTTAATCCAGGCAAAACTTCTGAACGTTTACTCGCTTTATTACCTGGTGCGAACAGCTATTGTGATGTCACAACTGAGATTTTTGACAACATTCAGGCATATAAATATCGTTTTTAGTTCATTTTTTAGCTAAACAAGAGAAAATCGTGCTTTTTATAGGCAATCATGCAAATGTTTTTGATTTACCTCTTGTGTTAGTTGAATAACTTGCTAAAATACGCGACATCAAAACAAAGGTGGTGTTAGAAAACTTTTAGTTATCTTGCACTTCACATTCAAACATTGTTTGAATGTTTGTTCAGGGTCGTTAGCTCAGCTGGTAGAGCAGCGGACTTTTAATCCGTTGGTCCCGCGTTCGAATCGCGGACGACCCACCACTTATCTGTTTTGAACCTATTTGGGTCGTTAGCTCAGCTGGTAGAGCAGCGGACTTTTAATCCGTTGGTCCCGCGTTCGAATCGCGGACGACCCACCAAATTCTAAAAAGCCTCTCACTGCGAGAGGCTTTTTTTATTGTTATCTTATTTTAATTTCATGACTAAAAGATGACGATGCATTTCTTATATAAAACGTCTTTAACCCAATTCATAAAGATTTCTAAACGTTTAGGAATATAACTTCGGTTCGGATATAAAATATTGAGTGGCAAAGATTGAGGCGTATGTGCACTTAGCACTTCAATCAGAGTTCCTTGCTCTATTTTATCCTGAACATCATAGTATGGAAGTTGAATAATCCCTAAGCCAGCACAAGCCGCTGCGACATAAGCTTCTGTATTATTTACACTCAAAGCACTATCCATCATTACTGTTCCATCTTGATATAAAAATACGCCTTGTTTTTCCCCTACGGCTCCTGCGTAATTAACGAGTTTGTGCTGAGATAGATCTTCTAATTGCTCAGGCATACCGTACTGTTCCAGATAATTGGGACTTGCACAGTTCACCATAATCAAGTTGCCAACGAACTTCGCAATCAAACTACTATTATCTAACTGCCCCACCCGAACAACGCAGTCAATCCCTTTCTCGATCAAGTCAGTGATGTCATCAGAGCTATTCAGTTGTAAATGAATATCTGGATAGCGGCTATAAAAATCGGGAAGTTCAGGAATAATGACTTGATGCACAATTCGGCTAGGCATAGAGACTTTTAGCGTGCCACGGTAATGCTGCTTTTGTGTCTGTATGAGTTGTTCGAGCTGTTCATAGTCAAATAATAGATTTTGACATTCAGGTAGTATTCTTTGTCCATCTTGAGTGAGACTTACTTTGCGTGTGGTCCGATGAAATAGCCGAACACCATAGTGCGTTTCAAGTTGCTGAATTGCACTCGTCACTGTCGAACGAGGTAAATCAAGCTGATTTGCCACTTCACTAAAACTTTGTCGTTTAGCGACTTCTGTAAAAATAAAAAATTGCTGCAACCGATCCATTTAATTGTTCGTGTTTTCTGAATAGTTAAACCAAACTAGCATAATTGATCAAAAATTACCGCCAATCTAGACTAAAAACACATTAGAACAAGTCATCATAGGAACAATCATCATGACAACTCATACTCTCAAAGATAAAGTTGTATTGATTACAGGCGGTGCAAAAAACTTAGGTGGACTCATTAGCCGTAAATTTGCAGAGCAAGGTGCAAAAATCGCAATTCACTACAATAGTTCGGAAACTCAGGCCGATGCAGAACAAACCTTAGCAGATGTAAAAGCATTAGGTGCAGATGCCGTTTTAATTCAGGCAGACTTAACCCATATTGATAATATAGAAAAACTCTTTATAGACACCAAACAGCATTTTGGTGGAATTGATATTGCCATTAATACGGTTGGAAAGGTTTTGAAAAAATCCTTCTTGGAAACCACCGAACAAGAGTTTGATAGCATGAGTGATATCAACTCAAAAATTGCCTATTTCTTTATTCAGTCGGCTGGTCGTCATTTAAATGATGGCGGAAAAATCTGTTCAATCGTTACTTCTCTTCTTGCAGCTTACACTGGGCTGTATTCAACCTATGAAGGTTTAAAAGCGCCTGTTGAGCATTACACTCGCGCTGCATCAAAAGAATTTGGAGACCGTCAGATTTCTGTGACTGCTGTTGCACCGGGTCCTATGGATACACCTTTCTTTTATGGACAGGAATCTGCCGAGGCGGTGGCTTACCATAAATCAGCTTCAGCTTTAGGTGGGCTCACCAAAATTGAAGATATTGAGCCTTTAATCCGTTTCTTGGTCACAGATGGTTGGTGGATTACCGGCCAAACAATTTTTGCAAACGGCGGTTATACGACTCGCTAAAATAAAAAAGCCGCATCTTATGATGCGGCTTTTGCTTTGCTTCATTATAAAAATTCTTCAAGCACTGAGTTTAAGAAAATATGCCCCTGCTCTGTACAGGCTAAACGAGAAATATCATCTACCAATAGTTTTCTAGCTCGCAGCGATGTTAGTACGTCATTTATGCTATCTAAGCTTAAGCCTGTACGCTGTTCATATAACTCAGCTTTTACCCCATCATTTAAACGCAAAGCATTCATCATAAATTCAAAAGGTAACTCTGTTGCCTCAATCTTTTTCATTTGCAAATGTTCAGCTGGAACCTTGGCTAAATAGTCTTTCGGCAAACGAGTTTTTTGGAAACGGTACACTCCATCTGGTCGTGTAACTTTGCCATGTGCACCTGCACCAATCGCAAGATAATCGCCAAATTCCCAATAATTTAAGTTGTGTGTTGAAGGCAGCTCTTTACGCCATGCCGAAACTTCATAGTTTATAAAACCATTTGCCTTAAGATATGCCTCGCCCTGCTCTTGAATGTCTTCTAGCATTTCATCTTGCGGCAAAACGGGCTGGGTACGAAAGAAAACCGTATTAGGCTCAATAGTAAGTTGATACCAACTAATATGAGTTGCCCCATTCTCTACAGCAACTTTTAAATCATAAAGTGCCTGCTCTAGCGTTTGCTCAGGCAAACCATGCATTAAATCGACGTTCACCCGCTTAAAGCCAGCTTGCTTTGCCTGTTGAATCGCATCCATTGCATTATTTGCTGAATGAATACGACCCAGCTTTTGCAAATGATTGGTATCAAAGCTCTGTACGCCAATAGACAAGCGGTTAATACCAGCTTCTAAATATCCTGCAAACGGGTCATGCTCTACTGTTCCAGGGTTGGCTTCTAAGGTAATTTCACAGCCATCTTCAAATTTGAGCAGCGACTTAAGCTGTTCAAACAGCCAGACGTAACCTTGTGCAGAAATGAGTGAAGGGGTACCACCACCAATAAATACACTGTGAATTGATCGCCCCTGTGCCATTTCTAATTGAGTTTCAAAATCGGCGACCAACGCTTTTAAATAGGTTTGTTCGAGTTCTGACGAAAGTGCTCCATCTGGTACGGCATGCGAGTTAAAGTCACAATATGGACATTTACGCACGCACCAAGGCATGTGGATATATAAAGATAAAGGAATAGAAGCAGGATTTAATACAGCCAAGGAGCAAGCCCAATTTACACAATATTTCTATTTTAACATGACTGCATCAATGGGCTTATGAAAACATACCTTAATTGCTTTAGACTAATTTTAAACATACTTAAATACTGATAAAAATGATGAAATTCTCTAGTCAACTCTTCCTGTTTTTACCCCTAGCTATGGGAATTGGTGTTGCCATGGCTTTTCAAACTGCTATTAATGCACAGCTCAGAGAACAATTACACTCGCCATTACAAGCAGCGCTCTTATCATTTTTTGTGGGAACTATTGTTTTGGCTATTATGGTTTTCTTTCAAAGCGCCGAG
Source organism: Acinetobacter sp. IK31 (assembly GCF_035615195.1). Taxonomy (NCBI): domain Bacteria; kingdom Pseudomonadati; phylum Pseudomonadota; class Gammaproteobacteria; order Moraxellales; family Moraxellaceae; genus Acinetobacter; species Acinetobacter sp. IK31. The sequence goes on along the minus strand of NZ_JANBOB010000008.1, from coordinate 124,859 downwards.
AAACCCACTTTAAGTGAAATATCCAATATTCCTTGGCTTCTTTGGACTGGAGGATTTCTTGGGGTTTATGCAATTAGCATGAGCATTTATACTGCACCTAAACTTGGTTTTTTAACCTTTACAGGGCTAGTCGTTTTTGGGCAAATCGTTATTTCAATGTTGCTTGACCACTTTGGCTGGTTAGGTACAGAAAAGACACCTGTTACATGGCAACGGTTTCTTGGTGGGATCATCATTTTTGTCGGTGTTTTACTCACTTTGCAACGGTAGCTTCATTTGTATATTGATAAAGAGTACCTTTTGTGTCGAATGTCACGTCTTTTCGGTCTGAATTAAAACAACTCTTCCACTTAATGCTACCGATTTTAATTACCCAGTTTGCTCAAGCAGGCTTTGGGTTAATTGATACCATTATGGCAGGCCATTTATCCGCAACCGACTTAGCAGCAATTGCTGTAGGGGTCGGTTTATGGGTTCCAATCATGCTCCTGTTCAGCGGCATTATGATTGCAACTACACCCTTGGTAGCCGAAGCAAAAGGCGCAAGAAATACAGAGCAGATTCCTGTCGTTGTTCGTCAGTCATTGTGGGTTGCTGTCATTTTAGGTGTACTGGCAATGCTCATTTTGCAGCTTATGCCTTTTTTCTTACACGTGTTCGGTGTACCAGAGAGCTTACGACCTAAAGCAAGCCTATTCTTGCATGCAATTGGCTTAGGTATGCCAGCTGTGACCATGTACGCAGCGCTACGTGGCTATTCAGAGGCTTTAGGCCATCCACGCCCTGTCACAGCTATTAGCATGTTAGCTTTAGTTGTGTTGATTCCGCTTAACATGATTTTTATGCATGGATTAGGACCAATACCTGCATTAGGTAGCGCGGGCTGTGGTTTTGCAACATCCATTTTACAGTGGCTCATGCTGATTACTTTAGCTGGCTATATTTATAAAGCCTCAGCTTATCGAAACACGTCTATTTTTGGCCGATTTGATAAAATTAATATGGCTTTAGTTAAAAGAATTTTACAGCTTGGTCTACCAATCGGTTTAGCTGTGTTCTTTGAGATTAGTATTTTTAGTACAGGTGCATTGGTCCTTAGCCCACTTGGTGAAGTGTTTATTGCTGCACACCAAGTCGCAATTTCCGTTACCTCTGTGCTGTTTATGATTCCGCTTTCGCTAGCCATTGCCTTAACCATCCGTGTCGGTACTTATTATGGTGAAAAGAACTGGGCTGCAATGTATCAGGTACAAAAGATTGGTCTCAGCACAGCAATATTTTTTGCCATATTAACCATGACTTTTATTGCTCTATGCCGTGAACAAATTATCTCGATTTATACTCAAGACTTAACCGTAGCTCCTGTTGCGATGTATTTACTCTGGTTTGCAATGGCATATCAATTGATGGATGCATTACAAGTAAGTGCCGCAGGTTGTTTAAGAGGTATGCAAGATACTCAAGCACCGATGTGGATTACACTCATGGCATATTGGGTGATTGCTTTCCCTATTGGACTTTATTTAGCGCGTTATACTCATTGGGGCGTAGCTGGTGTATGGCTAGGCTTGATTATTGGTTTAAGCATTGCCTGTGTGTTATTACTTTCAAGGCTCTATTTAAACACCAAACGTTTAAGCCAAACCTAATAAAAAAGCCGATGAAATATCGGCTTTTTTTTTACTATGCAGATTTGGCTCTTGGGCTTGCTCCAATTTGCCAGACAAACGGTAAATCTGTACGGTTCACCTCCCAATCTCCAATTACTTTTTCTTTATAGATGAGTGGATTGTGTGAAGATACTGTTCGTGCATTACGCCAGAAGCGATCTAGCTGTTTAACCTGACTGCTTGCCGATGCGCCTAAAGCATTAAATAACTGACTGGTTAAATCCAGTACCAAGTTAGAAATCACCACCTGCCCTTGCGCGGACTCAAGCTCAGCATCTACATTAAACTGATGCTCTTTCACTTCTAACTCACTAAAGTGACTTTCATAAGCCTTTTGTAGTGCTTCTGCTGTTTTTACGGTAATTGCTTGGCTCGCATAAGCTTGAGCAGAGGCTTTACCCACCACCTGTAAAACTTGCGGGTCGTGGCGAACTAAGTCTCCATTACCATGACTAAAAATACGTTTCCGTTCACGAATTTCCTGACTAAACGTCTCCACGGCTGCCTGCGCAATTCCTGTTAAGGTTGCAAGGTGTACGACCTGATAAAAAGCGGTCTGATATTTAAAACGTTGATCAAATGGAATGAGGTGCGAAGCTGGTAAATGAACTTGATGTACTTTTAAGGCGCCGCTACCCGTGGTTTTTTGCCCAAAACCATCCCAATCATCAATAACACTCACACCCGTTTCGTGACGGTAAATAGCGGCAATCACATGACGATCATTCACTTCATCATAAGCAAATAAGTCGATCCAGTCCGCAAAAATACTTCCAGTTGAATAATACTTTTCGCCGTTCACCACCAAGTTACCCGAAGCATCTTTAGTGACTCGTGTAACCACATCACCAATTTGTACATTGCCAACTTCTGTCCATGCATTTCCGACTAAATCACCTTGTACAAAACGCTGAAACCAAACTTCCTGTGAATGCTCTTTATGGGCAACTAAGCGGTCTTCAACAAAAGCGAAGTGTCCACGCAAAGCTTGCACGATATTTGAGTCTGCTTGCGCAAGCTCAGCTAGAAGCTGGAAAAGCTGTGGCAATGACACCCCATCTCCACCATATTTAACCGGTACTCGTACAGCACCCAATTTCGCCTCTTTTAACCACTGAATGGGTTCAAAAGGTAAGATTCGTTCTTTTTCACGTTGAATTGCACCTTGGGCAATCTTTTCAAAAATCGGCCGAAATCTGCTTACCACTTTCTCATAGTCGGCCCCTAGAGATAGTTCTTCTGCTTCAATTTGTATTATTGTCATCGTTATTCTCCTAATCCTATTTTCTTCAATTTAGCTCCAAGCATGACGGGGTGGATAAATACCATTGAGATAGTAGTTCCCTACAAGGTGATATTTCCAACGTACCGGATCATGCAAAGTATGAGTACGAGCATTACGCCAATGACGATCCAGATTCAGTTCAGACAAAGTGGAACGTGTCCCTGATAACTCAAAAAGCTTATTGGCAGCTAAAATGGCAACTTCTGTGGTTAATACTTTTGCTTCGGCAACCAAAAGCGTGGCCTGATTTACATGCTCTTCTGTCGTGTCGGCAATCGCTTGGTCAATCGCATCTCCTGCCAAATCTAATACCGCTTCTGCTGCACGCAGTTTTATTTTTAAATCACCAATATTTGCAATCGTGTAAGGGTCATCACTCGCTTTTTCCAAACCTGAGTCGACCCATGGGCGGCTATGATTTTTGACATAGTGAATTGTTTCTTCAATTGCACCACGCGCAATACCTGCATCGACAGCAGCTTGAATAAACTGAGAAATTGCACCTGCTGGTGTTGGCCGTTCAAACGCTTTATAAATCGGAACTAAATATTCTTCACGTACTGGCACTTGGGTTAACTCAACTGTGCCACTCGCGGTGGTACGTTGCCCAAAACCAGACCAATCATTAATAATATTAACTCCCGATGTTTCACGTGGCACTAAAGCAGCATAAGGTTGCCCTTCTTCATTCACAGCCACAATTGGAATCCAATGTGCAAGTAATGCTCCCGTTGCAAAGAATTTCTTGCCATTAATTTCATAACCGTGCTCGGTCTTTCGTAATGTTGTAGTGAGATCTGCAACCGTTTTGCTATTTTTTTCAGAAAAAGCATTGCCAAAGCGAATGCCTTTTAACACTAAATTAAAGAAGAATTGTTGTTGTTCTGGAGCTGCATCAAGTCGTAAATGTTCAATAAAAGCCAAGTGATTTTGTGGAAGCTGGGCCAGAGATGGGTCAACACTCGCAATTGTTTTAATCACCTCAGCCAAGGTCCGATATTTAACTTGCGCGCCCCCAAACTGCTTAGGAACCGTAATCGCCCACAAGCCACTTTGTGAGAATTGTTGAATTTCATTTAAGGGTAAACGGCGCTCTTTATCCCGAGCAGATGCCTCTTGAGCAAACTCTTGGGCAAGTTGTCTGGCAAGCTCAATGGCTTCTTCATCAGAACGAATAATATGTGCATCTTTCGATTGCTCAAACACAGACAGTGGAACCGCTTGAGAACGCCCATGGGCCGAATTTAAACTTGTCATAACTTTTGTTATCTCTATTCTTATCTAACATGACATTCACCTTAGCATCAAAAAAACACACCTCTTATAGTTATTAAAGCTTTGTTTATGAAATGAATATTCAAAAGCTTTTCATATTTTTTACTATAAAAATAACATTTTGTTTTTCGAAAATTTTCTTACATGAGATAAACAATTTCGTATAGGCTTTTTAAGCTTTGTCACCTATGATCAAAACTACGCAGTATTATGTTGTAGTTAACGAGGTATCGAAGATATGGCAAAGAATGCAAGTTCACCTGGCAAACGTTTTATGAAACTTGCAGGGATGACCGCGAGCATTGCAACAAAAACCGTTTCTAATTCGATCCGAAACTTTAATGCAGACGAAGATCAGAAACTGGCTGCAAAAAGCAAACTATTTCAAGATATTGGTTTGCAAATTGCCGACACCTTAGGTGAAATGAAAGGCGCGGTCATGAAAGTTGGGCAAATTGCCTCACAATATAAAGACATTTTCCCGCCCGAAGTAGCCAAAGCAATTTCAAAACTACAACGCCAAGCCCCAGCAGTTCCTTTTGCCGCTATTCAACAACAAGTCGAAAAAGAACTTGGAAAGCCACTTAATGTTGCGTTTAAATCTTTTGATAGTGAACCTTTTGCCGCAGCTTCTATTGGGCAGGTTCATAAAGCAGTTCTTCTTAGTGGGGAACAAGTCGTAGTTAAAGTCCAATATCCTGGCGTTGATGAAGCCTGTGAAAGCGATTTAAAACAAGTACGTCTAGCACTGCGTTTAATGGGCGTACTTAAAATTGATAAAAAATTGCAAGATCAGCTTTTTGCAGAAATTCAAGACAGCCTTTCAGCAGAACTCAACTATGAAATTGAAGCTCAAAACCTTGAAGTTTTTAAAACATTCCATAGCCAACTAGACGACAAAATTATTATTCCAACAGTCTATAAAGATTATTCTTCAAGACGTATTTTGACACTCAGCCTCGAACAAGGTGAAAGTATTGAAACTGCGAGCTCTTGGCCTATCGAAACTCGAAATGCCATTGGACGTCGTCTCATTCGTGCTTTAGGTCAGGAAATGTTCTTTTTAAAACGTTTTCACTGTGACCCACACCCTGGTAATTTCGCTTTCCGCCAAGATGGTAGTGTCATTATTTATGACTATGGCAGTGTTAAAACACTTTCAAATGAAATTGTGCAAAACTTTAAACATCTGGTAAATGCAGCGCGTCATGAAAATATTGAGTTGCTTGAAACAGAGCTTGTAGCCTTACATTCCATTGTTGAAAAAGATAAGTTCCCGAGTGATTTATATAAGCTCTGGATTGAAATTTTATTACGTCCTTTAACCACAACCTATGATTTTGCTGAAAACTCATCACATCATGATGGCATGGTACTCGTGAAAAAATCATTAAAATATTGGGATGTCTTTAAACCATCTCCAGATACGCTCATGGTAAATCGTACAATTTCGGGCCATTACTGGAATTTGATTCACTTAAAAGTACACGACAATCTAAAAGATCTGTTCGAAGAACTCGTTCCACCTACACCATAACTTTTCCCAATGCACTCCTCACTAGATGCATTGACTTTACCTAATGTTATGTTATAACATTCCTATATTCAAAAATAATTAGGAGATCTCTCATGCGTAAAGATATTCATCCTGCTTATCAACAAGTGTTATTTCATGATACTAATGCAGATGCGTACTTCGTAATTGGTAGTACGATTCAGACGAAGCAAACTAAAGAATATCAAGGACAAGTCTATCCTTATGTCACCCTTGATATTTCAAGTGCATCACACCCTTTCTACACAGGTGAAGTACGCCAAGCCAGCAATGAAGGTCGTGTTGCAACCTTTAATAAACGCTTCGCTCGCTTTAATCGTAAGAGTTAATCTTACGTTAAGATTTGACCAATACACTTAAATCATTGGAAGCCTAAGACTATCTCCTCCACTTAGGCTTCTTTTTTATGTCCGTTTTTCGACCTTTTTATATTGTGTATAAAAGAGAACTTATCCACAATTTGTGTAAAAACTCTTCTTATTTTGCCCACAACTCATCATTTTTTGTATTCGGCAAGCTTCCAAAGCTTTTATTCGATGCTATGCTTAAACCCTCATTTGATAGGAAGTTTTAAGATAATGGCACAAGAATTACTTGCCCAATTACAAGCAGGCACAGCAAAATTTTCAGACGTTTTAGCTCATATTGAAGCCCGCTACCAACATACTCCAACAGCTTTTCAAAATGGCGCACAGCATAACGCTGCTACTGAAAATCAAGGCAGTGCAAAAGTTTTCTCTTTTGCCAAGTTACAAGGTTTAGACCAAGCACAAACTTTGAGTTTATTTGCAGAACACTATGCATCTGTATTGGCTACACCAGAGGGGACTGATCATCAAAATATTCGCCAGTTTATGCAAAATGGTTGGGATGGTGTGAGGTTTGAAGGTCAGGCTTTAGCTGAAAAATAATAAGCTTTAGTAGCTAATGCCTCAAATCATAGGATTATCACAACAGAGTCTTTTCAGTTAGATTTTATACCTAGATTAGCCTTCGGCTCGACCTACTTTTCTTTTGGGAAAAGTAGGCAAAACCATTTTCATCAACAGAACCTGTTATCTGTTTGCACTTATCCAATATTTTGCAAAAACAATATATCTCTGATTTCAGTCAGGCTGTTGATGACTTTAACGCGTATCAAATCAAAGAATAAATCAGATAATTTTCTTTTTAAAATTTAAATAATAATTAGTCATTTACTATCGTGACAAGCGGCAAGGATGCCGCTGTTTCGCTGTGCTATAAGGATGTAGCATCAGCGAAACAAAAGATTTTTGCTTACTTTTGATCTTTCAAAAGTAAGGTATGCCTATACAAATGGTGTTGGAGAATATTATAAAACAGAGGCTGTATATTCTGTCCTAAAACATTCAAATACTCAGTTGCCTGCTACCCAATAATAAGTCGCCAACCCCAAACACGTAAAAATTAACGATCCAATCAAATGAATGGAAATTCCCAGCATTGCCATGCCCAACTTACCACTTTGCAATAAAGTCACAATCTCAATTGAGAATGTAGAAAAAGTGGTTAAAGCACCACAAAAACCAGTAATCACAAATAGCTTATAATTTGGACTTAAATCACTTTGAGAAAAATAGGCAATCGCAAAACCAATAATAAAACCACCGACTAAATTAACAGTGACAGTGCCAAGTGGAATTTGCGGATAAATCGGGTTGAGTTTTAAGCCCAAAAACCAACGCAGCCATGCCCCTAGAACAGAACCTAAAGCAATTGAAAGTAGAGAATAATACATAGGACTACCCCTTTAGATAGGCGCTAAAAGAGCAAAAAAGCATGAAGGATAAGCTGACATCGCGTACTCCCAAAATGGCCGAGTACGCAATAACCTACGCACCCAATAATATAAATATATGAGGATCACGTAGGCATCATTAGCCAATACGGCGGTTTTTCTAGGGAGGAATGCCATCTCCCCTTGATCAGTATCTTAAAACAACTAAAAGTTGATTGAAATACTCTTTTCAACTCATGGGCGTTCAGCGTATTGAGGTAAATCGTCCTGAATACATTCCCACTCTGCTTTTGAAGCAGCAAAAATATGCATTGTCGGTTTTTGGTCTAATAGTGTATCAAGAGTACCAATTCTTAAACGATAAAGTTCAGGCTGTCCATCACGAGAGCTAATCAAAGGTGAACCACATTCACTACAGAACCAACGATACACACCTTCCACAGCAAATTTTTTGACTAAGTCTTCACCTTGAATGATTTTAAAGTCTTCACTTTTGACAGGAGCATTGGTCGCAAAGGCAGTGCCATTTGCTTTACGGCAGCGTTGGCAGTGACACTGAATAATATCCCCGATATCGCCTTTAATTTCATAGCGAATACCTTGGCATAAACAGCTTCCCTGATAGACTGGTGATGCTTGAGACATGTGATCGCAACTCCTATTATTATTGATCGCTCAAAAATAACACTTTTCACATATCAAACAAAGCGCAAAATGAAGTGCTTATCGCTCCAAGAATGAATGTACACCCTCTCCCGCAGCTCGCCCTGTGGCAAAGCATGCCGTAAGTAAATAACCGCCCGTAGGTGCATCCCAATCCAGCATTTCACCGCAGCAAAATATACCTGACATCTGTTTGAGATTTAAACTTTCGGATAGTGCCTCTTGTTTAATACCCCCAGCACAGCTAATCGCTTCTTCAATGGGTCTAAAACCATCTAAGGTTATTTTTAATGACTTGATCTGCTCAGCCATTATTTCCGGTTGATTCCATAAAGCTTTATCAACTATTTCACGAATGAGATTAATTTTAGCTGTATCTAATCCTGCCTTTCGCCAGATATTCGTCAAAGATTGCTTTTTTCCAGCCTGTAATTTTTTTATAAGCTGGCTTAATTCAATATCGGGTAATAAATCTAAAAATAGATTTAAGCTTTGTCCTTGTTTTTGTTGTGCTCGTAAGGCACGGCCCAGTTTATAGATCACACCACTTTCAAAACCATAGTGGGTAATCACAATATCACCATGTGTAATCTGGTTAGGATCGACCCATGCGTGGACGCGCTTTAAAGGTTCACCAAAACTGCTTTCCATAAAACTAGACCAAGCGTGCAATACGCCTGCATTACTTGGCTGGAAGGGCTCAATATCAGATTGATCTATCCATTGCTGCCAAGCACCATCACTGCCCAATTGTGACCACGACACAGCACCACAGGCCAATATTACCGCATCGTATTGCTGGGTAAAAGTTTCAGTGTTTTGATTATTCTGATTTTCCAAAGTCACTGCTGTACCTTGTAAATCAATACAACGATGACGATAAAAAAATTTAACTTGCTGCTCTGCCAAGCGTTTTAGCCAAGCACGCAGTAAAGGCGCTGCTTTCATTTCGACAGGAAAAATACGACCAGAGCTGCCAACGTAAGATTCAATTCCAAGACTTTTCATCCAGTCTTGAATCCAGACTGCATCCCACTTTTCAACCAACGGTCTCAACCATTCAGCATGGTCATAACGCTCAATAAACTGTGCTAAAGGTTCAGCATGCGATATGTTTAAACCTGTTTTACCAGCCATCAGAAACTTACGCGCAGCAGATGGCTTTTGCTCGTATACATCAATTTCATAAGCATATTGGCTTAACACTTCAGCAGCCATAAGACCTGCTGGGCCTGCACCAATAATAGCAACCCGCTTATTCATCATGCACTTGCCCTTGCAATGGTGCAAATTCATCAAAACGTGTGCTGTAGCCTTCAGGCTTGGTCATAATGAGTTGCTGACAAAGCTCGCCACGCTCTAAATACTTAATTTCGAAATGAGTACGTGCAGAGGTTTGAGCAATTTTTTCTTTTTGATACTGCAGCTTCCACACATTTAATAACTGCTGTTCTGCTTCTTCAATATATTCAGGAATATTACTTGCCAATGTAATGGTTCCACCTGTTTGCAGGCGTGAGATTAAGAACTCAAAAAATGGCATATTCAACCAGCGCTGTGCTGGATTATGTGGTTCTGGATTTGGGTAGAGAATAAAAAAATGTTCAACTTGAACAGGGTGTAAAGCGTGTACAACCCAAGGTAAAGCGTCTGCATGTACAGGCACCAAATTATCTCTTGGTTCCAAACTATGCTGCTTTTGCATTGCCAAGAATTTTTCTCGGGTTCGTTCAATTGCATATAACGTATACTGTGGGTGTTGCCCGCTAAAGAGCAAAGCATGTTTACCCTTACCTGCACCAATTTCTACACAAATTGGAGTATTTTCAATTGGGGTAAAATCGCGAGGCGCTTGCATACGTTGTGCTTGAAATTGACGAATCGGCATAATCACATCAAACTAAATAAAAATCGGCACAAGTCTACCAAGACACCTGACTTTTGCCTAATCTATTTCTTTTCACAATGAAGGACATTGCCCTATGCCACGTACATTCCCCTGCCCACGTTGTGGTGGACCAAGTGTTTGGGAAGGTAATGAGTTTCGTCCGTTTTGCTCAGAACGCTGTAAATTAATTGATTTAGGAGCTTGGGCAAACGATGAATATAAATTGCCTACCCAAGATGCTCCTCAGCAAGACAAGGGTAGTCAAAATGAAGATGATTATGAGGATTAACCTGCTCTACCCGCGACAAACGGGTTAAATTGTTTTTCATAGCCAATGGTACTCATCGGACCATGTCCAGAAATAAACTGAGTATCATCTGGCAAACTAAAACATTCACGTTTAATCGATTCAATCAACTGATCATGGTTTCCACGCGGGAAGTCTGTTCGTCCAATCGAACCTTTAAACAGAACATCACCCGTCCAAAGTAAGCCATGGTTTTTATTATAGAAAACAATATGTCCTGGCGTATGCCCCGGTGCAAAGCGCACCTCAAACTCATCTTCACCAAGTTTTAGCACTTCGCCACCTTCAAGCCATTGATCGACTTTGACAGGTTGCGGAATTGGGAAGCCGTAACGTGCTGATACTTCTTGAATCATATCTAGCCAGAACTGATCTTCTTTATGTGGACCAATAACTGGAACGCTCCATTCTTTGGCAAGCTCACCTACCGCTCCAGCATGGTCTAAATGTCCATGAGTCAGCCAAAGTGCTTTTACTTTTAAGCCTAAATTTTCAACTTCTTTTTTCAAAATAGCAGCATCACCACCAGCATCAATCAAAACTGCTTCTTTCGTTTCACTGTCCCAAACGAGGGAACAATTTTGAGCAAATGCAGTAACGGGAACAATTTTGACTTGCAGCATAAAAACCTCTGGCTAAAACACAATTAACGGTGGGCTAAGGTATGGGTAAGGGCATCAAGATTAGCCTGAACTAATCCTGCAAGCAAATCAATATGAGCCTGATCGCTATTTAAGGCAGGAATATAAGCGTAACTCCCACCACCTGCTTGTTGAAATAGCTCTGCATTTTGAATCGCTAATTCTTCAAGCGTTTCTAGACAATCGGCAGAAAAAGCTGGACTTAACACCTGAACAGACTTAACACCTTGCTGCGCCCAATCTTGTAAAAGCTGATCGGTATAAGGTTTCACCCATTCTTGTTTTCCAAAACGTGACTGGAAGCTAATCGCCCATTCATCATCTTTTAAATGTAAGGCTTCGGCCACCAGCTTTGCTGTGATGCGACAACGGTCTGCATAAGGATCACCTTTGTCTGCATACGGCTGTGGAATCCCATGAAAAGACATCAATAGTTTTTCAGGTTTGCCATGCTGCTCTTGGTAGGCTAAAACACTCTCTGCCAATGCCTGAATAAACATTGGATGCTGATAATAGTCTTTAATAATCGTCAGCCCAGGCAAATTCCGCTGTTTAGGAATCCACTTAGCAAAAGCATCATATAAAGGTGCTGTCGATGTTGCGGAATACTGAGGAAACAAAGGCAATAAAATGACATGCTCTTGCGGGTTAGCCGCCAATTTTTCTAAAACTTTATCAATACCCGGATTCCCATAAGTCATTGCAGGCAGCACAGTCAAATCAAACTGTTTATTTTCACGTTCTAAATAAGCCTGAACACGTTGAGTTTGCTCAAACACAATTTCACGCATTGGCGAATCTGCGGACCATACCGAAGCATAAGCATGCACCACTCTTTTCGGGCGAAAAGGCAAAACAAACAGATTTAAAATAACCCACCAGATCAGTTTCGGTATTTCAATCACGCGTGAATCAGATAAAAACTGTTTTAAAAAACGGCGCACCGCAGGCACAGTTGCCGCATCTGGTGTGCCTAAATTCGCTAAAATGACAGTAACTTTCGGTTTTTGTTCAAACGACATGTGTAAATGCCTTTCAGTTCATCTTATGACACTAATGTAACAGTTTTCATTGTCATATATAAATTGAATCGCTCTAAGCTTTTAATCGAATGCCCCGATGATTCCATTTATAGCTCAGCAATATCTTTTGAGCTTTAGTGGTTAATTTCCATAGCCCATATGATTGTTCAGTTTGAGTTGGGACAATCCAGCCTTGTGATTGCATTTGATTTTTAATTCGGAACAGTGCCTTATGATTAATCTGCGCACAGGCAACCGCATGCGCACGAGGTAATTCCTGACGAGCATCTTCTAAGCCAGCCTGATTTAAATATTCATTCAGACAAGCTGCAAAATTCTCTTCTGGCATCGCTGTTTCAAAGCGCTTTGCCAGCACGCTTAACAACTGAGACCACGTCATTTGCCGTTGTCGTTTAAGCTCTTTAAAGTTGCCATCCTGAAATGCTTGAATCTGATATTCAAATGCAAAAATATCTTGCGGTGCAACTTCATTTAACTGTGTTAATGGCTCGCTTAATCGCTGTTCTAACTGCAAAATTTTACTTTTCAATAATTTAATCTCATCTTCTAACTGATGGGCTTGATGTGTAGGAACCCAGCCTTGTCCCCCATATTGTTCAATCATTAAAGGGATATTTAAACGAATGACCAACTCAAGTTCACGTGGCGTTTTAAAGTAAAAAATATGCTCTGCTTCATGTAATAATTTTTTTCTAAATGCGAGAAATTTATCTTTAAGTTGTGGATGTGTTTCTTGTAAATCTATTTCACGATTTTCTGGCTGTTCATGCATGAACACAATAATCAGTTTCGCCTGACTTAACGCATATTCATATTCTAAAGACAAATAACTCACACCAGAAATCGATTGTTCTCCATACTGACTGCCTAAAAGTAGGATTACATAATCACATTCATCAATCTGTCGACGTGCAAGTGTAGTGGTTAAAGGTGTTCGATGTTCTAATCCCCAGGCAAAGAAACCCATCCCTACCAAGGTTTGAGACAAAACCATGCGCTCTGGCTGCATATCGCGGCCAGACGTTGAAATAAAAATCTGATAGCGTGTATCGAGCATAACAATACCCTTTCGCCCCATGATCTGTTCGTGACTTAATATCAGCCAAGATCATGAACCGCCCCAAATAAAATAATAAATCTAAAAAAACACTATTTTCTAAATGATACTCAAAAGATCAGTTCAGATTATGAAGTGTCCAAGTTAACTCTTGTGGAATCATATTTTGTAAAACAGGTTGCAGTGCCTCGGCATTATTGCCGCTGACATAACATTCAATACGTGCAACATTCTGACCTATTTGGTCACATAATAACGCATTTTTTATTAAAATACGGGCTGTTTGTCGGGCTACTGCCAACCCAGAGTCAACCAGTGTGAATTGGTTATCAAAAAGATGATGAATTGCTTCATTTAAGAAAGGATAATGCGTACAACCGAGCACTAAATAGTCTGCTCCTTGCTCAGCGGCAGGCTGTAAAACCTCTTTTAATGCGTTTAAACATGCCTCTCCCATTTGCTGCCCTGCTTCCACACAAGGAACAAGTTCGAGGTTGGTTAAAGTCATCACTTTAACACCCGCCGGAACAGCAAACTTTTCAACAACATCTTTAATGAGTTGTCCACGAAAAGTAGCAGGTGTCGCCAACACGGCAACCACTTTAGAGCGTGTTTGTAAGACTGCTGGTTTTAACGCTGGAACTAATCCAACAATTGGGAAGTGTTCGCCATAATGCTCACGTAAATGGTCAAGGCTAAATGCTGAAGCAGTGTTACAGGCAACCACCGCAATTTTGCAACCCTGACGGTATAACCAGTCAACAGCACGAGCAGTAAGTTCTCTAATTTCGTCATCGGAACGTGGGCCATAAGGAACATAAGCTGTATCGGCATAATACACAATGCGTTCGTTTGGCAAATATCTGGCAATTTCTGCTGCAACCGACATTCCGCCAATTCCCGAGTCAAAAATACCAATTGGAGCATCAGCAGATGCGTTAGGCATAGGTTCTAGATCGGTAAATAGGGGTTGTATGGCTGTCATGGCTGTACTGAAGTGTCAGAAAATTTCACTTCCTAAAGCTTAAACCTCAAGTGCCTAATTGCAAGAGCAAATTACCACTTTTTAACTCTAAAACGGTTTCACCTTTATCATTTTCAATCAGTGTTCCATAGTTCACTAAGTGATAAAAAGACTGGCGTTGAATAAGGGCATTAATTCCAAAACGCACATGCACATAAGGACGCAATTCCCCATCATATTCACGCATAAAAATTGGATGTTCAGCATCGACCAAAATCACATCTTGATTCGTCGTGGTCAGTTGTAAAAACTGCTCACCTGAAATTTCAACTTGATCTACCTGATTGACTAATAAAGGTTCATCTTCGACCTCAATTTCAATTTGTTCTACGGGGGTTTTCAGGTAGAATTTACCCTCTTCTTTCCATAGGACTTTGGTAAATAGATCTAATAGGGCTTGGCGCTTAATTAATTGACCTTCGTGCCACCATTCTCCATTGGCTTTAACCGTCAAATCCATTTTGCCGCAATGCTTTGGATGCCACTGCTCTAAAGGTGGAATTGACCTTTTGTGACTTTGCTGTACACCTTTTAAGTATTGTGCAATGTTCATTAAGTTTTTATCATCAGATAACGGTATTTTTCCCATATCCGATGGGGAATTATTTTGATTTACCATAGTTTATGCCTTGCTGACGAAAAAATATGACGACTCAGCCAATTGGCTAGATCATGGTTTAAAACTATACTAGCCAAAACGATAAAAGGCACAATAGCATATTTGCGCCTATGGATTAAAACACTCACGGCAGCACCGAATTTCTGAATATGACGGTTGCCACCTTTAAGTATTGAGGAGTCCTACATGGAACACATCGAACGTGAATCGATGGAGTTTGACGTTGTCATCGTAGGTGCAGGACCTGCAGGTCTGTCTGCTGCGATTAAGATCCGTCAATTAGCGATTGAAAAAAACTTACCCGATCTTTCTGTTTGTGTAGTTGAAAAAGGCTCTGAAGTAGGTGCGCATATCTTGTCTGGTGCTGTGCTTGAGCCACGTGCCATCAACGAACTTTTCCCGAACTGGAAAGAAGAAGGTGCGCCTCTTAACGTACCTGTAACTGAAGACAAAACTTTCTTCTTGTTATCAGACACCACATCTAAAGAAGTGCCTCACTGGATGGTTCCTAAAACCATGCATAACGATGGCAACTATGTTATCTCTTTAGGTAACGTGGTTCGCTGGTTAGGCCAAAAAGCTGAAGAATTAGAAGTATCTATCTTCCCAGGGTTTGCTGCATCTGAAGTGCTTTACCATGAAGATGGTACTGTAAAAGGTATTCAAACTGGTGACATGGGTATTGGTAAAGATGGCGAGCCAACGCATAACTTTACACCAGGCTATGAACTTCACGCTAAATACACCCTCTTTGCTGAAGGTTGCCGTGGTCACTTAGGTAAAAGCCTGATTGCTAAATACAACCTCGATAAAAATGTTGATCCTCAGCACTACGGTATCGGGATTAAAGAGCTTTGGGAAATCGACCCTGCGAAACATAAACCGGGCTTAGTTATGCACGGTGCAGGCTGGCCATTGGCTGAAACTGCTTCTTCTGGTGGCTGGTGGTTATACCACGCTGAAAACAACCAAGTAACTTTGGGTATGATCGTGGACTTGTCATATGAAAATCCACACATGTATCCATTTATGGAAATGCAGCGCTGGAAAACTCATCCACTGATTAAACAGTTTTTAGAAGGCGGTAAACGTATTTCTTACGGCGCTCGTGCTGTAGTGAAAGGTGGTTTCAACTCATTACCTAAATTGACTTTCCCAGGCGGTTGCTTGATTGGTGATGATGCAGGTTTCTTAAACTTTGCAAAAATCAAAGGCTCTCACACTGCCATGAAATCAGGCATGTTATGTGGTGAAGCTGTTTTTGAAGCCATTGCTGCCGGTGTAGAAAAAGGCGGTGACCTTGCCATTGCACGTGTTACCGAAGGTGAAGATTTATTCACTAAAGAATTGACTTCATACACTGACAAATTCAACAACAGCTGGTTAAAAGAAGAGCTTTATAACTCTCGTAACTTTGGTCCAGCAATGCACAAGTTTGGTCAGTGGATTGGTGGTGCATTTAACTTTATCGACCAGAATGTCTTTAAAGTTCCATTTACTTTGCATGACTTGAAGCAAGACTTCGCTGTATTGAAAACTGTTGATGCGACCAGCTTCAAACCAAACTATCCAAAACCAGATGGCAAGTTAACTTTTGACCGCCTATCTTCTGTGTTTATTTCAAACACTGTTCATGAAGAAAACCAGCCAGCTCACTTGAAGCTGACTGATCCTTCAATTCCAGTGAATGTAAACTTACCGAAATGGGATGAGCCTGCACAACGCTACTGCCCAGCTGGTGTTTACGAAATTATGGAAGATAATGATGGTTCTAAACGCTTCCAGATTAACGCAGCGAACTGTGTTCACTGTAAGACCTGTGACATTAAAGACCCATCTCAAAACATCACATGGGTAACGCCTGAAGGTGGTGGTGGTCCAAACTATCCAAACATGTAATAGAACAGCCACCTTCTCTGCAAAAGCATAGCTTTTGCACTTGCGGCAGGACAAAGCGCTGCTTTGTTCTTCCTGCCTCAGGTGGTGGTGGTCCAAACTATCCGAACATGTAATATAAAAAGCCCCGATTATTCGGGGCTTTTATTCATTTAAAGCTAGAACAACCTTATCCTTTCTGTACCAGATAACGGTATTCTTTATGGTTCTGTTCATCCAGAACTTCTTCTTTGAGCAATAATTCATGCCCTAAATGCATACAAAACTTTGGGATATCCCACGAAGTCGAAGGATCAGTTGCTAACACTTCAACAACATCTCCTGATTTTGCTTTACGAATCGCCTGATGCAACATCATGACAGGTTCAGGACAACGTAAACCACGTGTATTAATTTGGACAGTAGGTGAAATGGATTGTTCCGACATAACAAACTCGAACAAATAGAATTTTCACATTTTAGCATAAACAAATTACTGACCTATTAACTGTAACTAGCATTTACATAACAATATGCGTTTTGTCTTTTAGCTTGTTTTATAGATGCATAAGCATCCTTTCTTCGGTATGATTCAAAGTATTCATTTGATAGATTGAGTCTTTAGGAAAGATCATGCAAGAGGAACCAAGTCCGTCGTGGGGAATGCGCGGCTTACGAAAATGGTTAGGCACAGCACCAGAAACCCGTGATGAATTATTAAAATTAGTCCAAAATTCACGCCGCTTTTTAGAACCAGATACTGTTGCCATGCTTGAAGGTGTTCTTGACCTTCCTGCTACAAAAATTCGTGAAGTCATGACACCACGAACAGCAATGATCAGTTTGCAAGAAGATGATCAGTTACTTGATATTCTTGATGTACTGGTCGAGTCTGCTCACTCACGCTTTCCAGTCTTCTCTTCTGATCAGCCTGATAATGTTGTCGGAATTTTGCTCGCAAAAGATTTATTACCGTTTCTAACTGAACCGAATACCAAAGTTGATATTCGAATTCTTATGCGTCAGCCCTTATTTGTCCCTGAAAGTGCCCGTTCCGATCAGGTACTACGCATGTTAAAACATACTCAAACTCACATTGCTATTGTGATTGATGAATATGGTTCAACAGCAGGTCTTGTTACGCTTGAAGATATTCTTGAAGAGATCGTTGGCGAAATCGAAGATGAACATGACACGGCTGATGAAGATGCTCAGTACATTGTTCCTGACAATGACCATACGGTAGCAAATGCATGGATGGTTCAAGCACTTACACCAATCGAACATTTCAATACTGTTTTAGATGCTGATTTTTCTGACGATGAAGTAGAAACTGTCGGCGGTTTATTGCTTCAAGAAATTGGATTGGTCAGTGATTTACAAGGTCAAACGGTTGAACTTGGGAATTGGTTATTTACAATTGTTGAAGCAGATGCCCGCACTATTCATCTGATTCGAGCTGTACGTCAATGAGAGCATACTTTGAAAAGCTGTTAGATTCTTCGCAACAACAAAAACAGCTTCCTTTTATTTTTCCTTTGCTCATTGCTTTATTTTCAGGTGCCGTGTTCAGTTTTGCGCTGGCACCTTATTATTGGTGGTGGTTGGCAATTTTGTCACCAGCCCTACTCTATGCAACCTTACATAAGCGCTCTGCCAGACAAGCCTTTGCTATTGGTTGGAGTTATGGATTTGGTTTATGGTTTGTGGGGGCTTTCTGGCTCTACACTTCAATCCATGTTTATGGTGATACCAACGCTTTTTTAAGTGTGGGGATGATTGTTATTATGGCCCTTGTGATGGGCTTATTTACCGCATTCCAAACTTGGGTTTACCGACGTTTTTTCCCAGAAACACCACTGACTTTCGCACCACTCTGGATTGTTTTTGAATGGGCTAAAACTTGGGTATTTACAGGTTTTCCATGGCTATTTGTGGGTTACGCTTTTACTGAGCGCTTACTCGATGGCTATGCACCTTTATTCGGTATCTATGCAATTTCCTTTGTAGTGATTATCTTAGCCTGTGCTTTAGTTGAGGTTCTACGTAAACGTCTTTTCTGGATCATCCCTTCTGCCCTGTTAATTTTGGGTGCATGGGGAGCTTCATATATACAGTTTGTACAACCTAAAGCTGCTAAACCGCTTAGTGTTTCACTCATTCAAGGTAACATTCCACAAGATTTAAAATGGCTAACTGAATATCAAATCAGAACATTAGAAATTTATGCTGGATTGAGTCAATCTGAATGGGGCCGCGACTTAATTGTATGGCCTGAATCTTCAATTCCACTCTTCCAAACTGACATTGAACCGTTTTTAGATGCAATGGATGCACAAGCTAAAAAGAACCACACTGCATGGGTAACTGGAATTCCTTACTGGGATGTGACCAAATCACATGAAGTCGGTACTCCACTGTATTACAACAGTATTATGGCTTCTGGCAGCGATGCAAGTGGTCTATATAAAAAGCAGCGTCTTGTGCCTTTTGGTGAATATATTCCACTCTCAGGCTTACTCTCTTGGGTGCTACCAGCCATGCAAAATGATATTAGCATGAGTGGTTTTTCACGCGGCGAGATTAATCAGAAACCGCTCATGATTAAAGGGCATGCACTTGCTGCTGCGATTTGTTATGAAGTGGCTTATCCAAACCTGACTCGACGTAATGCAGAAAACAGCGACTTTTTAGTGACTGTATCTAATGACGCTTGGTTTACGGGTACTGCTGGGCCGTGGCAACACTTACAAATGGTGCAGATGCGCGCTAAAGAAAATGGCCGCTGGTTTATTCGCGCAACTAACACAGGTGTAACAGCGTTTATTGATCAAAATGGTCATATCACTGAACAAGCACCGCTTGATAAAGAGTTTGTATTGAGAGGCGATTTACCTGCTATGCAAGGTCAAACCCTTTATAACCGTTTAGGTGATTATCCAGTTCTAGGATTTGCAGTATTACTGCTGGTTTTAGGTTGGGTCTACCGCCCACGTAAAGTTGACGTTTCTTTTAAGTCTCGTCGCTAAACTACAATAACTTTGTACCCAGAGGCACGTCGAACTCTGGGATACAAAGGGCTACATCACCGTCTGCATTATGAAACCCTGTCACTAAGCATTCTGACTGAATAGGTCCAATTTGTTTTTTGGGAAAATTCACCACAGCAACGACTAACTTACCAATCAAATCTTGTGGCTGATAAAGCTTAGTAATCTGTGCACTCGATTTACGTATCCCTAACTCTTCACCAAAATCCACATGTAAAATATAGGCAGGTTTACGTGCCTTTTCAAAAACTTCAGCTTCAATAATTTTACCCACTCGAAGCTCTACCTTTGTAAAATCACTCCACTCAATTTGTTCCATTTACTTTTTCTCGTATCCTTAAATATTTGATTTTAATCATATAATATGTACAAATAATGCTCGTACAACAGCCTGCTTAAATTAAAATAATAAAACGTAGATATTCAGTCTACGTTTTATTTAAAAATTTGGTTCAAATTATAATTAAAAAGTGATCGATAATTGCAAAGATAAATAAGCGACCAAACTTGATAAAAAGACCATCGGTACATAGCGATAGACTTTAAAAAGCAATTGCTCATATTTAGAAGATATTTGTTTAGCTTGCCAGACGCTCGCTTTTAGAGCAGTAAAAAAACTGACCATTAACCATGCACTCACAATACTGAGGGCGAAGAAACCAATCATGATTTGGCTGCTCCCTTCTGTATTGAGCCACAAATTTAATGAGACATGCGCAATTGGTAGTAAGCTCAGGATCAATAGGACAGATTTAAGCATTGCCCAATGAAACTGAGTCAGTTCATCTACTATGAGAAATGCTTTCATTTAATCTCTCCGTTTTAATGTAATAAAGTGCTTTTTATTTATTATGCAAATCTTTTATTTAAATATATAGCTTATTTTTCTCTACATTTTAACTTTCTTGTAACTATTAAATATGGGAATAATTCTTATTATAAATCTCAAATATAATTATTAACTTTATTTTATATTTTTCAAAAACTTATTATATTTTTTGTGATTAAGAAAGATTATCAATTCGTATTTATCGGTTTATATTTTTAAACGAATTGATAATCTCCATTACATTTTAATTAAGGTTGGTAATAAATATCTGCATCATTACCTTCACCGCCCTCTTTGCCATCTGCACCAAACGAGTACAAATCAAAAGCTCGGCCATCTGCACCTGGAATGACATATTGAACATCATTTTTCCAACTATCTTTAGGGTAGCCACCTTTCACGTATCCACCCGGCATCCAGTTTTTTGCTGTAGCGGGTTGGTTCACCAAAGCGTCTAACCCGCCTTCTTGCATAGATGGGAAATGACCGTTATCGAGCTTGTACTGATCTAAAGCACCAGCTACACCTTTTAATGTAATTTGGGTGGTATCGATTTTAGCTTTTTCACTACGACCCATGACGTTTGGTACGATTAGCGCTGCTAAAACACCTAAAATCACAATCACAACCATCACTTCAATGAGGGTAAAGCCTGAGACACGTTTCATTCGAGCACGGCTCGAACGTGCCGCAAGTCCGAAAGCTATGCTTGAGGTATGTTTATCAGAACACGGCTCAAACTGATTTGAAACCGCAGATTGACTAAGTTGTTCCATCGCTGTTTCGCTTTGAATATTTTTTACTTTCATCATTATCTCTAATATCAAAGTTATTAAATCATATTGTTCATATTTACGATTGGCAGCATAACCGCAATTACAATAACCAGTACAATGCTTGCCATTAAAACCAGCATAAGCGGTTCAAGTAATGCCAATAAGGTTGAAATAAAGGTCGTAACCTCACGATCTTGCATGGTCGATGCTCGTTCCAACATGCGGTCAAGCTCACCTGATGCCTCACCACTTCGAATCATTTGTACCATCATTGGTGGGAAATAACCACTGCGCTCCAGCTGCGTACCCAAGTTACCACCTTCTGTAACACGCTCGGCAGCTTGGGCAATTGAATCGCGTATGACCCAATTATTGGTGACCGCTGCACCAATTTTTAAGGCATCGACCAGCGGCACACCTGAACGAGTCAAAATAGACAGGGTACTGGCAAAACGTGCAGAATTAATACCACGTGACAGTTTACCGAATAATGGCAATTTGAGTGTTAATCGATCAAAAGCATAATGCCCAGCCGTGGTTTTCAAAAACCGAATAAATGCCCCAATTCCCACAACTGCAAAAATAATAATAAACACCCACGCATGACGAATAAAATCGCTGGCTTTCATTAAAGCGACCGTAATCCACGGTAGTGCATCTTTATTTTGATCAAAAGTTTTGACAATTTCTGGCACAACAAAAGTCATTAAGCCCATCACAATAGCAAATGACATCAGCATTAAAATGATCGGGTAAATCATAGCTCCCTGAACTTTCTTCTGCATAGCAAAACGGTTTTCGGTGTAGTCCGAAAGCTGATCTAAAATCAGATCTAAATGCCCCGAACGCTCACCTGCAGCAACTGTTGCAATATAGAGGTCCGGAAAACGTCCAGATTGCTGCATACCTTGAGCTAATGAGTGTCCTTCCATGACTCTTGAACGAACAGATGATAAGAGATTTTGTACATGCGCTTTTTCACTTTGTCGGCTCACCGCACGCAAGGCTTCTTCTAGAGGAATTCCGGCTGCAACCAAAACAGAAAGTTGTCTGGTCATGAGTGCCAAGTCATAGGCACTAAACTTTTTTTGAAATAATCCCTGATTCTGGTGTTTATCTTTTTGTTCAACAGGGTCAACGCTAATTGGGGTCCATGCTTTATCGCGTAATTGTTGGCGAATCTGGCGTGCTGAGTCTCCCTCAAGCACTCCTTTTTGCTGCTTCCCTGAAGCATCAATGGCAGTAAATTGATATGCAGGCATGGTAATGTTCTAATTTTCCAAAAATAATAGTCGCTGCTGTTGCATCTATGCTACGCAATCATTCATATTCGTTCTATAGCCTGTGTAGAATACCCAAGTCCTCTTCACGACGCTATGCCGTTTTTTAAAATTGACGAAATGAGCCTCTATGACCATAACGCCAAAGCCTGATTCAGTTGTTTATCGTGTGCGTGTTGCCGTACCTGTGCATCTGTACGACACTTTTGACTATACACTCACCGAAGCACAATATGAACGGGCTCAAGTAGGCTCACGCGTCGCTATTTCATTTGGCCGACAAAACCTAATTGGTATCATCACTGAAAAAGTGAATCCACATGAGCCATTTACAGGCAAATTTCAGCTTAAAGCCATTTCTGAACTTTTAGATGAACAACCTATTTTAGATGAACAAGTTTTAAGTTTATTGACATGGTCCGCACAATATTACCAATTTCCAGTTGGCGAGGTCATGCAAACCGCCCTTCCGGCTATACTGCGTCAGGGCAAACCGATGGACGTTTTGTTCCATCTCTGGAAAATTACTCCATGCGACAATGTTGAGGCACTGCTTAAACGTTCAGTAAAGCAACAAGATGCTTATCAGATTTTAAAGTTACATCCTGCTGGAACAACAGAGAATATTTTGAATTTAAGTGGTGTAGAAACTGCAACACTTAAAGCGCTAGAAAAGAAAGGTTTGGTTGAGTGTACGCTTGAACCACACGACTTTAGCCCTACACCTGTTCAATTGGCACAAATGCCGCTCACTCTAAATGAAGACCAAAAGCAAGCAACCCAACAGGTTATTAAAGCACAGCACCAATACCAAGCATTTTTACTAGATGGCTTAACCGGTAGCGGTAAAACCGAAGTTTATCTACACATCATGCACGAGGTGCTAAAGCAAGGCAAACAAGTACTGGTGTTAGTCCCAGAAATTGGTTTAACCCCCCAAACCATTTCTCGTTTTAAGTCTCGTTTTAATTGTGATATTGCACTGTTACATTCAGGCTTAAATGACTCTAAACGCTTGCAAGCATGGCAACAGGCACAGACTGGCAAAGCATCTATTATTTTAGGGACACGCTCAGCCATCTATACCCCGCTGCCACATTTGGGCTTAATCATTTTAGATGAAGAACATGACCTGTCTTATAAACAACAAGAAGGCTTCCGTTACCATGCGCGTGATGTCGCGCTTTATCGCGGTCACTTACAAAGCTGTCCTGTTATTTTAGGTTCGGCCACACCGAGTATTGATAGTTATTATTTAGTCGAAACAGGCAAATTAACTTCACTGCAACTTAACAAGCGTGCAGGCCATGCGCTTTTGCCTAAAATGCATTTAATTGACCTTAAAATTGTCAAGAAACAGCATAGTATTAGTCAGCCGTTAATTGAACAAATTAAAAATACATTAGCTAAAAAAGAACAGGTTTTAATCTTTTTAAACCGTCGTGGCTATGCACCTGTGCTGGTCTGCGAAAGCTGTGGATGGCAAGCAAATTGTCCACATTGTGATGCACATTTTACTCTGCACACCCAACCTTATTCTTATTTACATTGTCATCACTGCGGAACCATTCATCGCCTACCAGATCATTGCCCTGAATGTCAGCATAAGAGTTTAAAAACTTTAGGTGCAGGAACAGCCAAGGTCGAAGAACACTTACAAGAATTATTTCCAGAGCATGACGTAATTCGGGTTGATCGTGACAGTACGAGTCGTGTGGGAAGCTGGCAAAAAATCTATGATCGGATTCATCAAAACAAACCAACAATTTTGCTCGGCACGCAAATGTTGGCAAAAGGACATCATTTTCCCCATGTGACCTTGGTTGCCATTTTAGATATTGATGCGGGTTTACTCAGTGTCGATATACGTGCCCCAGAACGTACTGCACAATTGATTGTTCAAGTAGCAGGCCGTGCTGGTCGTGGTGAGCATAAAGGTCATGTTTATTTGCAAACACTAAGACCAGATCATCCATTACTTACTACGCTTATCGAAAAAGATTATCGCGCGGTTGCCAAACAAACATTGGCTGAACGTAAAGTTGCTTTACTGCCGCCTTATCGTTATGCCGTACTGATACGTGCAGAATCCAAAGATCGGGACTATACCTTGCATTTTTTAAATGAAGCTGCTGAGCAATTTCGCCAAGTCGCTGATGAGATTGTTGATATTTGGGGACCTATTCCAGCACCAATGGAACGTAAAGCGGGACGCTATCGTGCACATATGGTGATTTTATCTGCCGACCGCGCTCGTCTACATTTTTACTTAAGACAGTGGTGGTCTCAATTGGTCCATGCACCAAGGCAGCATCAACTCAGACTATCAATTGATGTCGATCCGCAAGAATTTAATTAGATGATTTGAATATCATAGTGTGAAGAAGCCTTTTTGGCTTTACACTTAAAAGAGACTAATACATTCGAGGCAATGGATGTCATTCCTACTGCAAGCAACTATCTTTCTTGGAGCTTCTCTGATTTTAGTCCCTCTTGGCAAACGCCTAGGGATTGCAACAGTTTTAGGTTATTTATTTACAGGGATACTTCTGGGTCCTAGTGTTTTAAATATTGCTCATGACCCTGAAGCAATTATGGAACTTGCCGAATTCGGTGTCATTTTATTGATGTTCCTGATTGGCTTAGAATTAAGACCACAGCGTTTGTGGGGAATGCGTGACTCTATTTTTGTAACGGGAAATCTGCAAGTTCTTATTAGCGGTGGCGTTCTTATGCTGATCGTACTATTACTATTTCAACAGCAACTTGCTGTGAGTTTTGTGATTGGTTTTGCGCTTGCACTGTCTTCTACAGCTTTTGTATTACAGCTTCTGACTGAGAAGCAGCAACTCAACACGACCTATGGTCAGCAGTCTTTTTCAATTTTATTATTTCAAGATATTGCGGCTATTCCGTTACTTGCAATTATTCCATTACTCGCAGGCACAGAGTCAACCCATCACGGCGTCGCTTATTTTGCGGCTATTATCGCAACATTCACTGGCCTATTTCTGTTTAGTCGTTATGTGATGCGTCCATTTTTCCGTTTTGTTGCCAAAAGTGGAGCAACTGAACTCATTACGGCGGTAGGATTATTTATTATTCTTGCTGTTGTCTTGCTTATGGATACGTTAGGTATTAGCACCACATTAGGCGCTTTCCTCACAGGCGTATTATTAGCAGATTCAGAATTTCGTCACGAAGTTGAAGCCAGTATTGCACCGTTTAAAGGCCTACTACTTGGCTTATTCTTTATGACTGTAGGCATGACCACTCAACTGTCTTTACTCATTGATATGCCTTTGCTTATTATTGGTGGAGCAGTCGGCTTATTGCTCATCAAAACGCTTATATTGACCGCCATTGCCCGCTATAAAAAATATAGCTGGAACAACAGTCTGTTATTAGGCACATGCTTAGCTCAAGGCGGTGAATTTGCTTTCGTCATTTTAAGCTTAGCTAAAAGCGAAAAGATTTTAACTCAAGCTATATTAGAGCCTGTAACTCTTATTGTGACTTTATCGATGGTACTCACACCAGTGATTTACTGGCTTATGGCGACTAAGGTCATTCCACTTTTTAATAAAGAACGTCCACCTGAATACGATGAAATTCCTCAGCAGGACAACCCGATTATTATTGCTGGTTTTGGCCGATTTGGACAAATTATTGCACGTATTGCCCGCCTACAACATCTTGGGTTTACGGCAATTGACAATAATCTGCATCAGGTCGACTTTGTACGACGTTACGGCGGATCACTCTATTATGGTGACGTGACTCAACCGGAATTACTTCGCTCTGCTGGTATTGAAAAAGCCAAAGTATTTATTTTAGCGATTGATGATGTTGAAGATTCAATGAATGTCGCTCGCCATCTTAGATTAAATTATCCAAACTTAAGGATATTGGCTCGTGCTCGTGACCGCCATCATGTACATCTTTTAAGAGATTTAGGTGTTGAATATATTTGGCGTGAGACGTATTTATCGTCATTAGGAATGGCTTATCGTGCCTTACGCGAACTCGGGATTTCTGATGAACAAGCCTATAATAATATCGAAATCTTTCGTGACTATGATGAGAAATTGCTCATACAACAGCAAAGTATTTATACTGATGAACAAAAGATATTTGAGACGCATCGTAACGCTTTAGCCGAACTTGAACACTTGTTTGAAAGTGATGCTCAACAACAGGCCACGTCAAAACACGATGTGAATTTAAAGCGTCATTTACAGCCAAATCGTATTGATATTACAAGAGATCATCTAGAATAACTTGAGATTTCAAAAAATGACTATATTAAGGACTTATTCACATTGCCTAAATAATTGGACAATGGGCATCAATAAGCTGCCCCTGTTCGGCTTGCGGCTTCGCTGCATTCCCTAAGCTTGATTAAAAAGAAATTGTTATAATCTGCTTAGGGCCCTGGAGAATATTATGTCTGATTTACGCCAACGCTTTTATATTGAGAACTTTCCAGTCCGTGGGGAAGTAGTTCATCTAGAAGAGGCACTACAAACTATCTTAGCTCAACGTGACTATATGCCTGCGGTTAAAATTCTGCTAGGTGAGATGTTGAGTGCGACTGCATTACTTGCAAGTACACTAAAAATCAAAGGTCGTATCAGCTTGCAAATCCAGGCTAGCGGTACCTTTAAGTGGGCAATGGCTGAATGTAACCATTTAGGAGAAGTTCGTGCTCTTGCTGATTACGAAACAGATCCACGCTTCATTGAAGCCACAGACAGCAGCACAGTTCTCGGCGCTTTAGTTAATCCTCTTTTATTTATTAATATTGAACCGGAATTTGGCGAGCGTTATCAAGGGATCGTGCCACTTGATCAAGTAACCTTAGCAGGTTGCCTCATGCAGTATTACGATTTGTCTGCACAAATTCCAACTCGCATTGTGTTAGCGAGTACGACAAAACGCTCTGGTGGTTTACTGATTCAGCTTTTACCACGTCATAATGAAGAAGAGCAAAACTTGGTCGATGAAGATTTATGGCCACGCTTAACCATGTTAACTGAAACATTAAAAGCTGAAGAGCTCACCAATTTAGATGCAAATGAAATCTTGTATCGTTTATATAACGAAGAAGAAGTTCGTTTACCAGAAATTGAAGCACTCAAATTTGGCTGTACATGTTCAAAAGAGCGCTGTGCAAATGCGCTGATTCAAATTGGTGTAGACGCTGTTCATGAAACATTAGAAGACCAGAACCCTATTCGTATGGATTGCCAGTTCTGTAATACTCAATACACCTTTACCGCTGAAGAAGCTTTAGCGCTATTCGGTGAACACTTGAGTTAATCTTTAAGCTTTATAAAAAGGCGGATATACCGCCTTTTTATTTGTCTGTACTTTTGATGATAATTTTCAATATCTTATTTTAAATAAGATAATATAAAGCTACTTTATAGCCTAATAAATAAGATGCTTAAAACGCCATGAATTATTTTGATTATTTTCTCTTTATTTTTAGTGTAGTTATTATGATTGCCACCCCTGGCCCTGTGATGATTTTAGTTGCAAGTGCTGGACTTAAAGGGGGTTATAAAAAAGCGCTTGAAACCATTTTTGGTACAAATTTAGCTTCCCTTATTTTAATTTTCATTTCGGTACTGGTTTTAAAAGGAGTACTGAGTGTTAACGATAGTTATCTCAATATTATTCGTATTTTAGGCTGTCTCTATATTGGATATTTAGGCTTCACTATTCTTAAAGAAGTGATTCAGGCACCTCATCCTGAAGCTATACAAACAGTTTCGGCACAAAATGGTGGCTTCAAAAAGGGATTTTTAGTCGGAATCTCCAATCCTAAAGATATTATTTTTTTCTCGGCTTTCTTTCCGCAGTTTGTTTCTATTACCCCACAGCTAGATTTCAGCTTAACGATACTCACGCTGACATGGATCGTTTTGGACTTCTTAACTTTATCTTTGGTTTATGTATTTTTCCGCCGTCTTTCTAATAGCCATTTATATCCAAAAATATTAGGACTTTGTGGTCTATTACTTTTATTAATTGCGATTTATGGCTTATACCAAACTTTCATCTAGACCACATAGAACTATTCAATGAAATGTAGAAATATTGATTTGATATTCTTTTCAATTTTAATATTTTTGTTCATTTAAAACCGAACAAGTCTTATACAATCTAGGTCATTGAATTCTTTTTGAATCATTTCATAATGAAAGAAACATCATTGTGATCGTCACCAATATCATGACTAAAAATTATTATGAAGAATTAGGTGTTACACGAGACGCCTCTGCTGATGAAATTAAAAAAGCCTATCGAAAGTTGGCTCGTAAGTATCACCCTGACATTAGCAAAGAAAAAGATGCTGAAGAAAAAATGCAGGCGCTTAATGTCGCCTACGACACACTCAGTCATGCTGAAAAAAAAGCTGAATATGACCAGATGCTTGACCATCCACAAGGTTTCAATCACTTTGGTCAAGGTGCTGCTCAAGGTGGCTTTGATGGAGCACAGTTTTATCGTCAAGAGTTTACAGGTGGTGAGCAAGCAGACTTTAGCGGTTTTGAGGACTTATTTGGTCGTTTTGGTGCAGGATTTGGTGGTGGACAACAGCAACACCAAAGACAACAGCGTAGTTATCGCGGTGAAGACCAGCATGCCAGCATAGAAGTTGATCTAGATATTGCCTATCAGGGAACAACCCAGCAAATTACATTACAAATTCCGACCATTAATGCTTACGGTGAACCTGAAGTTCAACGTAAAACCCTTCAAGTCAAAATTCCAAAAGGCATGAAAGAAGGTCAGCAAATACGCTTAAGTGGACAAGGACAAAGTGGTATCAATGGCGGTGCAAATGGTGATCTCTATATTGAGATTCAATATAAGGATACAGACCGTGTACATGTCGAAGGAAGTGATGTATACCTAACTATAGATGTAGCGCCATGGGAAACAGCCTTAGGTCAAGGTGTGGAACTGAAAACCCCCGCTGGTCCACTACATGTAAATTTACCTAAAAATGCAAAACAAGGACAACAGCTACGTTTAAAAGACAAAGGAATACCCAATAAAACACCTGGCCATTTATACTTAATTTTAAATATTGTATTTCCACCTGCACATTCTGAAAAAGAAAAACAAGCCTATCAGCAACTGGCAGAAGCCTTTGCTTCATTTGAACCTCGTTCAACTCATTAGGGAGCAAGATTATGACAACCATTCATTATCGAGAAATTGTATATGACGGCCATACCTTTAATGCTGAGGTCGTTGACGAACAATCTACATTTGATCTACAACAATTTGCTCAAGCTTGTGGTCAAAGCCCTGACTGGATCATTCAGCTAATTGAATATGATATTTTATCGGTCAATAACACACCTGAAAAACACCAGTTTATGGGTGAAGATGTCGCTCGTGCGCGTAAAGCCTATCGGCTACAACGTGACTTTGACGCGAGTTTGGCAGCAGTTGCCGTGATGTTAGATTTGATTGATGAAGTACAGCAATTAAGAAAACAATTAAGGCATTTTCATTAAGATTTTTTGAAGCATAGCTTGAGCTAAAAGTCATCCTTGACCTGCCCATTATCTAAATAATATTGTTTTTGCAATAAAATTAGTTAGATGCTAGTAATGAACAGGTTCTAAGGATGACAAATGCCTTTGGTTACTTTGGGCGAAACCAAAGTAACGAATTAGATATAACTATTTGATCTATTAATGAGAAGACTTCGCCGTGTAAAAATAAAAAATTATTTCAACCGAGTAATCTTCTCCAACTCCTTCACAGTCTGCTTAATCGGCTCATATTCTAAAAACCAGAATAGATTCATACGATCTTGGCGATGTTGTTGCGCCAATAAATCAATAACACTTTTTTCGCCTCGCCCAACCAAATGCTGTCGATAAAAATAGTACAACAACAAAATAGTGCTAATCAGCATAACCCCTAACATAATCCAGAAACCGATTGGTGATTTAAGCCCGGGAATAAACTCAAAATTCATTCCATAAATACCGGTTAATAGGGTGAGAGGTGCGAAAACAGCAGTAATAATTGCAAGAATTCGCATGTTTTCATTGGTTTGATTCGCAATAGCAGAAAAATGTAAATCAATTGCGGACTGAATCGCACTACGTAAACGCAACGTATGTTTCTGAATACGTTCAACATGACTCATTAAATCATTTAAACGAACCAGTAAAATATCTTGAGAGTTACGGATGTGACCACCAACAACATGATGGTAATTTTCTACAATTTCATCCCGAAATTCTTGCAGGGTTTCGATTTGTTCTTCGCATAAATTTTCGACCTGTTGAAAGGCCATATTTTCATGGAATAGCTGGTGCCACTGTTTAAAACGGCGATTACCCTGTAACAATTGTTGTTGCCAATGCTCGACTCTTCTCGTCAATGGCGAGCGGATATCGAGATAGCCATCGACCATACTATTTAAAAGACGTAACGATAAATCGACGGGTGAATTCGGTAATTTACGGGTTTTATTCTGTTCTTCTAAAGTTCTACATAAAATATTTTCTAGACGTTGAATATAGTTTTCAATCGACTTATTCCCCTGCTCGCGCACACTAATCAGTACATCAGGTGTCAAAATAAAACTAATAGGTGTCGTCGCTAAACCAAAAACACTATCTTGTGATTCTGCTTGTTTAATTTCATCATCAGGTGTGACCAGTTTCTTAAAAATTAATAGGTCATATTCTTCAAGCGTGTCAAATGCACAGGGATGTTCAATATTGGCAATATCCCGCATATGGAACTCATTGATAACCACACCTGAAAGATTTTGAATCTCTTGTTGCCATTCTTCGTTATGGTTAACCACATCCGTTCTGACACTATCAATCCAGAAAAACTCCAGAACATGTTCACTATGCTGTTCACGGCTTAAAAAGACATAGCCGTCGCTTTGATGGCGATAAAAGTAATAAACCTGCATACCACAACGATCTGTTTTGTATTACTTGCATCATGCCATAAAAAAAGTCCGCATCAAGCGGACTTTTTCATGTCACTAGAACAATTATGCTTGTTCAATATCTTTCATAGTCAATTTAATACGACCACGATTATCAACATCAGCAACTTGTACTTTCACTTCCTGACCTTCTGTAAGAACATCAGTTACATTCGCAATACGTTCATTTGAAATTTGCGAAATGTGAAGAAGACCATCAGTACCCGGCATGATATTTACAAACGCACCGAATTCTACAATACGGATTACTTTACCATCATAGATTTTGCCTGGTTCAACTTCAGCAGTAAGTGCTTGAATTTTTGCAATCGCAGCACGAGCAGCAGCTTTAGTTTCACCAAATACACGAACTGTACCATTGTCTTCGATATCAATCGCAGCCTTGGTCTCTTCTGTAATGGCACGAATCGTTGCACCACCTTTACCAATAACATCACGGATCTTGTCTGGATTGATGTTAATGACTTCAAATGTCGGTGCATGAGCACTGATTTCAGGACGAGCACGTGAAATGACTTTATTCATTTCATTAAGGATGTGCATACGACCAGCAAATGCTTGGTTTAATGCAGCTTCCATAATTTCTTCAGTAATACCTTCAATCTTGATGTCCATTTGAAGTGCAGTAATACCGTTTGCAGAACCTGCTACTTTAAAGTCCATATCACCTAAGTGATCTTCATCACCTAAGATGTCAGAAAGTACTGCAAAACGCTCACCTTCTTTCACTAAGCCCATTGCGATACCAGCAACTGGTGCTTTAAGTGGAACACCTGCATCCATAAGTGATAATGACGCACCACATACAGAAGCCATTGAAGATGAACCGTTAGATTCAGTAATGTCAGATACAATACGAATAACATACGGGAAGCGGTCAGCAGCAGGAAGAACTGCTTGAACACCACGACGTGCTAAACGACCATGACCGATTTCACGACGCTTAGGACCAGATTCACGACCTGTTTCACCTACAGAATATGCAGGGAAGTTGTAGTGCAACATGAAGTTGTCAGTTTTCGTACCTGACAATGTATCAACCATCAATGCATCACGAGTATTACCCAAAGTCGTTGTTACTAACGCTTGAGTTTCACCACGTGTAAATAATGCAGAACCGTGAGCACGGTCTAATACACCAACTTGAACGTCGATACCACGAACAGTTTTAGTATCACGTCCATCAATACGTGGTTTACCTGACAAGATGTTGTCACGTACTGTACGGTATTTAAGGTCTTCAAATAATTCGTTTACTTCGTCAGCAATACCAGTTTCGTCATTTTCAGGAACGAACTGAGCTACAGCTTCTGCATAAAGTGCATCAAGTGCTGAATAACGATCTTGTTTAACCGCAATCGTATATGCTTCAGAAATTTTAGCTTCGAAAGCTGCTTTTAATTGCTCAAGAAGAGCTTCGTTTTTGCTTGGAGCAACCCAAGTTGATTCAACTGCACCAGCAGCAGCAGCAAATTCTTTAATTGCTTGAACAGCAATTTGCATTTCGTCATGACCGAAAAGTACAGCACCTAACATTTGGTCTTCTGAAAGTTCTTTCGCTTCAGATTCAACCATCAGTACCGCAGATTCAGTACCCGCAACAACAAGGTCAAGGTCACTTTCTTTCAATTGTTCGTGGGTTGGGTTAAGAATGTATTCGCCGTTGATTAAACCAACACGTGCGCCTGCAATTGGACCACGAAATGGAACACTTGCAATTGACATTGCAGCTGAAGCACCGATCATTGCAGCAATGTCAGCATCCATAGTTTTGTCAGAAGAAACAACAGTCGCTGTCACTTGAATTTCGTTATAGAAACCTTCTGGGAACAATGGACGAATTGGACGGTCAATAAGACGTGAAATTAAAGTTTCAGCTTCAGACTGACGGCCTTCACGTTTACCATAACCACCTGGGATACGACCCGCAGCATATTGTTTTTCTTGATAGTTAACTGTTAACGGGAAGAAGTCTTGACCCGCTTTTGCTTTAGGTTGAGCAACAACTGCAACTAAAACAGTTACGCCACCCATTGTAACTAAAACTGTATTTGCTTGACGTGCAACACGACCTGTTTCTAAAACAACAGTGTGTTGACCATATTGGAATTCTTTACGAACGATATTAAACATTGACATGTATTGTATTTTCCTAATTTTATTCTAGTGAGACCCCTAAGGTTTGGCATTCAGACTACAACTATTGGTAGATAAATGACAAAGCTTAGAAGCCATCACACTAGGGCAAAAATTTTAAATAATATTAAACGCAAAGAAGGAGCGCACAAGCGCCCCTTCTCTAAACATCACTTAACCTAAAATTAAGTGAAACTCTCTTTTCAGCGATAAAGCATTGCGACATGCGAAATAGCGAAAACAAAGTAAAAATCGAATTAACGACGTAAACCTAAAGCACCGATCAATGCAACGTAACGACCGTGGTCTTTACCATTTAAATAGTCAAGCAATTTACGACGTTGGTTAACCATACGAATCAAACCACGACGGCTATGATGGTCGTGTTTGTGAGCTTTAAAGTGGCCTTGTAAATCATTGATTTGAGCACTTAATAAAGCTACTTGTACTTCTGGTGAACCAGTGTCGTTTTCAGCGCGAGCAAATTTAGCAATGATCTCTGCGCGGTCTGCATTAGTTAAAGCCATTCGATTTCTCCGAGATGCTTAAAAAAGTAAACGATATGAATCAGTTGAGGCAACTGACTGCCGTGCATCACTACAGCAAGTTGTCTATTTTAAGGTATCTATAGGTGGATTGCAAAATAGTTTTCAGTAACTTGTCATTTTAGACACTGACATGGGCATATTAACCCTGCACACTAGCCTTGAATAAAAAGAAAGAAGCGCGAGGGACGTGTGAAAATTTTTTCAACCAACACTTGTCCAGTACCGGACAATATTGAGCAAGTTATTCGTCGTCAAGATGAAGTTGCTGCTGAACAGGGTGGAATGACTGAACGCCAGATTCAAAAAATCTGGAACAGTGTAGAAGCACTATATAAAACTGGAAATTATCCACTCATTACCTTCTGCTTACGCAGGCAAGGTAAAATTTTGCTAAACAGAAGCATTGGATATGCTCAAGGGAACTCTCCGGCAGGACTACAAGAGAATGCCCTGATTGCAACTCCAGATACGCCCGTTTGCCTGTTTTCAGCATCAAAAATGATCACCGCCATGCTAATTCATCTATTAGATGAAAAAGGCGAAATCAATTTGCTTGATCCTGTGAGCTACTATATTCCTGAATATGGTGTTAACGGTAAGCGCCGTGCAACCATCTTTCATTTATTAGCACACCGTGGCGGTATTCCCTATATTGATGGCGATGTTACGCCCGAACTATTATTTGATAAAGATGAAATTTTAAAACGTTTATATGCTGCCAAACCGGTGTCTCCTGCTGGTAATCATCTTGCCTATCATGCTGTTACGGCGGGTTATATTTTAGGAGAAGTGATTGAACGGGTGACTGGGCAAGATTTACGTGAATTTGTGCATCAAACTATCGAAAAACCGATGGGAATGCCTTATTTCAATTATGGTTTAAAACCAGAATACCGCTCAGAGGTTGCTTTAAACTGTGCAACGGGTCTACACCCTCGCCTTGGCACCGATCACTATCTGAACCATGTATTAGGTGGGGGGTTGCAACTTGCAGTTGATGTCACTAACGACAACCGTTTCATGGACACAATTTGCCCTGCCGGAAATATCTATACCAGCGCAGAACAAGCTGGACGCTTCTTTGAAATGCTTTTAAGTGGAGGAAGCTATGGCGGTCAGCAAATCTTCAGTGAGAAAACGATTTTCAGGGCAACACTGCCGACTACAGGCGTTAACATTGATCGTACTTTATTAATTCCAATGCGCTATGCCTTAGGACCAATGTTAGGTAGTAACCCTGTAGGTCTTTTTGGTCCAATGACAGGACAAGCTTTTGGTCATTTAGGATTCTCCAACATTTTATGTTGGGCCGACCCTGAAAGAGATATTAGTGTGTCTCTGTTAACAACGGGCAAATCTGTAGTGGGAACACATCTCCCTGCTTTAGCCAACGTGCTTTATCAGATTTCAACGCAATGTCCCCGCATCCCTAGAGATCAGCGCCGATCTTTGTTTGGTAGCGACTCACACGAAACTAACTTAGTGTAAAAGCAAATAAAAAACCCAAGCATTTCTGCTTGGGTTTTTTGCGCTGTAGTTTTTGTTTATCGTGTTATTTCTGTTTTTATTATCGTTGGTGAGATGCTAGTCACATCCTTCTTGTTGTTTTAACTCACTTCCGTTGTTTTTGTTTCTATTTCCTTATGTGATGTATTGTGACACATCCAATTATGAAGAAAAGTAGTATTTTTCTTATCATCATGTAAGCAAAAACGTACAGGTCTGTCTAATATTTAGCAAATAACCATTTTTAACCTTTAACGTACAGTTCTGTATAACATATAACTTAACAATTCACAGGAAAAATGGCTGTTTAAAAATCATATTATAGATAAATATATTGATATAAATTTTATAAAGAAATCACACTAAATAGGCGCTTGAACCCGAACTTTTCCGATAGTTTTTTAGAAGTAAATAAAATCGAAAATATAAAAAAGCCCTGTAGTCTCTCCCAAAACTACAAGGCTTAGCGGCTGTAAGTTTCCTCTTTATACACCTACTTCATTGTAAGTTCGCAGTCTCTCGACTTAAGTTATTATTATTGTGCGATTTTGCTCGACATTCCTTGCCAAGCTCGTTGTGCGTTTATAATCTCAAAAACATGGGGTGTACTCTAGCAGCAAATATCTCGAATCTATGTAAGCTTTTTCTTACAAGGGTAAAAATATTAAGTTTGACTTAACGAACTAACCGATTAACTTTCTGAACTAAACCACTTTTTCGTGTAGTACGCACTGTAAATGCCTGTCGTAAAGCTTCAGGATGAACCAAAAGACTCACTACTTTTTTAGCGCGTGTAATCGCAGTGTAAATAAGCTCTTGGCTTAATAAATTCTTTGCAGCCTGGTCCAGAACGACAGCAGTATGTGTAAATTCAGACCCTTGCGACTTATGAATCGTTAAAGCGAATGCACTTTGGATACTTTTAGGTAGTCGGTTTGCCGCTACCCATTTATTTAAACTTGGAAAATATACTT
The DNA here is from genome assembly GCF_035615195.1 of Acinetobacter sp. IK31. Classification (NCBI taxonomy): domain Bacteria; kingdom Pseudomonadati; phylum Pseudomonadota; class Gammaproteobacteria; order Moraxellales; family Moraxellaceae; genus Acinetobacter; species Acinetobacter sp. IK31. The sequence goes on along the minus strand of NZ_JANBOB010000008.1, from coordinate 88,095 downwards.
CAAATTGCTGTGGCTGGGTTCTATGCTCAAAACACAGGCCAATATCTCCATTTGAAATACCAAGCTGATAGTCGTTATAAGTCATCATCACCGGACGGCCCACATACCACCCTCCGACAGTCACTATTGAAAGTTGCTGCTGCAACCAACGCTGTGCATATTGATTTAACTGTTTTAACCCGAATGGGCCATGACGGACTGCTGTTAAAATGCGGTAGTCATCAAATGCTTTTACTACGTTTTGAACCTGTTCAATCGAGCGCTCTTCTTTTAAATAATTTTTTAGGCTCTTTACATATCCTTGGAAACCTAGCATGAGCTTCTGATAATAAAGTTCGACTTCTGCATGCTTCCCTTCCAGTAAATACTCAAGCTGAACTACATCTGGCATGTCATTTTGTAAAAGAATAGGCTTCAACTCAGAAACCTGAACAATATCAATTTCAAACTTCTGCAAAACCACTTCATGATTTTGTTGATAGGTTTGTGCCTGAATAAATTTAGCAACTTGCCCAATCAACGCCCCTTCAGCAAAACGGCGACTGGTTTGTAATTGTACTCTGTTGTCGGCCAGTGCCTGTATTTGTTGTAAGTCAGCAAGTACAGCACCTACATCGACGGAAGCAAGCTGATTTGCATCGCCTAATAAAATAATTCGACAAGACTCTGGCACAGCCTCAAATAGAAGTGTTGCCAGATTTAAATCCAGCATGGAAGCTTCATCCACCACAATCACATCGTAAGGAAGCGGTTGTTTCTGATGAAACCGAGGAATCTGCCCATGCCCCATTCCCAATAAACGATGAATCGTTTGCGTTCCCTGATTTCTGAGCTCTTCACTCATTAATCCGGACTCAAGCAATTTAGGATCGTTAAATGAGTTTTGTAGCGCTTCTTGCATGCGCTGTGCCGCTTTACCTGTTGGAGCAGCCATCGCAACACGAATATGTGGAATCGCCTGCCCAAGCACAGCAATAATACGTGCCAGTGTATAAGTCTTACCTGTGCCCGGCCCACCCGTAATAATACTCAGGCTCTGCCGGGCAACCATTTGTAAAGCTGCCTGCTGATGCGGGTCTGTGAGTAGGCTTATATAGTCTTCGCAAGATACTGGTTGAATTAATTGTTGCTTTAATCGACAAATTTGTTCTGCAAGGCGTTGCTCTAAGTGCCAATATCGGTATAATGCCAACCCCTGCTCATCGTAGACGCATGGTGCAACTTTTGAAGTCGCTTGATCGGCTGATATAGCAAGTTGACCAAGTGCTGCAATTTGCTCTGGACTGACATCAATACAGCTATCGCCTTGTAAGCTCGCTTCAATAAGCTGCTGCAAGTAAGAAGTGGCTTCTGGCACTTGTGATTGCTCAGTAAATGGAGCCTGATTTAAGAAGTTACTCCACGTTGTTAACCAGCTTAAATCGGCTTGTTCAGGGCTATTTAAATTGTCCACACACTTATCCACCTAGTTTTCCACACGCTTGTCCACATGGTTGTAGACAGGTTTATCCACATGCCAAATATTTGTTAATATTACAATTACATACTTTATCAGCATTTTTCATGCAATTTTATCCTCAGCAAAATACCCCAAAATGGCATCAAGACGCAGAATAAACTCAATGCTAGGTTGCCAGTAATAATACCCCTGCTCCGCTTCACCATTCATGCCGCGTAAATAAAGATAAGTTGCCCCACCTAAATGCTGCTCAATTTGGTAATCCTGCATTTTGACCTGCAAATAGCGATGCAATGCAACGAGATATAAACCTGCCTGTAGCCAGTAACTTGCCAAAGACATACTTTGAGCAATGCTATCGCTACGATAATCTGCAAGATCATCACCTAAATAATTACTTTTATAATCGGCAATGTGGTAACGCTGCCCATCAAAATAAACCAAATCGATAGAACCATTGAGATAACGCGCTGAGCGAGCTTCAAGTAATTCAGGCATATTCAAACCGTATTCAGCAAAGAGTTGCTGAACACGAGTCATGGCTAAAACCCGATCTGACAATGCCAAATAGAAAGGAAACTCAGACAAATGCTGTTCTGGTTGAAGTTGATTCAATCGGAAGCCCTGATAGAGTGGCGTTCGCAGAACATCTTGCAACCACTGTGCAACTGACTGATAAAGCAGATTCTCGGTGTCTTCTTCCTCTGGAAAGCTCTCTTTATATTTACTGAATAAATCTAGCCAGAGACTACTATAGTCATTTTTAAAACGACGACGTATTTCTATGACCCAGTCATCTGAACATTGAAAATCGATATGCTCAAAAATTTCATGCAGGAAATTACCAGCAAGCGTTCCTCGCGGAAAATTATTCTTGATCCAGTCAATCGGCTGAGCACTTATTGTTTCAACAGTGTTGACCAAGTCCAGCTCATCTTCTGCTAATACAGCATCATTGCTCTGACTCGCTAATAAATCTGTGCCAGTCTTATGTTTTAAATGCTGTGCCAAGTAGCTGAAACTGGTTTTACCACGTGAATAAAAACGTTGCTCAGGAAAACGCTGCGCTTCTAGTTCAATAATACTTGTTTGTTTGGCTAAATGAATTGCCTGCGGAATCTGTTCCAAAACCATTTCATCTGTACAGCAATGGTGCTGAAAAGGCTCAGTTCTATTTTTCCAGAAAGCTAAGCCTGAAACCGATTTACCATCGACGTCTTGTAGAAGTGCATAGACACGGTGGCTTGCTCGCGTTAAAGCGACATACCAAAGACGATTCTGTTCAGCGAGTGCCCGCTCTTCGTGTTGCTTAAGTTCAATTTCATTCAAATATGTCTTGTCAGCAATCGCCACAACACGTTGAGTCAATGTTTGAGTTGAATCTGGCTGAGTTATATCTTGGGTCGAAAAATTCAGTGTTTTATTATTTTCTCGAAACGGCTTGTCTGCACCCAACAAAAAAACGATTTTAAATTCCAGCCCTTTTGACTGGTGAATTGTCATGAGCTGAACGCCAGCTTCACTCGACAATTTACGTTCTAGCTCCCAGTCACGGTCAAGAGGAGAACGCAACTGTTTGAGATACCAATGATAAAGGTTTTGTGCCCCTGAGTATTTCTCACTGTGCTGACTCAAAATTTCAGTTAAATGACGCAAGTTCACCACAACCCGTTCATTATCTTTGCTTTGAGCAGCCACCAAATTTTGCCAGATATCAAACTGGATGAGGCATTGTTGCCATGCCACTAAAAAACCCTGAGCGGACCACAACTCTCTAATGCCATCAAAACCAGTCATGAACTGGCTTAAACCTTCTGCTGTCTGCTCAAGTTGCAACAGCTGTTTTAAATCCATGGCAAACAGGCGGCTAATTAAAGCTCGCTTCACTTTTGCCTCATCGTAAGGATGAAGTATGGCGGTCAACAAAGCACCCACGTCTTGAGCAACCGTGCAATCGAAAACACTTCTTTTCGATGGTCGGTTAACCCGAATTCCTAAACGTTCTAGCTCAAATTGAACTTTATCAAGCCCATCATGATTACGGGACAATACTGCAATATCATCTTCACCTAATGCTTGAGTCTGAGAGTCTTTTTGAAAATATAGTTGTCCAGCATGTGACTGGTTGAGTAAGTCTCGAATCTTCCATGCAACTTGCTGAGCCTCTGTTTCTTTATCTTTAAGGATCAGCCAGCGCAAAGGATGAGAATTATGATTATTGTGCTCAATCAGTACAGGATGAGGCCGAGTCCCTGCCCGAATTGGGTCATATTGAACCTGTTCACCAAAATCGATTTGCCGCTGAAATAACGCATCGACAACTTCAACCAGATCGCTTACCGAACGGTGGTTATGAATTAACTTATATTCACGCCCATGTTTGGCTTGAATATCTTTATAGGCATTTAAGAAGGTGAGCATATCCCCACCACGGAAACCGTAAATTGCCTGTTTTCGGTCACCCACCATAATCATGCAGCCTTTCTGGTAACGCTGCGGATGACGCCAAATACTAGCCAGCATGTCGTCTTGATCTTGGTTAGTGTCCTGAAATTCATCGACCAAAATTAAAGGATAGCGCGCCTGAACAAATACTGCAAAACGTTGCCCCTGCTCACCTTTTAAAGCGTCAGACAGCGTGCGGATTTGCTGAGAAAAGGTCGTCTCGCCTTTATTTTGTAAAACCTGTGGTAGTCGTTTTTTAACTTCGACACATAAATAGGCTTTTAAATAAATATGAAGCTGGTCGAACTGCTCAGCATAGTTTTTCAGTACACCAAAGAGTTGCTGTATTTGCTGAACTGTAGTGTGCTGATAAAACCCATCTGAAATTTCAGCAGGACATTTCTTAAAAACTTTCTGATCGGCAATTTGACCTAAAAATTTAAAAATAAGTTCACGCTGTGCTGATAGCGACCCATCAAAAACTAAAATACTGTCGCTTTGCGTTAAAACTTGCAGTAGCTGCGGTAAACATTCACTAAATAGTTTATTAAAAGCACCGTTTCGAAATACCGTACCACTCACATGTTTATAGTGTTCACCATCAAGCTGGTAATAAGGCTCTAAAAGGCTGAGATCAATTTCTGTTGCCAACTGTTTGAGCTGAGCAAGTTGTTCAAACTGAATGGTAGGTTTTTCGGGAAGTTTAAAATGAGCAGAACTAAAATTAAGTGAGTCTTCGACAAGTTTGACAAAACTATCGACGCTCTTAAGCTCACCTGCCAGATACAAAGCATCAATCACGGTTTGAGGCTGAGACTGTATCCATTCACGTAGAACATCATGAATGAGTTGTCGGCTGTAGGTTTTGGCATCATCGGTAATTTGAGCACGTTCAATTTTGCCACTCTCAAAAGCAAACTCACGTAATAGTTTTTGGCTAAAGCTATCGAGTGTTCCAACAAATAGCTCATCGAACTGATCTATAACTAATTTTAAACGCTCACACGCATAGGCAATACGCGTCGCAAAGCTTTTTAAAATATGTTGGAGTAACAAATCAGGCTCTTGCTCGGCCTGCATAAGTAATTCATGTTCTGTAAAACTACGCTTCGTCTCTAAATAACGATACGTTTCGACCAAACGGGCACGAATACGACTTTTTAACTCGGCAGCGGCAGCACGGGTAAACGTGGTCGCAATCACTTGTCGAGGCAAGTATTTTTCAAGAAAAATACGGACCATCAAGCTCGATAAAGTATAAGTTTTCCCTGTACCTGCCGAAGCTTCAATTAAGTGTAATCCACTAAAATCAATATCAATAATAGGTTGATAAGACACCTGTACTCTTGAGTTCATGTCTTACTCCGAATGTTGAAATTGAAAAACTGGATGATACAGATCATACGCAAATTCATCGCAAGCATCTTGAAGTAAAGCTTGTGCATCTTGTTCTTGTAAAATAAAGCTCCAGTCTTTATGCAGCTTGCAAGCTTCATTTTGAGTCATATCCATGGTGGTAAATGACCCTGTTTCATTCCAGTATTTTAACAGCTCAGCATAACTCTTCTCATCCAGTTTTGCTTTTTCTGCCTGATTTGCTGTTTCCCACTGATATGCTTTGGCTTTTTCTAGTGGTTTTAATAATAAGGCTGCTGGCAAAACTAGTGGCTGTTGTTGAGCATAACGCCAGATTTTAAACCATGGCTGTAAATATTGCCGAGCTTGCTCAGAACTTACGCCGCTACAAATAACGGTTTGATCGCTAAAAACTACAATACGGCGTTTTTCAGCGCCAGCACTTCCCTCATTAAGATAGGCCAACCAAAGTAGATGTTCCAACCAGACTTTCGCACGTCTTTTTGCCCGAGCACTCGACGGCTCCATACTGACCCAATCCTGAGTTTCAGACTTTGGAACAGTAATATTCATATGAAGCTGTTTGGCAATTCGCCAAACTCGCTGAGTCGTTTCAGTTACCGCTGGTGCATAATGATGGAGGCGTTCAAGCAAGCACTCTTGTTCAAAAACACCTTGCTGCCACGCGCTATATTTGACTTTGCCTACAGGCAATTGATCAAGTAATACCTCAGGTTGTGCTTGTTGATCGGATTGCTGTAAAAAATGTCGAATTGCATAACGCCCTAAACCATCTAACAATAAAGGTTCATTTTGGTCGAGCAGTCCGACACTTCCTAAGTTTTCTACCCCTAAAGTTTTCAAATATAACCGTGCGGGGAACGTCACGTCCTGTATCCATTGCTGGCTTTCTAAAACCAACATGTCAGGCGCTTGCAGCGGATAAGTCGTATTCGCCCAAGGTTGACGATTTCCTGAGACTTGCTGAATTTGTGAAGCCACCTTAAACCAGTGATCTTGGTAACGAACAACACTTTTTTCTAAAGTAAAACCTTTCGGATCGAAGGGTTGTAAATGATGGAGGTGATAAAGTTGTTGTAACTGGGATGGAATTTCAATCCCTTCAACGACTACATTTTCAGGTAGCTCACCTTCAGCTTTCACAATTAATGCAAGGTGTTCACGGAACTCCTGAAGAATACTGGAAGGTTCTCGGACCTCACCGTCATTCACATCAAATCCGTTATAAAACAGCCATAAATTGTCCTGGGCTAATAACAACGCATCTAGAAAAGCGCCCTGATCATCTTCAAGACGAGAGCGGTCGCCTAACTGTTGGCGTAATGCATCCATTAAATCAAATGGAACGTGTGTATCACGGTTTGGGAATTGCCCTGCATCAAGATTTAACATCACCATTAAGCGATAGGGTAATGGCCGAATATGTCCAATTTGGGCAAAGGTAATCTGCCCAGTGGGTTCAGCTTGTGCACTTTGGCCTTCTAAGGTGCGCTGAATTTCTTCAATAATATAAGGCAGTGGCAACGTAATTTTGCGCAAAGTTCCTGTTTCTGTCTCGGCGTAATAACTTGCGAGCGTCAACATTCGTTCTTGTTTTTTTACAACTTCCCGAACAGCTTTTAAAGCAGCAATACCCACCTGCTCAAATTCAACAATATCTTTACCCAGCACTTGAAGCCAATATTCAACTGTATAGACTTGCCCCTGTTCATGCAGGGTTAACCAATCACGGCGCTCATTCAAATCTTGATAAATCTGAATGAGTGTACCAATCAGCTCAAAATCACCCGATTGAACTTTGGCATAACTCAATACCTGATTAAATGTGGCATGTACAGGCACAGCAATACCAAGCGCCAAACGCTCTAAAGCAAATTTAAAGCTATATCGATAATCGTCATCACCTTCACACAAACTGCGCTTGAGATGCTCGGCATCAAGTCCGCGTTTAAAGCCTGCATCAGCAAGTAAATTTAAAATTCGCTCAACCTGAATATATTCAAGTTCGTAACGTTGCTGGGTCGCATGCAAGCTTAACCAGTCAGCAAAATCGTCAAAGCTAAAACGCCCCTGCATCAGTTGAATACGCCCAATCACGGCACGCCAAGCGTTGAGTGCATCGAGTGATGCAACACCTGCGATTTTCACGGGTAAATGCACACCCTGCTCAGTGGCAGTAGCGGGAAATACACTTCGAATTAAAGGTTCTATGTCAACCAAATTAGGAACCAAAACCAAAATATCATTTGGACGACGCGGCTGCTCATATGCTTTGGCTAGCCAACAGATTAATTGCTCTTTTAATACTTCAAGCTGACGTAAAGTCGAATGACAAACATGGATCTGAATAGAGTCATCGTCTGGAGCAAGCTCATATTGCTTAGCTTGAGGTTCTACTAAATGCAAAATATCTGACTGAACTTTACCGAGTAAACTTTCAGGAAAATCATCCACAAAAGCATCAATCCACTTACCCTCTTCACCCATAGATAAATTTGATAATAGCGAGAAGTGGTCACGGGCTTGCTTACCCAATCTTGTTAAAAGCGGATGTCTAGACTCACGTGCTTCAGCATTAAAGTTGAGTGTAAATTTATTAAAGAAATCGCTAATTTCAGCATCAGTTGCCTTTGGATTTTTTGCAATAAACCGCTCTTTCACCCCTAAGTCATAGCGCTGTTTCCACAGTGGGTCGACGCTATCAGCCCAATATTCTTGTGAAGGGTTATAGTGCAAAATCAGCACATCAATATATTGGCCTAAACGACGCAAGAACTGTAACTGGCTTGGTGGTAAATCCAATAACGTAAAGATCACCACTTGAGTAGGTAAGCTTGAAATAGCGCGCTTACTGCGGTCTGGATGCGCTAACTCTTGCCAAAATAACTCATCAATTTGCTGCATCTGCAAAAAGTCATCATGAAAATGTTGCTGCCACAACCAACGCTGCCAACGTTCTAGTTCTTGAGTTTGATGCAATGCAAAAGCAGTAACCTCTTCATCTTTTTGCACAATATATTTTTCAATATCGAGTGCTCGCCCCTGCCCCCAAGCAGACAACCAGTTTTCCGGACACGTACAACTATTTTCACAACCACGCTGACACTGTCCACGATAAATCATATAGTTGCTAAATAAATCGGCAACCTGTTCAGCGACCCAATACAGCATTTTCTGTTTTTTTAGTTGTTTATCTATGCCTTGCTCAAGCCTGTCTGCGCTGTCATAAATGCGCTGAACAATAGAATGGAGAGGATGTGAAGTATCTATGCCAATTGTGTCAGGCTGTATAAATTCATACAAAGCCTGATGAACCCGCCATTTAAAGATCAAACGTGGGATGTTCGCTTTACGAACCTGCTCTTTATGCGCAGTTAAGACTTGCTGATAGGCATACCACTGGAAGCCGCGTACCCGTTGGTGAAACTGGTAATTGGCACTCATGCCCTGCTGTTCTGCAAGTTTTTGTATCAGCCACTGCTCGACCGCAGGACTTGGAACAATAAAATGCTGGGTTTTCAAAACTTGTAATGGATGCGTTGAAGCTTGTGAGGTAGACGCTAATACCCCTTGCAACAACACATCAATACGTTGACTTTGAATAACATGAATCCCCATTTATTTCATATCCTGCTTGCATAATTTATGCACAAAATCATAAACATTCATTACTATACAACTGAATCTGACTATGTCACGTTGGTTTAAACACAGCATAATTTAACTTTAAGTGTCACTTACACTTGGTTTGAATAACGCCATCAAGAAACTCATACAGGTAAACATTATGAAAATTGATAACATTCCTGACTATATTGATCCTAGCCTAAATCTGGAACAAATTCGCGATGAGTGTCATGACCTCATCAAAAAAAGAGCTTACGTCTCAGCAGGAGCGGCAATTGTACCGATTCCTTTTTTAGACGTGGTGATAGATTTGGGAATTTTGTCGCACCTGATTCCAGATATCAATTCCCGTTTTGGCTTAGCACCTGAGCACGTTAGTGTTTACGACCCAAAAACTAAAACAATTCATTGGGATGAATTACGTAAACGCGGTTTTGAATTTTCAGGCTTTGTAGTGGCGCGCACGACTGTTAAAAAAACATTTAATGGCTTTTTGGGCAAAATCGTAACGAAACAGGTCACTAAATTTATACCGCTAGGCGGACAAATTGTAGCAGCAAGTTTAGGCTATTTCATGATGAAAAAAATAGCAGAAACTCATCTGAATGACAGTTACAATCTTGCAAAACGTATTCAGCAAAAAAGCCGCACCACTATTGTAAATTAGTAAATACCTTATAGCTGAGAGCTTAATCTGCTCTCAGCTGTTTTAAAACCGCCTTCAATACTTCTAGACGTGCAGTATATTTATCATCAGTTGCCACAACATACCAAGGTGCGTAGTCAGTACTGGTCCGTTCAAACATATCAGCAGCCGCTTTTAAATAATCATCCCATTTATCACGATTACGCCAATCTTCTGCGGTAATTTTAAAACGTTTATGCGGTGTCTCTTCTCTAGCTTTAAAACGCTGCTCTTGTTCATCTTTGCTAATTGCCAGCCAAATTTTTACCACAATTGTTTGACTATCAAATAAATCTTTTTCAAAACGATTAATTTCGTCATAGGCACGCTGCCACTCTAAAGGCGAAGCAAAACTTTCAACACGTTCAACGAGTACGCGCCCATACCAAGTCCGATCAAAGATCGTAATTTTTTCGGCCTCATTAATGCGATTCCAAAAGCGCCATAAATAAGGATGTCGAGCTTCAAAACGTTCAGGTGCACCGATACAATGAATATCATATTCACGCGGGTCTAGGTTTTTAACAATTCGTTTAATTGCACCACCTTTACCTGCAGCATCCATGCCTTCAAAAGCAATCACGACATTTCGTTTATCAAAACGCATGGCATCAGCAATTTTTTTACTTAGTTTATTGAGCTCTTTTTTATATTCAGCTTTGTCATACTGCTCCTGAGAAGGTTTTAATAAACTCTCTGGAATTTTTGCTTGCTGCCATTTTCCTTTGACTTCAGTTTCGTGGTCAGGAAGTTGACGCATATGTTGTAAAAGATACTGAGCAAAAAACTGATCGCGTTGTGTTTCATCTTCCCCATCAATAATGTACCAATCGTCGGTAAAACGACGCCGTAACTTTTGCAAAGTGTCATATTGTTTTTTATTACGCCAGTCTAGGCCGTGGAGCTTATGCCAGTGTTGCTCTGACGGATCAATTTTGTCTAAACGTTTTTGTAGTGACTTCCATGGGAGATCGAACCAGACCTTAACCACATCAACATAGTTGTTTTTCAAATCCTGCTCAAATGCCCGCATACTTTCAACGTAAGCATCAAAGCGTGCCTCATCTAAAGGTTCAGACACATGCGTTGCTGTAACGAGCAAATCACTATACCAATTGCCAAACATCACCACAATTTGGCCTTCGGTAGGAATAAACTCTGAATAAGATTGCCAAAATGCTTCCGTATCTGTCAGCACACGTGGCGCATCTGCTTTTACTCTTAAATATCTTGGATCTAGCCACTCGCGAAGCTGCTTAACCGCTTCCCCTTTCCCTGCTAGCTCAATACCACTCATTAAAATAAGCGTGCTTTTAGCATTGGGCTTTCCCCGACTTTCTTTTAAAGCATATTGTGCTTCAATCAAATCGACTGAAAGCTGTTCTTCATCTCGAATTTCAAATTTTGGTTGTTGTTCACTCATGGTCCACGGCTCTAATCATTTATTGTTTAATTTCGATATCATTTAACCTATGCGCTTAAATGATGAATTGCTATACAAATTATGTCATTGCGACCAAATTCCATCTAAAAATTGACGCATGAATCATTTTTTTTACATCTTCTCGCCATAGTACAAGGTTACAATGCCTCTTATGATTTTTTGTAAATAGCCCAATATTAGAGTCTTACATGTCTAAACTCGCTGCTTTTGATGAACTTTTACAACAATATAAAACATTTAATTATCACGATAATCCAGTGCTTGCCCAACGTTTGCAAGATGTACAAACATGGCTAAAAGAACGGATGAAAGATACACATCATGAATTTTTCAACTTGCCTGAACACAAACTGATGGCACAGTATTTTTTAAATCGTTTATATGGTGGTCCAGAGTTTGATGCCCTGGCAGCGCAAATTGAACGTCTATTGAAATATGCACATAAAGCCGAAAAAGTATTGCCTGAGAATGCGATTAAAACTGGAACTAAATCGGTAAGTTTAGCTGTGCTTGCCACTCAGCTTGATGAACAAGTGGCGATACAGCTTCTTGAGGATTATCCAGCTAATACAGTATTAACCGATGAAATTATGCGCTTAACCCTGACCAAACTTGATCAGGCCGAAGCTCGTTATCAACAACTTGCTCTTCTTGATGATTTAGGTGCAGCACTCGATAAATACATGCGCTCATTTATGATGTTTACGGCTTTTAAAATGTGTAAAGGGATTGCCCAAAAATATCACTTTGAATTGATGTATGATTTTATTCAAGATGGTTTTAGCGCAATGAAACCGTTAAAATCAGCCGAGACCTTTATCAAGACTTTTACTGAAAAAGAACGCCAGATTATTGAAAATGTACATTCAGGGCATCCGAATCCGTTTAGAGTATGATAAGGTCGGCACATAGAAAAACTCAACCTCGCGAAGTTGAGATTTTATTCATTATATTTGCATGATGACGCCTGTAAAAATAGATAAAATCTGTCATTATGCAGAACTTATTCCGTTTCACTTGAGTTTGAGTCTAGGAGAGACAATATGTCTAACGAAAACCAAAAGCCAACATCTCCAACTGAGCAGGCACAAAGTTCAGACAAAGTTAGCCCATTCCTAAGCTCACCATTACCGCAAGGTACCCCTCAAGGGCAACAACAAACTTTACAGCAATCCTTAACAGATACAGCTGTTAATGGGTCTGTGCCGAAATATAATTTACCGCGTGGTGCTAGCAATACTGGCAACGTAGGTGAAACTACACATTTTGGTTTTTCGACAGTTAAAACTGAAGATAAAGCTCAAAAAGTTGCAGAAGTATTCCACTCTGTTGCAAGCAAATATGACTTGATGAATGACTTGATGTCATTTGGTATTCACCGCCTCTGGAAACGCTTTGCAATTAATATGTCGGGTGTACGCCGTGGCCAACATGTATTAGACATTGCTGGTGGTACAGGCGATTTGGCGAAAGTATTCAGCCGCGAAGTTGGTCCTCAAGGCCATGTCGTTCTTTCAGATATCAATGAGTCAATGCTCAATGTAGGCCGTGACCGTTTGATTGATGCAGGCTGTACCAATGTCGACTTCGTACTTGCCAATGCAGAAACTTTAGAACCTTTTGCAGATAACAGCTTTGATCTACTCACCATTAGTTTTGGCTTACGTAACGTGACTGATAAAGATGCAGCACTTGCTTCTATGTTCCGTGTGTTAAAGCCAGGTGGTCGTTTACTTATTCTTGAATTTTCTAAGCCTGTATTTGAGCCATTCTCAAAACTTTATGACCTCTATTCATTCACTGCGTTACCAATTATGGGTAAATTAGTTGCCAATGACTCAGAAAGTTATAAGTATTTGGCTGAATCAATTCGTATGCATCCAGACCAACGCACCTTAAAAGGTATGATGGAAAATGCTGGCTTCCAGAACTGTGACTATCACAACCTTACTGCGGGTATCGTTGCTGTTCACCGTGGCTTCAAACTGTAAGGGTTAACGATATGTGGTCGATTCTGGCACTCGGTGCAGTCGAACGTATCGTTCATCATCTGATCGATCTGGATGCGGTTACTCGCATTCAGCTTAATCAGTTACAGGGCAAAATGTTGCGTGTCGTAATCGACAGTCCGCAACTTTCTGTCGATGTATTCTTTGACCAAGAAAAAGTACGTCTTGAACCTACTGCAACAGGGCACAGTGAAAAACCTTCTATTTTTGAACAACGCCCTTTTGATGCGCAATTCAAAACTTCTGAAGCTACAGCAACTTTGCATGTTAAAGATGTCATTGAGTTGATCAAACTATTGGTCAGCGATCCAGATCAGATTGGCAATATCCCATTGCAAGGTGATTATCACCTGCTACAGGATATTCAAAAAATCATGCAACAAGCTGAACCTGATTTAGCTGCGCACTTATCAAGATGGGTTGGGCCTCAACTTGCCCATGAAATTGGCAAAATTCAACTTGCACCCAAACATTTAAAACGCTCTGTACAAAGCCATCTATTTTTTGCTGAAGATGCATTAAAAGAAGACAGCGGTCTATTTGCCCCTCGTTGGGAAATGGACGATTTAAGCCAAGCCACTCGCAAGCTTAATCAAGATATTGACCGTCTAGAAGCAAGATTACAGCAACTCAACGCACAACTACAACCCTCTCAAGACTAGGTAAGACTTTATATGATTCCGCACGTTTCGCGTTTACTCGAACTTTGGCGTATTGCAGCGCACTATAGACTCGATACGTTGTTCCCTGCGGATGAATTACCAGTTAAAGCTCAACATGCATTAAGTATTATTAAAATGCATCCGGCTGCCTGGTCTAGTCGTGAACGGAAAAACCCTTTAAAGCTAAAAGAAGCTTTGGAAGATATGGGACCGCTTGCAATTAAGCTTGGACAATTGCTTTCAACTCGACGTGATTTAATTCCACCCGAAGTACTCTCGCAATTGGTCTTACTGCAAGATCAGGTAAAGCCTTTCGATGTAGAGGTTGCCAAACAACGTATTCAAGAATCGTTAAAAGCTGACGTAAATACCTTGTTTGCGCGCTTTGATGACCAGCCACTAGCTGCTGCGTCAATTGCACAAGTTCATACTGCTGCTTTACATGATGGTCGTGAAGTCGTTATTAAAGTGACTCGTCCAGACATTCGCAATCAAATTTTGCAAGATTTTGAAATTTTGGCATGGTTAGGCAATACGTTAGAAAGTCGTCTTGAGGCGGCTCGTGCCTTACATCTCACTGAAATTATTCAAGACTACCGCCAGATTATTTTAAATGAGCTGGACTTGAGTATTGAAGCAGACAATACCCGTCGTATGCGCCACTATTTTACTGGCTCAACCATGATGTATGTGCCTGAAGTCTACATGGACACCAAAGATGTCATGGTGGCAGAGCGTATTACAGGTGTTCCTATTTCAGATACGGCGACCTTTGACCGTCTAGGCATGGACCGCGCGCAACTTGCAGAAAAAGGATTAACCATTTTCTTCACGCAAGTATTTCGCGATAACTTTTTCCATGCCGACATGCACCCCGGTAATGTCTTTGTAGAAACAATTAACCCAAGCAATCCACGCTTTATTGCACTGGACTGTGCGATTATGGGTGAGTTGTCTAAGCATGACCAGATGACGATTGCCCGCATGTTGCTTGCTGTAATGAACAGCAACTTTATGCAGCTCATTCAAATTGTGCACCAAGCTGGCTGGATTCCACCGGGCACAGACCAAGATGCACTCTCACGTGAAATGCGTCGCACCGTTGGACCAATGGTATCCAAACCAATGGACCAACTTGATTTTGCTGGCATCTTGATTCAAGTGATGGATATTGCCCGTCGCTTCCATTTAGAGATTCCACCGCAACTCATGCTGTTGCTAAAAACTTTAGTGCATGTCGAAGGGCTTGGAACAGACCTATACCCTCAACTCGATATCTGGAAATTGGCAAAACCAATTTTGACTGAATGGGTCAAGGCCAACATGAACCCAGTCAAAAATATAAAAGAGTTAGGACAGCAACTACCTGACCTACTTTTAGGTGCTCAAGATTTCCCAAGCTTAATTATTGATAGTTTAAATGGTTTAAAAAATCAATCTGCTTGGCAAGACCGTCAGTTACGCGAAATTCAGCAACTTCGTTTGCAAATGGAACATCAACAACGCCGCAGTTGGATGTTCGGAAGCATTATCGTAATTTTATTAACTATCGCGATTATTAGTCCGTGGTTTGTTTCGATTATTCTTATTGTGCTGAGTAGTTTATTGGCACTTTGGCGGGTCATGAAATAAGTTAACTTTAGCAAGGGTTATTCTTAGATTTAGCATATAAATGTTTTAAAATAAAAGAATAACCTTTGGACATTAGCCATCTTAATCCTCTGGTTTTAAGCATCACGAAATATTTAAATAACGTACTGACAAGTAATAAAGATAAGCTGCTCATTAAGCTGACAAAGACAAAAAGCGCAAAGAATTTCTCGGCAAAGCGACGCTGATGCCGTACACTATACAAGCTATTTTTTAGCATCTGACTTAAATCAATTTATAGTTCATATTTCTTTGGTGATTCCTCATGAATAACACGCAATGGCTCGATGAAGTAAAATTTAACGAACAAGGTCTTATCCCTGCCATTGCTCAACATCATCAAACTGGACGTGTTTTGATGGTGGCGTGGATGAACCGTGAAGCACTCGCGTTAACAGCAGAAAAAAATCAGGCCGTTTATTTCTCTCGCTCTCGCCAAAAACTCTGGCACAAGGGTGAAGAATCAGGCCATTTCCAAACAGTTTATGAAATTCGTCTGGACTGCGACGGCGACGTGATTGTGCTACAAATTGAACAACACGGTGGTATTGCATGCCATACGGGTCGTGAGTCTTGTTTCTACCGTAAACTCACCCCACAAGGTTGGGAAATTGTCGATGCACAGTTAAAAGACCCTACTGCAATTTACGGTGAAAAAGCTAAAGCCGAAGCACACGATCATGCACAAACTACCGAGCAAGTTGACGTACTTGCTCACTTAGGGCAATTGATGCAAGAGCGTAAGCAAGCTGAAGCAGATACCTCTTATGTTGCCAGCCTCTATAAAAAAGGCATCAATAAAATTTTAGAAAAAGTGGGCGAAGAAAGCGTAGAAGCTATTATTGCCGCTAAAGATTTTGCAGTACAGGACTCAGAAGCCAACTTAAACGATCTCGTTTATGAAACAGCCGATTTGTGGTTCCATACTATTGTCATGTTGGGTTATTTCGATATTAACCCACAACTTATTATTGATGAATTAGCTCGTCGTCAGGGCTTATCTGGTTTAGTTGAAAAAGCTAACCGCAACAAGGTATAAAATCACTCAGTGTCGAATATTGAAAAACCTAAAGCTACCTATGAGCAAGCGATTGCCATAGACAACGCACGTCTTGGGCAATCATTTAAAGTGATTGCCTATGCTGGCACAGGTAAAACCACCACTTTGCAAATGATTAGTGATGCCATGCCTGAGCGGCGCGGTATGTATTTGGCATTTAACAAGGCGATTGCTGGTGAAGCACAAAACAAATTTCATCGCAATGTGGACTGCCGTACTTTTCACTCACTTGCCTTTCGTAGTGTCCCTCGCGGCGTAACTGATAAATTACGTCTGCCACGCTTAAGCCCAAGCTTTATTGCTAAAGAGTATCGACTAGAGCCGATTACTTTACGGCGGATGATGGGTGGGCGTTACGAGAAATATGTCTTAATGCCAAGCCGCTTAGCAAGTCTTGTGGCCAATGCTGTCAGCTACTTCTGTTCAACGAGCTCTCAATATCCTGCACCACGCCATATTCAAGCACCCAACTGGCTACATGCAGACGATATTACTGAATTACAAAAGCACCTATACCCTGCTGTTGAACGACGTTGGTTAGAGTCGATTGACCCGAACCATCAAGCTGGAATTGGGCACGATATTTATCTTAAACTTTGGGCATTATCTGAACCGAATATTCCAACTGACTACGTATTATTTGATGAAGCCCAAGATGCTGATCCTTTAATGCTAGGTATTTTGCTTCGTCAAAAAAATACGCAGGTGATTTACGTCGGTGATGCTCATCAGCAGATTTATGCATGGCGTGGCGCAATTAATGCCATGCAGCAATTACCATTACCTGAATCTCGCCTAACCACTTCTTTTCGTTTTGGTGAGTCGATTGCCGATGTTGCCAATTCACTACTGGGCGGCTTAAACGAGACTGTTCCCCTACTTGGCAATCCGAACCAGAAATCAAGTGTAGTCAATAAACCTCACACCAAGATGCGTGACGCAATTTTATGCCGCACCAATGCTCGCGCAATGGAACTTTTACTGGCAGGTTTAGTTCACGGTGATAAAGTGAGTTTACAAGCGGATCATCAAAAGCTAAACCGTTTTGTAGATGCTGCAAGCCTCTTGAAACAAGGAAAACGGGTTACTGATGTTCCTGAATTAGCGTGGTTCAATTCATGGCATGATGTCCATGAATATTGTGAGACCAATGAAGGTAGTGACATTAAACCTTTAGTTAAATTGGTTGATGATCACGGGACGGACCCATTAAAAAAAGCACTTGCAAAGATTACTCCAATTGAGCAAGCTGATTATGTCATTTCTACCGCGCATAAAGCTAAAGGGCTGGAATGGAACCGCGTTCATATTGAAGATGACTATCAATTTAAAATTAATGGCTTAGAACACAAGATTACCGATGAAGAATTAAGATTACTTTACGTTGCCTGTACTCGTGCTAAAGTAAGTCTAAATATCCATCATCTTTATGATCTGATACAACAATTAAAACTAAGGGCGCCTTTAAGTCTTCGTCAATCGGTTGGTTGAAGCGCTCATACTTAGGTGAGCCTATGAAACTTGAATCTATCCAATTTAAACATATTGCTCTATTTCATGATCTTAAAATACAGTTTCAATATGAAAAACAGCCTATTACCTTAATTTTAGGTGAGCAGGCAACTGGGAAAAGTATGTTACTTAAACATACTTACCATGCTTTAACTTGGCTCCCTGCACGTCTTAAAGATTTACGTAGCCCTGGCATAGTCATGTCTGATCAAGATATTACTCAATCACGCCTACAAGCAAAAATCGAAATTACGCTTCAAATTCCACCAGAAATTGGCCATTTGCCAGAAGCCACCTCTGCTCAGCAGACCGATTCCTCTTTGTGTAGCTGGAAACTATTTAAAACCTTAAATGCAAGTGGCCTAGGCATTAGTCAAGTCGAAACTCAACAACTTGATCAGGCTATGGCTCTGTATCAACAGATAACAAAGAAAGATCCATTACAAGGTCTGCCTTTAGTCGCTTACTACCCAGCCGAGCGATTTGTAAATGATATTAACTTGCTCAATAAAAATTTACCGGGCATTACCCAAGCTATTTCAGCCTATGACATTAGTCCGCTTCCATTTACAACCTTTACTCGCTTTTTTGAATGGCTACGTGAAATTAGCGATATCGAAAATGCCCAAGCTGCATATGTGGTACAACGGATTAGGTCTAAGCAATCAGATCCACAAGATCAGACAGAACTCTTAAACCAACTTCAAAAAGAGTTATCTGGGCAACCTGCACAGCTTCAATCACCTAATCTCTACGCACTCAAAAATGCATTAAAATTTGTTTTGCCAGAGCTCAAAGATTTATATTTACAATATCAACCCCGACTTCAACTCATGGTTGACTACGATGGTCAGACCTTACCGTTTCATCAGCTTTCGAGCACCATAAAAACATGGATCGCCTTGGTAGGTGATGTCGCTCGCAGACTCTGTATACTCAATCCATTAAGTTTAAATCCTTGCCTCGAAGGTGAAGGAATCTTGTTAATTGATCAAATTGATGCACAGCTTGACTCTACTCATTGTTCAGAAATCTTGAATCGGCTCCATCAGGCATTTCCACGCTTACAAATTATTGCAACTGGAAGTCGTGAAGAGTTACTCGAACATGCCTCAGCCTATCAATGTTTAAAATTAGAAAATGGTAAAGTTACCCACCTTGACCTAAATACCACTCAGCAACAGCTTGAAGACATCTATACCTTGCTGCAAAGAAGTGAACCGTTGGTATCTCATACAGAGACGCAAGCACTCAGCTTGGTTGACCCAACGCCATCTCCAGCACAAATTGATATTTTATTTCAGCAAATTCAGAGTTTAAATGAACAACAAAAAAATGAATTATTACGCATGATTCATGCTGGAGACATGCCTGAAGAAACACCTTCAGCTTAAATTTTACGACCTATTTATTCTATTTTTAGAGTGAAATTCAGCCTCGCACAATATATAGTTTAAGCAGGATTTTTAAGCTTTAAAATCATTAGATGTTGTTACTACATGTAATAACATCAGATTTTTACTGCTTTTTTAGTGTACAATAAATTTCATTTTGCGTTTTTATTCTTCAAGTTGCGCAATACAACTTGTTTCTCGCTTTATTTTTCTAATTTGGTTGGGCTTTCAGAATACAAGCCTTGGAAATCTCTTTGAATTCCTATCTATTCTGAAATTAAAATTTCACTTTTAGGTCTCGGCCTAAATCACATATGGATACGAGTGTGCTACCGATAATTATCTTATTACCGTTAATATTAGGCACCACCCTTGTTTCATTGCTTCAACGGTTCTCGCGTGGAGTAACGGCTTTAGGGGCAATCGGAGTCAGTTTAACCAGTTTCGGTTTATTACTGACTCAAGCAAAAACTGTGCTTGGTGGTGCAAGCATTCAACAAAGCTGGGATTGGTTACCTCAATTAGGAATTAATCTAAGCTTCAGGCTCGATGCGCTTGGCTTATTATTTTCTTTGCTTATTACCGGTATCGGTACACTCATTTATATATACGCCTATTATTACCTCGGTCCTAAAAATTCTTTAAGCAAACTATATGCTTTACTCATGCTGTTTATGGCAGCAATGCTGGGTATTTCTCTATCCAATAATTTAATTATTTTATTAGTATTTTGGGAACTCACCAGTATTTCATCTTTCTTATTAGTGGGCTACTGGAGTCATTATGAAGCTGCTCAGCGCGGCTCTCGAATGGCGCTCACCATTACAGGGATGGGCGGTTTGGCGTTATTGGGGGGATTTGTTCTATTAGGACAAATCACGGGGACCTATGAAATTAATGACATCATGGGAATGAAAGATGCCATTCAGGCTCATACTCTTTTCACTCCAATGTTACTGCTGATTTTACTTGGCGCTTTCACTAAAAGTGCTCAGTTCCCATTTCATTTCTGGTTACCAAATGCAATGGCTGCGCCAACCCCTGTTTCAGCCTATCTACACTCTGCAACCATGGTAAAAGCAGGAATTTTCCTGCTAGCCCGCTTACTACCAATTTTTGTAGGTGCTGCGCTCTATCATAATATTGTGACGTTTGTCGGCTTATTCACTCTCTGTATGGCCGCCTGTTTTGCTATTTTCAAAGAAGATTTAAAAGGCTTACTGGCTTATTCAACAATTAGTCATTTAGGTCTGATTGTTTGCTTACTTGGGATAGGATCACCTTTAGCAGTTGCTGCTGCTATTTTTCATATTATTAACCATGCAACATTTAAAGCAGCGCTCTTTATGCTTGCAGGGATTATTGATCATGAAACGGGTACACGTGATCTTCGAAAACTCAGTGGTATTTGGCAGCTACTTCCTTTTACTGCCACTTTAACCATGATCACTGCTGCATCAATGGCAGGTGTACCACTCACCAATGGCTTTATTTCTAAAGAAATGTTCTTTACCGAGCTATTGGCAAACCTTTCAGGTTCAGCAGTTATTTTTGCCAGTATTATTGCAACTCTGGCTGGTATTTTTGCAGTGAGCTATTCAATCCGCTTAGTGCACGGCGTGTTTTTTGATGGTCCAATTGGTAAACACGTTCCAAATAAAAATGCACATGAACCCCCAATCGGCATGCGTGCGCCAGCCATTCTTCTTGCTGTGCTATGTATCTTGGTCGGTGTTTTACCTTCTTTATTGGTAGAGCCGCTGGTAAATAGCGTAACGAGAGCAAGCTTAATGCAACCAGAATTTGCTGGAACTCATCTTGCAATCTGGCATGGATTTAATGCTCCTCTTGTGATGAGTATTATTGCTTTAGTGGGCGGCACACTCTTCTATTTTGCTTTAGCAAAAGATGGCACAATTCGTAAAATTGACCTTGACCCACGTTTAGGCAGATTACAAGGCCGTATTTTATTTGACCTATTTTTAAAACATCTGTTGCTCACAAGCCGAAAAATCAAACAAAAAACTGAAAATGGCTCATTGCAAAGTTACTTATTTTTGATCATTGCTTTTAGCATCATCATGGTAACTATGCCGCTACTCAATCAAGGGCTCACCACAGGCACACGTGAACTCACTCATGCCCCATGGATTGCCATAGTTCTCTGGCTAACTTTATTCTCAGGTTGCTGGATGATGCTGTGGTTCCACCATGAACGTATTAAAGCAGTCCTTATTAGTGGTGCAATTGGTCTGGTTGTAACGATGGTATTTGTCACCATGTCAGCTCCAGATTTGGCATTGACTCAAATTACCGTGGATGTTGTAACCACTGTTCTTTTATTAATGAGTTTATCTTTACTTCCACAGCTAACGCCGTATGAATCTCTTCGTTCCAGACGTTTAAGAGATGCCGCTTTAGCTATTGTTGGAGGTTTAGGAATAGGCTGGATCACGTGGCTGATTTTAACCCGTGATCATAATTCGATTTCATGGTTCTTTGCCCAACAGTCATTACCACTTGGTGGCGGCTCCAATATTGTAAATGTCATTTTAGTTGACTTCCGTGGTTTCGATACGTTTGGTGAAATTACGGTGCTAGGTATTGCTGCTATTGGTTCACTTTGTCTCATGGATGGCATGCGTGTACATGGTACTACCACGACTCAAGGCCTCACCTACCGTTTTAATCCATCTCCGCTCATGTTCCGTATTACAGCCTCTTGGGTATTGCCATTAGCACTTGTCGTGAGTGTTTATATCTTTATGCGAGGACATAACTATCCCGGCGGTGGCTTCATTGCAGGTCTAATCACCTCAATGGCGTTAATCATCCAATATATTGCGCTAGGTCAAGACCAAACTGAACAATTACTCAAAGCAAAATCAGGCCGTCTTTACGAAGTCTGGATTGGTTCAGGTTTAACAATTGCCGGGCTTACTGGTGTAGCTGCATGGTTCTGGTTACGCCCATTCCTCACCAGCGCTCACGTATATGTTGAATTACCAATTCTAGGAAAATTACATTTGGCTTCGGCTGCAAGTTTTGACTTAGGCGTTTATATCACCGTGGTTGGTGCAACGATGTTGCTCATCTCGGTATTAGGAGACTCTCGCCATTCAAGCATGGCTGGTCCTGTAGTACCCCATCGGGAGGAATCATCATGATCAGTTTAGAATTCTTATTGGCTTCTGCTATTGGTTTACTTGTTGCCACAGGTATTTATCTGATTTTACGTGCTCGTACTTTCCCTGTTGTGCTTGGATTAGCTGTAATTGGCTATGCTGTAAACCTATTTTTATTTGCTATGGGCCGATTACAAATCAGCTCACCCGCAATTTTAACCGAAACAACAAAAATAACCGATCCACTTCCTCAAGCGCTAGTGTTAACAGCCATTGTGATCGGTTTTGCAACCACCGCCTTTATTGTACAACTGGCGTTGCGTAGCCGTTATGAATCAGGTAGTGATCATGTTGATGCTAAAGAAGACATCTCTCCAACATACGACCCACGCGAGGATGAGCCGTAATGTTTGATTTTTTATCTTTCTGGCAAGAACATGCGCCTATTTTTAGCATTCTCATCCCAGCATTTACTGCTTTTATATTATTACTGCTAGGCAACCCAGGAGCAGGTGCGTTAAAAGATGACTGGCGACAACCATGGCGTCGTGGCATTAGTCTTGTTTCCGCAATTGCTGGATTAATTACCTCAATTGTATATTTGAGCTTTGCAAGCACGGGCCAAATTACCATTTACCAACTGAGTGAATGGTCAGCACCGTTTGGTATTGTGCTCGTATTAGATCGTCTTTCTGCTTTTATGTTGGTACTGACCTATGCGTTAGTCGTCCCAGTTTTATGGTATGCAAGCGACAATTGGGATACCCGTGGACGCTATTTTCATGCCATGGTGCATTTCTTGTTAATGGGTATCTGCGGAGCATTTTTAACAGGCGATTTATTTAACCTTTTCGTCTTTTTTGAAATCTTATTAATGGCTTCGTATGTTTTGCTTTTACATGGGCAAGGCAAACCACGTTTTCAACTTGGCGTTCACTATGTCATTATCAATCTTCTAGCCTCTGCCCTATTCTTAATCGGCCTTGGTATGATTTATGGCAGTGTGGGTAGCCTCAATATGGCAGATGTTTCACGCCTTATTCCGACACTCGAAGCAGATCAACACAAATTAGCTGTAGCCGGTGCCTTACTTTTATTTGTCGTGTTTGGCATTAAAGCAGCTATGCTTCCTGTAGGTTTTTGGCTACCAAAAACTTATGCGGTTGCTAGTACGCCAGTAGCTGCAATTTTCACTATTATGACCAAGGTCGGTATATATTCGATTTTGCGTGTGAATGGAACCGTATTTGACGATGCACTTAGTCAAGAAATCTTAAAAAGCTGGTTACTTCCTATAGGTTTGATTACTTCACTGTATGGTGTGATTGCTGCCATTGGAGCAGATCGTTTACGACGCTTTGTCGGTTTTATGGTACTTTCTTCAATTGGTACCTTGCTCATAGCAATTGCTATGTCGAATACACAGGCATGGTCTGGTGCTTTATATTATTTAGTGCACAGTACACTGATTGGAGCAGCTTTTTATCTATTTTGTGGATGGATAACTTCACAGCGTGGAGATTTTAAAGATCATTTAAAAGTTGCACCAAGAATCAAACAAGAAAAAGCTGCTGCATTTACTTATTTCACCATTGCGATGATGATGGCTGGCTTACCACCTTTTAGTGGTTTTCTCGGAAAAGTATTCATTTTACAAGCGACAGTTGAAACCAGTTACCAAGCATGGATTATTGGAGTAGTGCTTGTTGTAAGCCTATTAAGTATTATTGCTCTAACACGTGTTGGTTTTATCTTGTTCTGGCGAGCAACGCCTCCAGAGGAAGATCCAATCCATCCAGCGTATATACTTTATCGAGCCTTACCAGAGCGAGCACCACTACGTAATGATCAAGTGATTTATGTGTTACTTGCTGGCTTAATGGCTTATGTCATATTTGCTGCACCTATTCAGAATTACACACTAAGTACAGCCCAGCAAATTCAAGACCATGCACTTTACCAACGCACGATCCTTAAAGTAGATAAAAATGGTGAAGTTATCAGCGTGCAACCATTTGATCCGGGTTACCTACCAGAAACTAAATATGGGGGCGAAGTTGAAGATCATAATGCTTACCTCGTTCCAGATATTATTTCGAAAGATACCTTCAACGGTGAACATATTTCTGAATATAAACATCGGCAAATTCAACAACAGGACAAACTACAAACGCCTACCATTGTTGATGAAAGTCAATTGAAACCTATGGAGCCATAACAATGCAGTTATCTCATTTGCTTGAACGCTGGTTTCCACATCCATTTGTTTCAATTCTTATCATCTTATTTTGGCTGATGCTGTCACATAGTCTGGATGCTAGTGATCTTTTGACGGCGGTGCTGTTGGGTTTAATTATTCCTCGTTTAGTCAAACCGTTTATTACCCGAACGCCGCATATTCACTGGAAACCAACTGTTAAATTATGCTTTGTAGTTCTTTGGGATATTGTCATTTCCAACTTTAAAGTCGCAAAGCTCGTTTTAGGACCTACCAAAAATTTACACCCTAAATGGTATCGTGTGCCGCTAGAAACGGAACACGAACAGGTCAATACGTTACTGGCAATGATCATTACGACAACGCCTGGTACAGTTTCTGCGGGTATTGATCAAGAACGTGGAGATATTCTGGTTCACGCCTTGAGTACGGATGATACCGAATCTGACATTCAAGACATCAAACAACGTTATGAAATTCCACTCATGGAAATTTTTGATGTAAAAAGAGAAACGGAGGCAAGTGTATGACCATCCTACCCTATGCTCTAGGTATTAGCTCGATTGCCATTACAATCTCTATGCTACTTTGCCTTTTCAGATTGGTCATAGGACCATCAATTGTAGACCGACTTTTAGCACTCGACACTCTCTTCTTAAATGCAATTTGCCTCATTGTTGTTTTAGGCATTTATTGGATGACGACCTCTTTATTTGAAGGAGCCCTACTGGTTGCTATGCTAGGTTTCGTATCTACAGCAGCCTTAGCACGTTACTTCACAACTGGTCATGTTATCGATTAAGGAGAGATCAAAATGCAGTTCGTAATGGAAATTATGGTTTCGGTCTTTCTGGTCTTTGGCACTTTCTTTATGTTAGTCGGCTCAATTGGTATGGTCCGCTTACCTGACTTATTCATGCGCTTACATGCCCCGACAAAATCGAGTACGTTAGGATTAGGCAGTTTCTTGATTGCTTCCATGATCTTTTTCGCTTTTCAAGGCCGCTTTGGTTTTGCCGAGTTACTGATCACACTTTTAGCTTTTATTACTGCACCGGTTTCAGCAAATTTAATTGCTCAAGCCGCGCTACATTTACGCTTGCGCTCACTGAGTGGGGAAGTTCCTGAAGCAATTGAACGCCCTTTGCCTTGGGATCGTTATAAAATAGGACAGCGTTTCTCGCAAAACAAACCTCCTATGGACCCTCCTAAAGAATAAAGGAAAAAAGCCAACCAATAAAAAAGCCACCCGAAGGTGGCTTTTTTATTTTTAATTTATATTACTGTTCGTCATCTGATTCGCGTTTCGGTAAATCATTTACCGCTTTCTCGATCAGACCAAACATATAGTTACCATAGGCATTCGTTTTGTCATAATGGAAACGCAATCTTGGCGTAATACGTGTCTTGATACGACGACTCAATTCATGACGCAAGAAACCAGAAGCTTTATTTAATACCTCTAAAGTTTCTTTATTTGCTGCTTCACTTTGCTCATCACCAAGCTCACGTCCCATTACAGTGACATAAACTTCAGCATAACCCATGTCTGCACTGACTTTCACCGCAGAGATGGTCACTAGACCACCTAAGCGAGGATCTTTAAGCTCTTGACGGATCAGCTCAGACAACTCGCGTTGCACTGAATCCGCCATGCGCTTTAAGCGTTGGCTACCCGCCATTAAAGACTCCGTTTAATCAATTGAACATCATAGACTTCAATTTTATCTTTCACTTTGATGTCTTTATAACCTTTCACCGCAAGACCACATTCCATACCGGCACGAACTTCTTCAACCACTTCTTTATAGCGACGAAGAGATTCAAGCTCACCTTGGAACACAACCACGTCATCACGTAATACGCGAATCGGTTTATTACGATGCAATACACCTTCAAGTACCATACAGCCTGCTGCTGCACCAAACTTACTTGAGTGGAATACTTCACGTACTTCAGCAACACCCAAGATAGTTTCACGATGCTCAGGAGCAAGTTTACCACTCATGGCATCTTTCACATCATCAATCAATTCATAGATGATGCTGTAGTAACGAATATCGATACCGTCTTGATCACTTCTCTGACGAGCAGTCGTATCAGCACGAACGTTAAAGCCTAACAATACAGCTTCTGAAGATTCAGCAAGAATCACATCAGACTCAGTAATCGCGCCAACACCCGAACTAATTACACGAACTTTTACTTCATCAGTAGATAATTCATGTAAAGCTGCATTCAATGCTTCTAAAGTACCACGTACGTCAGTTCTTAAAACAACGTTCACTGTAGGAACATCTTTTTTACCCATTGACGACATGATATTTTCAAGACGCATTGCACTTTGACGATCAATACGTTTTTGACGTTCACGGTCAGCACGAGCATCAGCAACTTCACGTGCTTTCTTCTCGTCATTTACAACAAGAACTTCATCACCTGCCATCGGAGCATCTGGAAGACCCAGAATTTCTACCGGAATAGATGGTCCTGCTGATTTAATAGGCTTACCATTTTCATCAGACATTGCACGGACACGACCATATGATGAACCTGCAAGAACAAGGTCACCAATGTTTAATGTACCGTTTTGAACAAGAATAGAAGTTACTGCACCACGGCCTTTATCAACACGCGCTTCAATAACAACACCTTGTGCAGCACCTTCAGCAGATGCTTTTAATTCCATCAATTCTGATTGAATAAGAATTAAATCAAGGAGTTCATCAATACCTTGTCCACTGTGCGCAGAAACCTTAGCAATCGGAACATCACCACCCCATTCTTCTGGAACGATTTGTTTCGTTGTTAATTCGTTTAACACACGGTCTACATCAGCAGACTCTTTATCCATTTTGTTGATTGCAACAATAATTGGAGTACCTGCTGCACGCGCATGGTCAATTGCTTCTGCAGTTTGTGGCATTACACCGTCATCTGCCGCAACAACCAATACAACGATATCCGTTGCTTTAGCACCACGTGCACGCATTGAAGTAAACGCAGCGTGTCCCGGTGTATCAAGGAATGTAATGATTCCTTTGTCTGTTTCAACGTGATATGCACCAATATGCTGGGTAATACCACCTGCTTCACCTGCCGCCACTTTCGAACGACGGATACGGTCAAGCAATGATGTTTTACCATGGTCAACGTGACCCATAATAGTA
This sequence comes from Acinetobacter sp. IK31, assembly GCF_035615195.1. Lineage (NCBI taxonomy): Bacteria > Pseudomonadati > Pseudomonadota > Gammaproteobacteria > Moraxellales > Moraxellaceae > Acinetobacter > Acinetobacter sp. IK31. Next base: position 60,258 of record NZ_JANBOB010000008.1, on the reverse strand, counting down.
ACAACTGGCGGACGAGTTGTTTGCTCACCACGTGCTTCTTCAGCCGCTTCAAGCAAATTATCTTCCGCTTGTGTATCAGAAACTAAAACAGGGTTATGGCCCATTTCTTCAACAACAAGTGCTGCTATATCTTGATCAATAGCTTGTTCTTGATTAACCAACTCACCCATTTTCATAAGTGATTTGATAACTTCACGTACTTTAATCGCCATTTTTTGAGCAAGATCGGCAACAACAATGCTTGAACCGATTTCTACATCATAAACTTGCTTTTTAACTGGCTTTTCAAATCCATGCTTATTTGCCTGACTTGATTTTAAACCACGTTTGTTATGGTTAACAAAGCTTTGCTCTTCTTGACCACGACGGCCACCTTTTTTACCCGAACGAGGGTTAGTGGTTGCGCCACCGCGTTTAATTTCACGGTCTTCTTGCTTAAATGAATCTTCATAAGCTTGGCCAACTAGACCTGAAGCAAGTGGAGAATCATCAATCACACGAATTGTCGTAGCAGCTTCGTCATTTGAATACTTAGACGCCATTTTGCGCATTTGTTCAAGTGTACGTTGCTGAGCTTCTTCAGCCGCTTTACGACGCGCAGCTTCTTCAGTTGCTTTTAACTGAGCTGTTTGTGCTTCACGCGCTTTCTTTTGCTCTAATGTTTCTGCTGGTTTTGGTGCAGGTTTTACTGTACCACCACCACGTCTTTTCACGACTACAGCAGCTTTAGGAGCTGTTTGCGCAGCGCTATCTTGTTTATGAGCAGCACGCATAGCATCTAAAGTTGCTTTTGCTTTTTGCTCTGTTTGAAGACGCGCGTTTTGCTGTGCAGTGTCACGCGTTTGCTGTTCTACACGTGTTTTAGCTTCAGCTTCTGCACGTGCTTTAGCTTCAGCTGCAATTTGTTCAGGGTTTGGTTTAGCAAAAACCTGTTTTTTACGTACTTCTACGTTAATTGTTTTTGCTTTACCTGAAGTACTTGCAACTTTAGCGGTACTGGTTGTTTTACGTTTCAACGCAATTTTTCCTGTGTTACCACTTTCCTGACCATGCACTTTTTTCAAATGATTGACTAAAGTATCCTGTTGTTCAGTGGTAATAATATCGTCTGCTGTACGTTGAGGCAAACCTGCTTCACGAGCCTGTTCTAGGAGCTTCTCAACAGGACGTTCTACACTGAGAGCTAACTCTTTAATCGACTTGTCCGTCATATTTCATCTCCTAGTTAAACCATGATTCGCGAGCTTTCATGATCAATTGACCTGCTTTTTCATGATCAAGACCTTCAATATCAGAGATATCATCAGTAGCCTGATCTGCCAAATCGTCGACAGTAATAATACCGCGCGCGGCAAGCGAGTAAGCGATCTCAGAAGTCATGCCTTCCATAGTTAGAAGGTCTGCGCTCGGTTCTTGAATATTTTCTTGCTGTTTCAAAGCATCAGTAAGTGCTGCTTCTTTTGCACGACTTTGCAATAACTCAACCAATTCAGCATCAAGCTCAATTTCGTCAAAAGTTTCAGCTGGAACATAAGCAATCTCTTCTAAAGAGGTAAAGCCCATTTCCACCAATGCCATTGCTAAATCTTCTTCAATATCGAGACGTGATACAAACATGTCAAGATATTGCTGAGCTTCATTTTGCTGACGAGCACGATACTCTTCTTCAAGCATCATGTCGAGTTTGTAGCCAGTTAAATCAGAAGCCAAGCGAACGTTCTGGCCTTGTGAGCCAATCGCACGAGCCAATTGATCGCTGGTTGCAAAAATAATATCGGCACTTCTTGCATCTTCATCAAGCACGATGCCTGAAACATCAGCTGGTTCTAATGCACTTGCAATGTACTGAGCTGGATCATCAGACCAGACCACTACATCAATACGTTCACCGTTTAACTCTTGTTGTACTGCTTGAATACGCGTACCACGCATACCAATACATGCACCGACAGGGTCAATACGATGGTCATTTGTTTTCACTGCAATTTTAGCACGAACGCCCGGTTGACGTGCCGCTGCTTTAATTTCAATAATTTCTTCAGAAATCTCAGGAATTTCTTTTTTCATTAAAGCAATTAACATTTCAGGCTTAGCGCGTGATAACAACAACTGAGCGCCACGACCTTCACGGTTCACATTGTATAAAATAGCGTTCATACGTTGTTTAGGGCGAAGAATTTCTTTAGGAATCATTTCTTCGCGCGCAAGATAAGCTTCTGCGTTGTCGCCTAAATCGATAATAAAGCCATCTTTGGTTTGTTTTTTCACTTCACCGTAAATCAACTCACCAACTTTAGACTCATATGCATCAGCAACTAAAGCACGCTCAGCTTCACGAATTTTTTGTACAATAACTTGTTTTGCAATTTGTGCAGCGATACGACCAAACTCAATAGATTCTACTTCGAGTTCACGTACATCACCAATTGACCATTTAGATGGGTCAAGGTCAGAAATCGCATCTTGGCAAGCTGGCATTTCATGATCTTCATCTGCCACAACAGTCCATTGACGGAACGTACTGTAATCACCAGTTTTACGATCAATTTCTACACGAAGCTGAGCTTCTTCAGCATGCGTACCTTCGTAAAATCTTTTCTTCGTTGCAGCAACTAGAGCTTGTTCTAAAGCCTCGAAGATCGCTTCCCGACTAACACCTTTTTCATTACTAACCGTTTCAACAACGGTAAGAATTTCGCGGCCCATAAGTCACCTACCGATTTCTTATAAAATTTAAATAAATTTAATCTTGATAGATCAAGTTTGCCTTATCGATATTGTTGCTGTCGATCTCAAGCACGTGCTGCCCATCAACTTCAACCTGAATTTCTTCATTTTCAAGGTCTACTGAGATAAGTTTTGCTTGAAATTTACGACGGTTTTCTACTGCGGCAATCAAACGCAAAGCAATTTGTTGTCCAATGTAGCCTTGTAACTGTTCTAGTTGAAAAAATGGACGATCCCAACCCGGTGAAGAAACTTCTAATGAATACTCACCTGAAATTGGATCATGAACATCCAGCATTGCGCCAACTTGTTGTGTTACACGCACACAATCTTGTACACCAATACCACGGCCTTGTTCTACTTCGCCATCTTCATCAAGTACAGGCTCAGCATCTTCACTTACCGCTTTGTCGATATAAATACGCAATAATGAACGTTTGCCTTGTGGGAGAAACTCGATTCCCCAAAGGTCGACACCACATGCTTGTACTGCAGGAACAATTAAGTCATGCAATGCTTGGGATTTATTTGATAATTTCATTTACTCTCGTCATTCTCGTGCGATTCAATCGGTTGTTTTAACCGACACAGACCTACTATAGTGAAGCATGACTATTTGAACAATTGATGTCGAAACTACACGATAGCGATACGATAACCAATAAAAAAGGGCGTTAATCGCCCCTGTCTTGCACAGAAAACAATAGTCCACTGTGCAAAAAGGCCCACTTGTTTGTGAGCCTCTTTTAAGAAACTTGGTAGCGGGAGCTGGATTTGAACCAACGACCTTCGGGTTATGAGCCCGACGAGCTACCAGACTGCTCCATCCCGCATCAACGTGCAAAAATTATATACAAATATCAAATAAAGTCAATGTAAACTTACTAGATATTTGCCTGATTAAGTTGCACCTTAATCAAATTGGTAGCGGGAGCTGGATTTGAACCAACGACCTTCGGGTTATGAGCCCGACGAGCTACCAGACTGCTCCATCCCGCAACAAAAACAAACCACACGCATCAACTTTCTGGTTAAAAGCTGGTGCGGAAGGGGGGACTTGAACCCCCACGCCCGAAGGCACTACCACCTCAAGGTAGCGTGTCTACCAATTCCACCACCACCGCAGCTTGTGGGACGCATTCTAGTGCTTCCCACCACAAAAGGAAAGCCTTATTTCGAATTATTGACTCGTTTTTGGTGCAGTTGGCGAAGTTTCAGGCAATGTGCTTGGTGTTGGTGCAGTAGTTTGTACGGTTTTTAGACTATAAGCCTCTGTAGTTTGCTTTTTCGCAAAAACAGCTAGGGTTAAACTAGTCACAAAAAACAAGGCCGTTAAGACAGCAGTAAGGCGAGTAAGGAAGTTAGCTGAACCCGATGCGCCAAATACAGTGGCTGCTCCGCCGCCGCCAAAAGAGGCACCCGCGTCCGCACCTTTACCGTGTTGCACTAGAATCAAGCCAATCATCAGTACCGCTAAAATAATATGTACGATCAGTACAAAAGAGTGCATACCCTATCCTCGTTATTTACTTTGTGCAAAGGCTTGTACGATTTGGTAAAAAGATGCTGCATTTAATGATGCACCTCCAACCAACGCGCCATTAATATCTGGACATGCTGCCAACTCGACTGCATTTTCAGCTTTTACACTACCGCCATATAAAATAGCAATGTCTGGACCCGCAGAGGTAATCTGACTTAAACCTTCACGGATTTTAGCATGCATGGCCTGCGCATCTTGTGGTGAAGCAGTTTTACCTGTGCCAATTGCCCAGATTGGTTCATAAGCAATTACAATTTGCTTTTGCCATTGCTCTGCGGTCACTATAGGAGCTATATCACAAATTTGTTGCAATACAACCTGCTCTGCCAAATCTTGTTCACGCTGTTCGAGACTTTCCCCCACACAATAAATGACAGTTAAGCCTGCATTTAAAGAGTTTTGGAGTTTTGCCTTTAAAATTTCAACGTTATCACCTAATAAATCACGGCGTTCAGAGTGACCCACCAATACAAAATTAATTTCGCTATCTTTTAATAATTCTGCACTGACTTCACCCGTATAGGCGCCTGTACCTGCTACACGCGATACATCTTGTGCAACTGTATATACTGTTCTTGCAGCATCTTGCAATTGTGTTTGTACCATTGCAAGTGCAATAGAAACTGGAGCAACCCCGACATGGCAGCTTTCATCTGCAATTTGGTTTTGTTGCAATAGTTGTTTAAATTCTTCTATAAGTTGTTTGGCATTGGCACGCATTGGGTTCATTTTCCAGTTGCCAACTACCCAAGGCGTAATCGTCGAACCCGACATACGGCTCACCTTTCATCAAAAATGCAGCACATTCTACACGCATTTCCACAAATTTCAGATACTTTTCTTTAACAGGATTGCTCATATCTTTTCTACTATTTGAAAACAGTAATAAAAGTTTATTGAGCCTAAAGCCTTAGCTTTTAAAAATTAATGAATAAAAACTTCGACTGGTTCAAGTTTTAACAATCGGATCAAGACGAGAGCATCATTTTCTCAGGTAGTAATTTTAGATAACAAAAGTATAATTTTTTATATACCAATTATAAACATATGAGCACAGGTAGGCAGATGTCAGTCATACATACATCTCCAAAATTTTCGGGGTTTTTTCGACGATTAGTCGAAGAAAAACATGTGTCGGCAGCGACCATGCAAACAGCATTAGATGCAGCAAAAAGAGCTAAACGGGATACGGTTGCGTACCTGATTGAAGAGGTTCATCTCTCCCCTTCTTTATTAGCTGAAACAATTTCTATTGAATTTGCTGAACCATATTTTGATCTGGATGTTTACGATACCAGCCAGATTCCTAAAGATTTGGTCGACCAGAAACTGATTTTAAAACATCGGATCTTGCCTCTCGTACAAAGAGGACAGATTTTATATGTTGCAACCAGTAACCCCAGTAACATTGAAGCTATTGATGCTATTCGCTTCAACAGCAAGCTTATGGTTGAAGCGGTTATTGTTGAGCACCATAAACTTGAGAAAATTCTGGCACAGCAATTTACGGAAGAAAGCAATTTCGAGTTTAGTGATGAAGAGTTTGATCTTGATGTAGATCTTGATACTTCAACCGCCCCAGAAGAAGATGATGAAACTCCTCAGGGCGATGAAGCCCCTATTGTTAAATATGTGAACAAGTTATTAATAGATGCGATTCGTATGGGGGCTTCAGACTTACATTTCGAACCGTATGAGAAATCGTATCGCGTCCGTTATCGGGTCGATGGAGTCTTGCGCCAGATTGCAAATCCACCTTTGCAACTCGCCACTCGGTTGGCTTCACGTTTAAAAGTCATGTCTCAAATGGATATTTCCGAGAAACGTGTTCCTCAAGATGGCCGTATCAAACTCAAGCTATCGAAAACTAAAGCAATTGATTTTCGTGTGAACTCTCTTCCGACCTTATTTGGTGAAAAGCTAGTTCTGCGTATTCTTGATCCATCGAGTGCCATGCTGGGAATTGATGCTCTAGGATATGAAGAAGAGCAAAAAGCGCTGTTTATGGAAGCATTAGATAAACCACAAGGTATGCTTTTAATTACTGGCCCTACAGGTTCTGGTAAAACAGTATCTTTATATACGGGCCTCAATATTTTAAATACTGAAAGCTCCAATATTTCTACTGCCGAAGATCCAGTCGAAATTAACCTTGAAGGAATTAATCAGGTTAACGTCAACCCTAAAGTAGGTCTTACTTTTTCGGCTGCGCTTAAATCATTTTTACGTCAGGACCCTGACATTATTATGGTCGGTGAGATTCGTGATTTAGAAACAGCTGAAATCGCGATTAAGGCGGCTCAGACAGGTCATATGGTGATGTCCACACTACATACCAACAGTGCCCCTGAAACACTTACTCGTCTACGCAATATGGGAGTTCCATCTTTTAATATTGCGACATCGGTCAATCTGGTTATTGCTCAACGTTTGGCACGTCGATTATGCCCTCAATGTAAGGTACCTACTGACATTCCCAACCAAAGCCTATTAGAAATGGGTTTTACCGAACAAGATCTAACACATCCCGATTTTCAAGTTTTTCAACCGGTCGGTTGTCCTGAGTGTCGTGAGGGCTACAAAGGTCGAGTAGGTATTTATGAAGTAATGAAAGTCACACCTGAGATTTCCAAGATTATTATGGAAGATGGCAATGCTTTAGAAATCGCTGCTGCTTCTGAAAAATTGGGGTTTAGTAATCTACGTTGCTCAGGTTTAAAGAAAGTCATGCAAGGTGTTACTTCGTTACAAGAAGTCAACCGCGTGACCAGTGAATAAAAGACAATTTAAAATAAGGATAATGTCATGACTGTCAAAAAGGCACAATTGATGCCGACTTTTGCTTATGAAGGGGTTGACCGCAAGGGCGTAAAAATTAAGGGTGAACTTCCGGCTAAAAATATGGCTTTAGCCAAAGTCACCCTACGCAAACAAGGGGTAACTGTCCATAATATTCGGGAAAAGCGTAAAAATATTCTTGAGGGTCTATTCAAGAAAAAAGTATCAACGCTTGATATCACAATTTTTACCCGACAACTTGCAACCATGATGAAAGCTGGTGTTCCATTGGTACAAGGCTTTGAAATTGTGGCGGAAGGTTTAGAAAACCCAGCGATGCGCGAGGTGGTACTTGGTATTAAAGGCGAAGTTGAAGGTGGTAGTACTTTTGCCTCAGCTTTAAGAAAGTATCCTCAGCATTTCGACAAATTGTTTTGCTCTCTTGTAGAGTCCGGCGAACAATCTGGTGCGCTTGAAACCATGCTAGACCGTGTGGCAATTTACAAAGAAAAAAGTGAATTGCTTAAGCAGAAAATCAAAAAGGCCATGAAATACCCTGCAACGGTTGTTGTAGTCGCTGTGATCGTTACCATTATTTTGATGGTTAAAGTTGTTCCCGTCTTTCAAGACCTATTTTCTTCCTTTGGCGCAGATTTGCCTGCTTTTACACAAATGGTTGTCAATATGTCGAAATGGATGCAGGAATACTGGTTCATTATGATTATTGTGATTGGTGCAATTATTGCTGCTTTTCTGGAAGCTAAAAAGCGCAGTAAAAAATTCCGTGATGGTTTAGACAAACTCACGCTTAAGTTGCCTATCTTTGGTGATCTTGTCTATAAAGCGATTATTGCCCGTTATAGCCGCACCTTAGCCACCACTTTTGCAGCAGGTGTTCCGCTCATTGATGCGCTTGAATCAACAGCAGGTGCAACCAATAATGTTATTTATGAACAAGCTGTAATGAAAATTCGTGAAGATGTTGCAACAGGTCAACAACTCCAATTTGCGATGCGCGTTTCAAATCGTTTTCCATCAATGGCTATACAAATGGTCGCAATTGGTGAAGAATCTGGTGCTTTAGACAGCATGCTAGATAAAGTGGCTACCTACTATGAAAATGAAGTTGATAATGCCGTTGATGGTTTAACTTCAATGATGGAACCTTTAATTATGGCAATTTTAGGGGTACTGGTAGGAGGTCTGGTTATTGCTATGTATCTTCCAATTTTCCAAATGGGTTCAGTCGTATAATGCAAGAAATGATTGCTTATTTTATTCAAAACTTAACTGCACTTTATATTGCAGTTGCATTATTGAGTCTGTGTATTGGTAGCTTTTTGAATGTGGTGATTTATCGCACCCCAAAAATGATGGAGCAAGATTGGCATCAAGAATGTCAAATGTTACTCGATCCTGAACAGCCCATCATTGACCATGAAAAGCTGACATTAAGTAAACCAGCGTCATCATGCCCAGAGTGTCATCAACCCATCCGTTGGTACCAGAATGTTCCTGTCATAAGTTGGTTGGTTTTAAAAGGTAAATGTGGGCATTGTGAGCATGCGATTAGCATCCGCTACCCCGCCATCGAACTACTAACAATGGCATGTTCACTGGTGGTGGTCATGGTGTTTGGCCCAACCATACAAATGCTTTTTGGATTAGTCCTGACTTGGGTTCTAATTGCTCTAACATTTATTGATTTTGATACTCAGCTGCTACCCGACCGTTTTACCCTGCCTTTAGCAGCACTTGGTTTAGGCATTAATACCTTTAGCATTTACACCACACCCACTTCAGCCATTTGGGGTTACTTAATTGGTTTTTTATGCCTATGGATTGTGTATTACCTATTTAAAGTAATCACAGGTAAAGAAGGCATGGGCTACGGCGACTTTAAGCTGCTTGCGGCATTAGGTGCATGGATGGGGCCATTGATGCTGCCATTAATTGTGCTATTGTCATCTTTATTGGGTGCAATTATTGGCATCATTTTACTAAAATTACGCAATGACAATCAGCCCTTTGCTTTTGGGCCGTATATTGCCATTGCAGGCTGGGTTGCCTTTTTATGGGGTGACCAGATTATGAAAATTTATTTGGGAGGTTAAGATGGCTTTTATTCTGGGAGTCACAGGTGGAATTGGCAGCGGGAAATCTGCTGCAACACAATGGTTTGAATCCCAAGGAATACAAGTTGTCGATGCCGACATTGTTGCTCGCGAAGTGGTTGAAAAAGGCCAACCTGCCCTCCAAAAAATTCAACAAACTTTTGGAGACTGGGTACTTCAACCAGACGGGAGTTTAGACCGCCGTGCCCTACGCGAGTATATTTTTCAAAATCCACAAGCACGCCATACACTTGAGCAAATTACTCATCCTGCAATTCGCCAATCTATTATTCAACAATTACAAAACCCACGTAGTGCTTATGTGATTTTAGTTTCACCTTTGCTTTTTGAAACCAACCAGCATGAACTGGTTAATCACACGTTATTAGTTGATGCGAGTGAACAAACTCAAATTCAGCGTGCAAGCCAACGCGATGGACAAAACCAAGAACAAATCCAGAAAATTATTGCGGCGCAAATGCCACGTGAGCGAAAACGCGAACTTGCAAATGACATTGTGTTTAATGACGGATTACTCGAACATTTACATCAACAATTAGAGCCTTTACATCAAAGCTATTTGAAACGCTCTAACTAATTTGGTTTATTTTGCTGTTTAATTTTTTATGCCAAGCTATCTGGTCGAAACCATCGCCAAGGTTGTAAGGCACCCACTCCCATTCCAACCAAACCCACAACAATCGATGAACTCAGTGTCTCACCCAACAATGGCACAGCCAATATTGCTGCCATAAAAGGTGCCAAAGTGACGATACTTCCTGTTTTAAAAGCACCTAAACGCTGAATTGCAGCTACATAAGTCAAAGTTGCAATAATAACGACAAACACACCATGGAAAATGCCTTGTATAGCTAAATGAACAGGACTGACTTCCATAAAATGCTTAGGCAAAAATAAAACATAGATGGGCAAATAAATAATTGCAGACCAAATCGCAACACTTGCCATTGAGTGCCATGCGGAAAGTTTCCACTGTTTAAGTAACACAGTGAAAATACCCCACCAAATCGCACTAATAAAAAGGAGTAAATCACCTATTCCAAAAGCAGAAGCATTACCTTGCAGCATTAAAGTGCTCATAAGGGCCAAAGCAGCGATCATGATTGCCAGACTAGCCCATGTATGCTGATCAAATGGCTGCCTAAATAAAATATATGCTGCGAACGCAGTACAAATTGGGATACAGCCATTTAGGAAAATTGCAGCGTGCGCAGCGGGAGCATAGAGAAAAGCGGTATAGACGGTCAGACAATAAATGACCCCACCAATCAAGGCCAAAATAACCGCATGCTTACTCCATAAAAAAGCGAGATCTTTTTTATAGATCAAAATAGGCATTAAAATTAGGAAGGCTATAGCGAAGCGCAGTGCGGCAATATCCCAAGCACTGATGTGCCACTGTGCATTTAAACGGGCAAAAAGCGTAAACCCGCCCCAAATGCACATGGTCACCAATACAAAGAAATAACCTTGCTTACGGGGAGACATATCAAGATGACTTAAAAACTAGAAAGGCAGCTAAATTATACCTCAGAACGCTGACGACAAGCCTCATAAAGTGCCATACCCGTCGCCACACTCACATTTAAACTCTGTAAGTTTCCAGCCATAGGAATATAAACTTTATGATCACACTGTGCCTGTGTAATAGGACGCAGACCAGTATCTTCGGCTCCCATTACAATCACAACAGCACCAGAAAAATCGCATTTTTGAAGTGGTAATGCGCTTTCATCAAGCATAGTACCAATCACACGCACATGCGTTGTTTCTTTAAGATGAGCCAATGTACGAGCTAAATTTGTGACTTGAATAAATTTAACTTTCTCGGCTCCACCCGCTGCAACTTTACGAGCAGTTGGCGTTAAACCCGCCGCACGATCACGAGGCACAATAACTGCTTGCACGCCCATCGCAGCAGCGGTGCGGATACAAGCCCCTAAGTTATGGGGGTCTGTCACCTGATCCAATGCTAACAACAATGCATCTGGAGTTTCACTTAAGATTTGATCAAGGTCTTGCTCATTTAAGACAGGATGCGGACGCACTGCTGCAACCACGCCTTGATGAAATGGTAGACCAGCAAGTTTTTCAAGACTATCGCGGCTTGCTTTTTGTACACTGATTCCAAAAGGCTCTGCCAATTGCAAAATCTTTTGCAAACGCTGATCATCCCGTCCTTTTAACGTAAACAGGGTTAGCACACGCTCCGGCTCAAGTTCTAGCAATGACTCCACTGAATGAACGCCATAATAATATTCCTGTTTTGCCATGCATGACCTCTAACAACGTTTGAGCAAAAAAATAAAAATCCTGCAAAGCCAACTTCACAGGATTTCTTTGGGCATAGTGTACCCGATTTGAACAGGAATTTCTTAGCCTTCTAAATGGCACACATAATCGAGAACTTCGTCAGTTTCGATTTTAAAAACGCTATTGCCAGGCACGTAAAATGATTGGCCTGCACGGAACAATTCACTTTCATTACTGTCCGCAATTGTTACGCGACATTCACCTGAAATAATTTCCATACGCTCAGGGACATGCGTTTCAAAAGTTAAGGCTTGCTCAGTCGGCAAAATAACACCTAGTGTTTTTTTCGTTCCATCTTCAAATTGCACGGTATGGCTGATACATGCTCCACCAAAATAAACGTTTGATTTTTTGATGACCGTTACATGATCAAATTGGTTTGTACTCATGTACATTCTCCAGATAATGCCATATTTATATAAATTATGATGAATGTAGTTTAATTGTGCCTAATTAACTAATCAATCAGTTTTCATACGGATAGACTTGTAATTTCCACTGCTCGGCCTGAATTTTTTTGGCAAAAGCATGAGGTAAGTTAATCTCAAAATTTCGACTACTCGACACAATTGCATCGTATCTGCAAACTTCAACCTGATTTTCATCAAGGAGTACCCAACACACTCTTTGTGCTGTTGGATGGGCAACTGCTGTAGCAACCACCGGTGAACCGTCATTCATTCCTACATGAAAATTTTCGCTATCGTTTTGCATTAACGCCAGATCGTATGCTGGAAAATCGATAGCATCTGAATCGAATTGCTGGCTATCGTGTATCAGCACACTCTGTTTTAAAGTCGGCCAAATACAATAGCGCAAATAATGCTGATCCATCACCCGATTATCCAGATAACGTCCGGTGGCAACATAATCTCTGATATGTGCTTCAATATTATGAAAAATACCTGTACAGCCGCCCCACATCCCCGCCAGAATTAGCTCAGTATGAGAGTAATTATCTCGCATTAAATGAAACCATTTATCACTCTTAAGCCACGCATCTACAGCTGCCTTTTCACGATGCGACACAATCGAGTCGGCATCACGTATAAGAAAACGTTTAATTGTTGGATCATCCATCACCAAAAAACGCCAGAACAGCCCTGATAGTTGTTTTTGAGCATCCGTTACTTGTATCACTTGTGCACCCTTCTCTTTTAAACGCTGTTGCACAAGTACTGGCACCGTATCATCTATATAGAACCGACAAGTCCATTCTGGATATATTTCTTTGGCTAACTGGGTATTTAAAATAGAAGTTTCACAATAACGAGGGTTTGCACCAAACAATGAAAAGGAAATAATATTTTCTTGAGGGTTTGAACTAAACTCAGGCGGCGCATGATCTGGAATAGGTGAAACAGGCTCATTCTGAGTGAGTTCTTTTTTGGTTGAAATTGCCAAACGACCAAATCTAATGGTTTCTTCTTTTTTATTTAAATGATGACAAACCTCTGTTAATCCATCATATAAATTTGTATTTACAGCAGAACCACTTGCCTGAATCGCTTGCAAATAGTGTTGATAAGCATCGTTATAACGGCGTAAGCGTAATTCCGTATAGGCCAAATCAGATAAAGCTCCCGGATGCTTGGGAACTAAATTAACGGCTTGTTTTACATGTTGATAAGCTCTGGCATAATCTCCTTGTGCAGCAGCTTGTTTGAATGCATTAAAATGCTGATTCAAAATTTTATTCATTTCTGCCGGATTATTTTTTTTATGGCGATTAATCATCCCTATGGGTGGTTTCGGTAAGCTTAATATTTTTTTCATTGTAAATATCCGCAATCTTGCTGTTATGTAATTTCAGTTAGAATAATAGATCACTTGTAGCGAATTCAAAACTTCTCTATCTTTAACCCATAATTTGGCGCGTTGGATGCGTTTATGCTCACACATTTAACTTTAATTAATTTTGCATTAGCTGATCATTTGGCTATTGATATAGAACAAGGATTTAATGTTCTAACAGGCGAAACAGGTGCCGGAAAATCATTATTACTGGATGCACTCTCTGCCTGCCTAGGGGAACGTACCGATACGAATTATGTCCGCTATGGTTCGGACAAAGCGGACATCACCGCAGTTTTTACCTATAAAAACCATAGTCCTGAAGCTAAATGGCTACAAGAACACGAGCTAGATGATGATTCTGGGGAAATTCATTTACGCCGTGTTATTTTTGCAACTGGCCGTAGTAAAGCATGGGTCAATGGCCGCCCAAGCAGTTTATCTGAACTTAAAGAATTAGGCCGTTTGCTTGTTCAACTCTATAGCCAACACAGCCAGCAACAGCTTCTTGAACCGCCTTATCCAAAGCATTGGCTAGATCGTTATAACAATTTCTATGTTGAAGCGAATGATGTACGCGAAGCCTATAGTATGTGGCAACGCACGATTCGTTTGCATCAAGCAGCCTTAGATGCGCAAGCAACACGTTTGCAACGTATTGGTACTTTAGAGCATCAAATTGAAGAACTTGAAGAAGTTGTCCAAACCGATTACAAAGAAATTGAGCAAGAATTTGATCGCCTTAGTCATCATGAACATATCATGCAAGACTGTAGCTACAGCTTAAATGTTTTAGATGAAGCTGAGCAAAATATTACTCAAGAAATGTCTTCGATTATTCGCCGTCTAGAATCTCATGCCGGGCGTAGTGATCAACTTTCTGAAATTTATAACTCTTTACTGAATGCTCAAAGTGAAATAGATGATGCAACAGCGAACTTGCGTCAATTTATTGACCGTCAGAGCTTTGACCCTGAGCGGATGGAAGAACTCAACTCTAAACTTGAGGTTTTTCATCGTCTGGGACGCAAATACCGGACTCAACCGGAAACACTTAAAGAAGAGTATGAGGCGTGGCAACGTGAGCTTGAGCAATTGCATCAACTTGAAGACCCCGAAACACTGGCAGAGCAAGTTGAAAAATCACATGAGGAGTTTTTAGAAAAAGCTCAGCATTTAGACAATATTCGTCGTGAAGCTGCCGCTCCGCTTGCTAAACAATTAACTGAACAAGTGAAGCCTTTAGCGTTACCAGAAGCACACTTCGAGTTTAAGTTCGAACCATTAGAACAACCAGGTGCAGAGGGTTTAAGCTTTATTCAACTTTTATTTACTGCAAATAAGGGTATTCCTCCACAACCCTTGGCACGAGTGGCCTCAGGTGGTGAGCTTTCTCGTATTGCACTCGTGATGCAAGTCATGAATGCTGAAAAAACCGAATCCGAAGTGTTGGTGTTTGATGAGATTGATGTCGGGATTAGTGGCGGCACCGCAGAAGTTGTGGGACGTCTACTTGCTGACTTAGCGCAACATGTCCAGCTCTTATGTATTACCCACCAAGCACAAGTTGCTGCACAATCTGATCAGCATTTATTAGTGAAAAAACAACAAACTGACCCAGCCAGCAGTACAATTGTAGAACTTGATGAAAATCAAATCATCTTTGAGTTAGCTCGCATGTCAGGTGGTGTTGAAATTAATGAAACAACCTTGCAGCACGCAAAACAATTACGCCAACTTAAATTTCAGGCTTCTTCAAATTAATAAAGAAAATGAGAGAAAAAGATTGGCGAAAACCGATTAACTCTTGTATGTTGATAAAAAGAACCTATATAGATAAAAGGGTCGAGAGGCCCTCTAGTAATATTTTTTGAGGGAGAACCGCTTAGGTGACCAAACAATATCTGACTCACCGTTGTCTGATTGCCCCGCCAGAAATGGCAGATGACTTTTTCGCAAACACTGTAATTTATCTTGCCCGTCATGATGAAGAAGGTGCTCAAGGCATTATTATTAATCGTCCTTCCGGTATTCAAATTAAAGAATTACTCAACGATCTCGACATCGAAGCAGACAATGTAAATCCACATGCGGTTTTACAAGGTGGCCCTTTGCGTCCTGAAGCTGGATTTGTTCTTCATACTGGACAACCCACATGGCATTCATCTATTGCTGTAGGCGAAAATGTTTGTATTACCACCAGTAAAGATATTCTCGATGCGATTGCCCATAATGAAGGTGTAGGCCGATACCAGATTGCATTAGGCTATGCGAGCTGGAGTAAAAATCAGTTAGAAGACGAAATTACGCGTGGTGACTGGCTCATTTGTGATGCCGATATGGATCTGATTTTTAATCTGCCTTATGACGATCGTTGGGATGCAGCTTATAAAAAAATTGGTGTAGATCGTGCGTGGCTAGCATCTGAAATCGGACATGCTTAATGACCGAAACACAATCCAAATCGATTATGGCCTTTGACTTTGGTACTCAAAAAATGGGAATGGCAATTGGCCAATCTTCAATTGAAAGTGCCAACCCTCTCCCTCTATTTATCATGAAAGATGGTATTCCGAACTGGGATCAGCTCTTAAAAATTGTGAAAGAATGGCAACCCGATTTATTTTTGGTTGGTCTGCCATTAAATATGGATGATAGCGAGTCAGAGCTCTCTACACGTGCGCGTAAATTTGCGAGACGTTTACGTCATCAAACCAACATAGAAACCTTGATGGTAGATGAACGTTTAACGACACGTGAAGCGAGAGAAGAGTTAGGTTTTTACCAAGAACAAGGTCGAGCAAAAAAGCTATCTGCAGATAGCTTCGCAGCTGCGCTACTCATTCAGAGTTGGTATCGAAATCCAGTCGGTTTAACACCCTAAGATTAAAAAAAAAGGAAGGCTAAAGCCTCCCTTTTTTACTTCTCTACAATATGTACGGTAGCAGTTCGTCCAGAGACAAAAGCAAGCTGATTTTTCGGTGTTTCATCTAACACAATCTTCACGGGTACACGCTGCGCTAAACGAACCCAGCTAAAAGTTGGATTTACATTAGCAAGAAGCTTAGAGCTGCTTGAACGCTCGCGGTCTTCAATGCCTGATGCAATACCTTGTACATGGCCTTTAATTTTCTGATTATCGCCCATTAACTGCACGCTAGCTTGGTCACCAATATGAATACGGTTTAGTTTCGTTTCTTCAAAATAACCCACGACATAAAGCTGTTTACGGTCAAGTAATGCAGCAACCGCTTGGCCTACTTGAACATAGTTTCCTGGGCTCATATCAAAGTTAGATAAAGTACCATCAGCTGGGGCAATTACCGCAGCACGATGCATATTAAGCTCGGCCAAATGTAAATTGCTTGTTGCAACCTCAATGAGAGCTTGTTGTTGCTTAACAGTTGCTTCGGCCTGCTCAATAGCAGCTTGTAGTTGCTCATGTTCTGCGTGGGATTGATCACGTGTTGCAAAAACTTGATCTTGTTCTTGTTTAGAGATTGCACCATCCATTAAGTTCGAATAGCGGCTCGCATTTTTCTCGGCCAATTTGATATTGCTGTCCGATTTAATCAGGTTCGCCTTTGCTTGTGCCAAACCAGCTTGCGCTTGAGCAAAGGCTGCATTTGCTTTTGCTAAATCAGATTTTGCCTGCTCTACATCTAAAGCTCGGCGAGAAACGTCAATTTTAAAGAGCACCTGACCTTTTTTCACAGTCTGGTTATCTTGAACCAACACTTCTGTGACAAGGCCGGCTACATCCGAAGATACTTGAATAACGTCACCACGAACTCGACCATCTCGTGTCCACGGCGCCGCATTATAGTAGTTCCACAAATGCACAATGGTATAGACCGCAACCATTAATGCGACAATCAAAATTACTGGACGGATGACTTTTTTCAAATCCACCTGATTCATTTTACTCACCTAACTCAAACTTTAATTTCGCAATCATCTCTATGCACCCACCCCAACAAAAATTTGATGTATTACCAAAAGCAATAAAAGGTAAAAACACAAATTGAAAATACTAGGTAATGCAATCCAGCCTTGTGCAATCCACTTGTTGGTTAAAACACTTAATCCACGGAAACATATATATGCCAAGAGGGCTTGAACGAGCAAAGAAGGCACATAAATGCCATAAACATTAAACTCACCCATTTGCTGTGGCTCCTCTAAAGGTGCTGTTTTCACTCATTTGATCTGATGAAACATGACACATGCTATAAGCAATATTGTTAAGTGAAATAAGTAATCTTTGTCGCATCGTCATATCTTCAATATTTGAAGCAAGCTGTTTTAATTCAAATAAAGCACGGTGGATTGGTTCTACCAAAGCCGAGGTATTGTCTACATCACTTTCTTTAGCTCTAAACAGCTCATCCAGATTTTGTTGCAAAACGCCAATATGCTCAGTGAGTTCAGATGTCTGAGGAAGCTGATTCGCCAACTCTTGTAATCGACTTAAATCGACAATACTGCTCGACTCAATTAATGCCTGATGAATTGAAGTTTTAATCTCGCCAGATTGCACCATTTTGCTGTTTAGAATCCCAATTCGATCCAACATGCTGCGTAGGTGCACTTTAAAATCTAGGCCGTAAGGCAAATAAATCGCCTGTCTCATTGCACGATAATGCAAGGCCAAAATACGGCTGGCACTCGTGTCTGGAGACATGGCACGAACGACGTCAATGACAACTAAAGACACCAAAACACCCAAGATCATGGCAAAAGAACCATCAAGATAAGACACTGCATCCATGCTATAAGCATTATGTAGATTTAGGCCCATCATGGTATTAATACCCAAAACCATACCCACTGGCATAAGCATCTGGTTAGCCATCATAGAAACTGCAAACAGGAACATAGGTAATAAAACCAGTCCAAGTTCCCAAAATGTGGTGACATGAGGGAAAATACCAAATGCATAAACGAAGACTAAAACTGCTGAAGCGATACTGCCCCAGATAAAAATACGTAAGACTGGAACTGGGTTATCTAAGGCCGTTAAAATACAAGCTGTTACTGCGCCCATTTGCGCCATCATAAATCCAGCTTTCCACCCCGAAATAATCCAGACCCCAGTCACAATAAATGTAATAAGGACTGCACTAATGCCACCTCGAATAGCCACACCATGATCACGGTGTAAACTCGGATATTTGGTGGTCATTGGCGTAATGTTGTCAGGGATTTCTTTATTTCCTTGCTGAATTCGCTGCCACAAGACTTTAACCGCTAAAACATTGCTAATGAAATGGCGCACATCCATTTTCATGGCTGCGACCAAAACTTGCTGATGTGCGGAAGCCGATTCCATCAAACTCAAGAAATCACTTTCAAACTCATTAGGTAACTGCAAAATATTTTCATCAATAATTAGATCTTTTTGCTCCAGAAACTGTACAACATGCGCTGAGAGCTGTTGCAGTTTTTCTGAATGAGTTTCGATGAATCGGAGTTCTTGAAGTTGCTTAATACGCTCAGACAAAGCCACCAGATTAGCAACTACCATTGAGATTTGATGAAGCATTTCCTGCAAGGGTTTGGTCATGCCATGCAACTCACCCTTTTCATAACTCAAATGTACTGCCAAAGCATGAATATCTGTGGTGTCACGAGTAATAGCGGCTAAAAGCTGAGTATTGTTCTGCTGCGAATTTGTATTTAATAAATTAGCAAACAGGTTTTCTGTATCTTTCAGCGTTTTGATAACACGCTGCTTAATTGCCGAGCCAATGTGCATCGGAAGAATGGTTGCAGAAACCACAGCGCTTGAAATCACCCCAATCGAAATTTCGATGACCCGAGCTAAAGCAATATCAAAAATATTGTATTGATCAATATAGGTAATCGCATTGAAGACAATCATGGCTGTCGAGTAACCCGCCAGCATAAAAGCATAACTACGTGCAGTCCGATCAAGTAAAGACACGTAAAGCGCAAAACCCACCCACAACGACAACACCACGGTAAATAGCCAAGGTGTATTAATTAGATGTGGTGTTAGCATTAAGGCAATCACAGCCCCACCAATCGTCCCTACCACGCGGTAGACACACTTAGATGACACCATTCCTGAATAAGGATTGGCAATAATCAAGACTGTACCAATCGACCACATCGGGTTAATCAGATCTAATTCAAATGAAACAAATAACGCCAGCATTCCGGCAATAAATGTTTTTGTTGCAAAGATCAGATCAAGCCTACTCGGGCGAAACGCCAGTATTTGCTTTAATAACATGAACTCATCTCAAATACAGATTTGAACTGATGAGCATGCCCTTCAATGTTAAATTGCCTTTCTAGAGACAACAAAACTGTGCCATTTGCCTAAAAGCAAATGAGATGAGGAGCATCCTTCAATACAATGATTTTTCCACATCCTGCCTGATTGGCCCAGATGATTTAAATTTGAGCGTTATTTAAACGGCCAAACTTTGGAAAGAAGAGGCATCAAGAAATTCGCCTAGAATCGACCAATTTCTCGATTAGATATTTTGTTTAGCAATTTTTTCAAAATAAAGCGATTTAGTCAACTAAAATATCTCCATTTGATAATTTGATATATTTTTTGATAATCGTATATGATGTATAAGCCAAGAGAAGTTTTCTCTTTGTCAGAGTAAAATACTCAAATCAGGCATTTATTTTAGAATTGAGACAAATTTTCTTTTTTTCTGTTATAAGAATTCAAACATGACTCGTTGTTAAAGGATACGAACAAGACGCTATGGCAATTTCAAGTTTTGGCAAAATTTTAACCGTACTGGACCTATTTTCAGTTTCGCGTCCAATCATTAATGTCGATATTATTTGCGAAGAACTTGGCTTGTCTAAACCAACCAGTTACCGTTACCTGAAAGAACTGGTGTCTACTGATCTATTAAAACGCATTAATGGAACCTCTGGCGATTATACCTTAGGCTCAAAAATTGCAGTTCTTGACTATGTATCAAGAACAACAGACCCTCTAGTTCAAATCAGCACACCATTTATGCGAAATATTGTAGAGCGTACCGAACTGTGCTGCTTGCTCACCTACTTAAATGATGACTATTGCATCGATATTCATCATGAAATATTCAAAGACACTGAATTGCTCTCGTATGGTCGAGGCTGCCCAAGACCTATTTACGTTGGGTCATCTCCAAAAACGATGGTTTCGCATTTAAGTAAACAACGGATGCAAGACTACTATCATCGTTACCAGCAAGAATTAAAACAATCCGGTTTTGCTGAAGATGAAGCAAGCTTTATTCAGCGTATGCGTAAAATTAAAAAACAAGGGTTCTATTTCTCACAAGGTGAGATTGATCCGAATGTTTCAGGTCTTGCTGTTCCAGTTCGTTTTTCGAACAAAGAAGTACCTTTAGCTTTAACTTTAGTTGCTTCTAAAAATCGTTTTGATTTTTTAAATGTTGAAAAGCTCACCGAAATTTTGCAAGAAAATGCAGCACTTATTGAACAACGCTTTATGGAGTTATCTGAAAAAGGTGAAATTTAAAACCTGACTTTGTGATAATTTAACCTTTTCTTACATTTTAATGCATTGAATAGATCACAATATTCTCATATTATGATTTTAGCTCCTATTGGTGATTCTTTTCATCAGCAGCTCATCAATAGAAGCATCCCCCTCAGAGGAATAAGCTCATGTTGCCATCATGGGCTTTTTTCTTGCCCAATTTTAATGAAAGTTATGAAAACTGAAACTGCCTGAAAGTCAGATTAATACGCGGCTGTAAAATCTTTGTTGAGCGATTTAAGCGATGTTGCCAATGTTGTTGCGTCTCGCCACGCATCACGATGAGTTGGCCGGGTTGTAGCCACAATTCAACTTTCTCTTTAGTTTGAACATGCCTAAAAGAAAATTTACGAGTAGCTCCAAAACTTAAAGATGCAATCGTTGTGGTTTTTGCTAAAGAAACATCCGAATCACTATGCCAAGCCATTCCTTGAGTCCCATCTTCATAAAGATTTGCCAAACATGAGTTAAATCTTTCTGCAAGCCGCTGTTCTACTAATTTTTTTAGTTTGGCAAGCGCTCGATCCCAAGGCAAAGAATCACGAATGACACCCGAATATTTATATTGATAATAATTATCTCCATACCATGCCACTTTTCGGGGAGTGATAAAGTGCTTACCATATAGCTTAGCTTCGTCATGTTTCCAGGCGAGGTGTTGATAAAGATAGTGAAAATATTGTTCGGCTTCTTCGGGGCTTAAAATACAACCATAGTCCTGAACTTCACCATCATAAGGTAATAAATTTTCACAAGGCTCTGGAGCAAATAAATCCAAGGTCATGCGGTCTCTCCATGTTGCTTTGACATCTCCCAAGCTAACAATGCCAATTTACGCCCCTTTTGCCAATGATATTCTCCGACCATGCCTGTTGCACGAATCACCCGATGGCAAGGAATTAAATATGCAATCGGATTTTGTCCAATCGCTGTAGCAACGGCTCTAACGGCTTTAGGTTTGCCAATCTGTTCGGCAATATCTTGATAGGTCCGCAATTGCCCTTCTGGAATGGTCAGTAGCGCTTCCCAGACTTGCAATTGAAATGGAGTTCCAGCCAAGTTAAGCGGAAGTTTCTGCTGTAAGTGTTCTGAGAAATCTTGTTCAAACCACTGCGCAATTTGTTGATGCCAAATCGGCGCCTGATTTTTTAATTGGGCTTTAGGGAACTGCTGTTTAATTATTTCTTCGATATTCTCACGAGTATCGATAAAGCGAACAGAACATATTCCCTTTTCGCTGCTTATAATCAACAACTCACCAAATGGGCTTGCCTCAATCGAATAATTAAGTGTAACCCCTTCACCTTGCTGTTTATATTCACCAGGCGTCATGCCTTCAAGTTGAATAAACAGATCATGTAAACGACCAGTACCAGACAAACCCGTGTTTAAAGCAGTGTCTAATAAGCTGCGTTGCTGCATTAGATAGTATTTAGCCTGCTGCAAACTCATATATTGAACGAATTTTTTCGGGCTAATACCCACCCATTCTTGAAACTGGCGTTGAATATAACCTGAACTTAAATTCATATGGCTCGCAACATCGTCCAGACTGGGTTGCTGGTCCAGATGTTCATATAAATATTCAATTACTGTGGCAATTACAGCAAATTGCCGAGAAGAAAGCATTTGCATGTGTCACCTCCTTAGCACTTATATCTTACATTAAAGTAGCTAAAGCTCGGTGACGACCCGATTCTTGCACTATCCGAAAATAAAAAAGCCTTTCATTATAGAAAGGCTTAATCATTCAATCTGAAATTAAGGTTGCTTCAAATAAGGCCAAGCTGCTCTTAGGTAAATAAACATTGACCATAAAGTAAGAATCACAGCGGTATATAACAAGGCATATGCCAGCATTTCTAAAGGCTGCCAATTAAGTAAAAACACACTGATGGCAATCATCTGAAAAGCTGTTTTATATTTGCCTACTGTTGATACAGCCACACTCGTTCTTGCACCAAGCTCTGCCATCCACTCACGTAAAGCAGAAACTGTAATCTCTCTTGAAATAATGACAATTGCAGCAAAAGCCATTGATATGGTGGGATTCCACTGCACCAAAACAATCAGTGCTGCTGCCACCATAAGCTTATCTGCAACTGGATCTAAAAAACGGCCAAATGCTGAAGTCTGGTTTAAAGTTCGTGCCAAATAGCCATCAAACCAATCGGTAATAGCAGCAAACACAAAAATTGCAGTCAAGATAATATGACGACTCATACTTCCTTCATGCTCACCAATACCCATTGCAGGCGGCCAATACGCAATCACCAAAAATACAGGAATAAGCGCGATACGCGCCAAAGTTAGGATATTTGGGATATTCAGGATTCGCCCTGTGGTCATAAACACCGCCAATTTAGTCTTCAAGCATCTTGTAACAGACAAAAATACATTCTTCAATATTGTATCTATCTGTAACAGCCACTTTATACGAAATATATGAATCGAGGAAGTAGACTGCTTAGGTAAATACCGTAACAGTTTGCCGTAAAATTGCAATTAAATGATCATTTTGATCCCATAAATGCGCATATTCTGTGGAATAACCTTCACCAGCATATTCAGTTACCACTTTATATTTAAACCAGTCACATAGTTGATGCTGGATCGGATGCACATAGGTGATGTGCCAAGTTAAAGAACTTGCAGGAGCAACTTGTTTAAACATCGGCAATACACCAGGTGGCCAAATATCCATCAGAACAATTAAATCTGGCAAAGTCATTTGACGATTTTCATGCTTCTCTGGGGAGAACCTTGACCATCCTCCAAAGTCAGCATACTGACTTCCTGTAACAGGATAATGACCTTCTGCCCAGCATACATCAAAATGTTGATAGCATTCTGGCATTTGTCTAGCAAAAGGAAGAGGTTGTAAGTCTTCTGGCTGTGCATATACTGGAACCATAGGTTCTTGGCGTACTTCAATATTCGAAGTGCGAGGCACACCAAAGCTTGCAACCAAAATAGTTTGTACAGCACCATCTTGCCATAAACGGGTTTCAAGCGTAGTGACCGACTTTCCTTCCCTTAAAATTTCAATAGTCAATTGAGCGGGCCCCTGCTGTACAGGCCCCACAAAAGTAATACTACAACTTAATAATCTTTTATTGGGATCTTGAATATTGCAGCATGCTTTTTGCATCAATAACCCTGCAACAAAACCACCAAAAACCGTGCGGCCTTGTAACCATCCTTCAGGTATTTCAATCCATTCCTTTTCTTTTATTTCTTCAAATATTCGCAGCAATGACATTCCTTTCCCTAAAACGAAAGTGTTATTAGGAATATATCTTTCATCATTTTGATTGGAATGTGAATGGTCAATCATTGAGTAATTGGCGAATTATTTTGTCACTCGACCTTTAAGCCTATGCTTATTCGTGCAGAATTTTATAAATTGTTCTGGCCATCATCTCACCAAAACCAGGCACAAGTGTGAGCTCTTTTTCCGAAGCTTTCAAAACACCTTGGATCCCACCAAAATGAGTCAATAAATCTCGACGGCGTTTCGGTCCCAACCCCGGAATTGCTTCTAAAACCGATGTACTACGACGTTTATCACGTTTAGCCCGGTGTTTAGTAATTGCGAAGCGATGGGCTTCATCACGCACCTGTTGAATCAAGTGCAATGCTTTATTGTCTTCTGGTAATTGAATTTTCGTGCCATCAGTAAAATGTAGGGTTTCAAGGCCTGGTTTACGGCCTTCACCTTTAGATACACCCACCATAAAAGCATCGAGCCCAAGCTCTTGCATGACATCCATCGCCATGTGAAGTTGACCTTTACCGCCATCAATCAACAACAGATCCGGCAATATGGCTTTTTTATAACGTCGTGTTAAGGCTTGGCGCATGGCAGCATAATCATCGCCACCAGTAATATCTTGAATGGCAAATTGGCGGTAATCACGCTTACGAGCACCGCCTTGGTCAAACACCACACATGATGCAATTGGAGCTTCACCCATGGTGTGACTAATATCAAAGCATTCAATACGATCGACGGGTCGTCCAATCACTTGTTCTAACTGATGAAAACGTTCATTGAGTTCTAAATGATTACTCAGCTGTCCCTTAATGGCATGTTGAACATTCATTTCAGCAAGCTCTAGCCACTCCGCACGAGTTTCTCGCACACTACTCTTAATTTGGACCTTCTTACCAAACTGCTGTGCCAATGCTTCTTCTAATTCTTTATGATCAGGCAATGCAATATTTACAATGAGTTCATTTGGAACTTCATCTGCAACCTGAAAGTAAAAGTTAGCCATAAAATCACTGAGCATTTGCCCCAGATCATCGCCAAGCATGTCTGGGAAATAACTTTTACCTCCCAACATTCGTCCATTACGTACATACATAATCTGCACACATGTCACGCCAGCCTGATAAGCAATTGCCAGAATATCCGCCTCACCTTTAACCTTAAAAACAGCCTGTTGTGCTTGAACTTCACGAAGTAAAGATAATCGGTCACGGTAAAAAACAGCTTTTTCAAATTCGAGTTCAGCCGCCGCTTGTTCCATTTTGGCAATGAGCTCTTGATTTAACTCTTTGGTGTCACCTTGCAAAAAGCGAATACTGTTATTAACGTCTTCTTTATAATCTTCGGGTGAAATCAGACCTACACAAGGTGCAGAGCAACGCTTGATCTGATATTGCAAACATGGGCGTTTGCGTTGTGAGAAGTAGCTATTTTCACACTGACGAACATTAAAAAGTTTTTGCAAAACCAGTAAAGTATCACGCGCACTATAAGCGCTTGGATAAGGTCCAAAGAACTTACCAATTTGATGCTTCCCTTTGCCACGACCGCTAGCAAGCCGAGGATAGGGTTTATCTGATGAAACAAAAATATAGACATATGACTTATCGTCCCGCAGCATGATGTTATAAGGCGGACGATGTTGTTTAATTAGATTTTGTTCTAAAAGTAATGCTTCGGTTTCTGAACGAGTCACCAAAGTTTCAATATTATAAATTCGTGCAACTAAAGCCTGAGTTTTAGGGTGCTCAATTGTTTTAACAAAATAACTCGATACCCGATTTTTTAGGTTTTTAGCTTTGCCGACATATAACAATTCGCCCTCTTTCCCTAGCATTTTATAAACGCCTGGAAGTTGGGTCATGTTGGCTAAAATTTTTTCAATGTGGGGACGAGCGTTTTGATTCACTATTGGCATACATGGCTTAATACTGAATACCTAATGTGATGTTTTCACCCCTAGTTTTCAAGTGCTTTACTGTGCCAGAACTCAAATTTGAAAAGAGATTTTGATTAGCTCCGACAGACTATGTCGTACTCGCTTAAGAATCGAGACGATAGTAGCTATATTTTACGTCTTTTTCTTTATAGACTGCATAGGTTTTTTGACGAAAATCAGAGAACCAACCATTCCCTGTATATCCAGCAATATGGCCATATGTGTGGCCACTGGTCCGCTCAATAATATAAATATCGCCTTCTTGAGGACGGTTAAAAGCGGGTTTAATTTTCTTATAGCCATTTTGTTCAAGCGTATGCCCCCAATCAGAGGCAGCCACAGGATGCTTTGACACATCGGCTCCTGCGGCTTGTAAAGCAATACGGATGTTTTTGGCACATTTTTCTTTGCTATGGTTGGCAGATATACTTTCAAGCTTACTTGAGAACTTGTGTAAATTAATATTTTGATCTTCAGATTGATGTCTTTTAGCATCTGTTTTTTTATGTTTTTCAGACGTCGACGCTGTTTGTCTTAACATCACTTTCATTTTTGAATCACTTTGAGAACTTTCTTCTTTTCTCTCTTCGATATGATGAACATGTGCATGAACTGCGTGATGAGCATGAGCCATTTTAAAACCTACTTCCGCTAACCAGTCTTCGAAAAAACCGCGCCATTGTAGAATCAAAATTGCTCATTAGTTTTTAATAGTTGTAACAAATTGCCAGCACTGTGAAGTGGATCACAAAATTCATTAAATACTGTACAGCATAAAAAAACGCCCTTTCGGGCGTAATAAAACTATTCATTTATCTATAATTACTGGGTTAAAGATTCACCTTTCCAAGTCTTAATCATAGCATCCGCAGCATTTTCAGTGACAAAGTCACAATATTTACCGGCATAAGGTGGAACATATTCGTCCACACCAGATTGATGATGATATTGCCCAGAATATTCGGTATCGTTTATTGTAAATTTCATTGCTAATAATAACTCATCGCGCGACCAACTAATGCCTTGCCATGTTCCCATTGCAGGTGCAGTACGATTTGAATCTACATACAAAGGCGTAGTACCGTCACTAGAGAACCCAATATAATCTTTATTGCTGTAGGTTTTATTAATCATCCAACAGGTTGAACCCTTAGGAAAATTAGCTACATTTTGCTGTAATAATGCATTGTAATAATCTTCAAAAAAGCCTTGCTGACTAAGTGGCAATGATTCATAAATCCACTGGCCTAAATATTTAGTCACTGGTTGACCTGAAATATCAATTTTAACTAAATCTTGATTTAAAAATAAATTATCACCTTTCACTAAGTTGGCTGGCTGATAGTTTAAAGCTGTATCAGAAAACTGGACTTGAGAACCTAACAAATACCATGTGCCATCAGTTGTTTTAATCGGATCTAAGGTCACTCCCTGATCAGTGAAATAATGCTGACTAAGTTCATAACCTAATGGATGATTATCAGGATAACTTATATAAATCTTATTATCCTGAATCTTATAATTTTTCTTCTCAATCATTGGATTTCCAGCGATCTGACTCGCAGAAAAACCAACAAGTCTCTCACCTTGTTCCTCTGTCTCATCATTACATGCCGAAAGGCTTAATATACATAAACATGAAAGTATTAACTTTTTCATTATGTTCCTAAATTATTAATATAATGTAATCTTTATTATCAATAATTTGCTCTTTTTGGCAATGTAAAAATTAAATAATTCAGATGAGAGGTACTATAGTTTTATTAAGAATTATTCTATAAAACTTAATATCAGACTAACTAAAAATCATCTAGTTGGATAAGATGACTCACTATTATCATCTTTTCCCCTAAATTATTTCATAGTCATTTTTCTTTTAGAAAAGAGAACTAAAATTTTCATGCTAAATTAATCTAAAAACCTTCAATATTAAAACTTAATCATTAACATCACGAACCTTTATAAAAGTTTTGTGGTAATTAGACTAGCAGGTTAAATTCCATTGAAATATCCCATGTCCTTACAAGAAATGATATCAAATATTGAACATATTTCTGATAAGCACACCATCTATGCTGAACAACCTTGGGATATTACATCCAAAGCAATTGCTCTATCAGACGATGAAAAGATGGAGGTTATTATCAAGGATAAGTGCTACAGCTATTTTCTTGAAGTATTTATTATCAAAGAGTTAATAGAAGACTTAGATGACTCTTTAAATAATCAAAACCTTGTATTTAAGATCATTCAATACGCAATAAATGATGCATGATGAATATCATTGTTAAAAACAAACTAATCCTGCAATAAATGATTTTTTATAGTTTTTTTTAGAAGCTAGATTAATCCTCATAGAGTTAGCTTTAAAAACCCAAATAAAAGCAGTTTTCTAGTAAGATATAACGTGAACTAGAAATTATTATTTAAAAACAAAAAACGCCCTTTCGGGCGCTTTAATTAAAATACATATGGTCGAACAAAAATTAGGAAGAAAATCCCAAGCATCAGGAACCATTTTAAAAAGTAATATAACTTACGATTTTTGGCTTTTAATGCTTTGGCTTTAATACGAATTTGGTAGACATAACCAAACGCTTTATTTAAACCACCTGTTTGATCACCTGTTTCATTCGGTGAACTTGCCGCGGTCATCACACTACGACCAAACCAATGGTTGAAACGTTCCATCCACTTCACTTTCATTGGCCGCTCAACATCGGCAAAGAAAATGATACGGTTTTGGTCAGTCTTATTTTCAGCATAATGAATATACGTTTCATCAAACACTACACTTTGACCATCACGCCAAGAGTATCTTTCGCCATCGACGTCAATAAAACAACGGTCATCATTTGGCGTAATTAAACCCAAGTGATAACGCAATGAACCAGCATATGGGTCACGGTGTCTTACCAAACGGCTATCGGGTGCAAGCTCAGTAAACATTGCTGCTTTAATTGTCGGCAATGTTTTAAGAAGAGCCGTAGTTTTCGGACAAAGCTCGGCAGCAGATGGATGACTTGATTCGTACCATTTTAAATAAAAACGCTTCCAACCTGTTTTAAAGAACGAGTTAAAACCTAAGTCGTTATAAGTACTCGATGCTTTAATCCCACCTTGATCATATAAAGCTTTTGCTTCATCACGAATCATTTCCCAATTTTCGTCCAACACTTTTAAATCTTTAAAATGCTGAGTGTCGATATAAGGCTGATTCGGCACCTTTGAAAAGATGTACATTAAAAAGTTAATCGGTGCGAGCAGGGTTGAATGGTCAAAAAATTGACGATAAAACGAGTGACGCACTTTGCCGCGATGTTGGATATACAATGCTGATATCACAAAAATCGCTAATATGATCCACTTAATCATATTGCTACTCTTTTAAAAGATTGGGGCAACTTCACCTTATATTTAAGGCAATAGAAACCGGAGGTTTATTTAATTGGCGCAAATTTTAACAAAATTGACTTATAAAAAGCCAATGTAAAAAAATTAAGTCAAATGATAGAGGACATACTTTAAATAAAAAAAATAAATATACGTTATTTTTCCATAACTTTAAGAACTTAAAATTTATGCATATTCCTATTTTCTTTTATAGGCTATGACTTGGACAATTGACTTTTTTGACAAAAAGTTAAGCTTTAAAACTTAATCGTTTTTATATAAAAATTTGATAATTCCAATGCGTTATAAAGAAAAAATTAAATTAAAACAAATGACTTTGTTTTACACCTATCTTTATGATTTCTTTTATGCATTTACTAGAGATGAATTAAATAAAAAATAAGATGACCCTTGCGTCACGGCTTGATACAACTTGTCAGGTTTTTTTTAGATATAGTTATCGTAAGATTAGCGAAGCATAAATGTGTACCGAAGCTGTACACACGCTTCATAACATCAACTTAGAAGTCCTCCAAAACCAAGGAGATCAGGCATGATCCACGCTGGCAATGCCATTACCGTCCAAATGCTTTCGGACGGAATTGCAGAATTCCGCTTTGACTTACAAGGTGAGTCGGTCAATAAATTTAACCGTGCAACAATTGAAGATTTCCAAGCTGCTATTGCTGCGGTAAAAGCAAATAATGATATTAAAGGCTTAGTTGTTACCTCAGGCAAATCAACATTTATTGTTGGGGCAGACATTACCGAGTTTGGTGAAAATTTCGCTCAAGGTGAAAAAGCGATTGTTGACTGGCTTATGCCTGTTCACGAAATCTTCAATAGCTTTGAAGATTTAGACATTCCAAAAGTTGTTGCTATTAACGGTATGGCGTTAGGTGGCGGTTTTGAAATGTGTTTGGTGTGTGACTATCGAGTGATGTCAGAAACTGCACAGGTTGGCTTGCCAGAAATCAAACTTGGTATTTACCCAGGTTTTGGTGGTAGCGTACGTCTAAGCCGTGTTATCGGTATCGACAACGCGGTTGAATGGATGGCGATGGCTGCTCCTAAAAAACCGGCTGCTGCACTAAAAGATGGTGCTGTAGATGCGGTTGTAGCTGCTGATAAATTACTTGAAGCTGCAACAGACTTAGCTAAACAAGCAATTTCTGGTCGTTTGAACTGGAAAGCAAAACGTCAAGAAAAACTTGATGCTATAAAATTGAACCCGCTTGAACAAATGATGGCGTTCAACACAGCAAAAGGTGCTGTACTTGCTAAAGCGAATCCGGCTCAATACCCTGCTCCAAAATTATTACTTGACTCATTACAAGCGGGTGCAAGCCTTGCGCGTGACGAAGCATTAAAAGCTGAAGCTGAAGGTTTTGCTAAAGCAGCAATTACTCCACAAGCTGGTGCATTGATTGGTTTATTCCTCAATGACCAAATTGTTAAGAAAACTGCTAAGAAACATGAAAAAGGTGCTCACCCTGTAAATCAAGCAGCTGTACTTGGTGCTGGTATCATGGGTGGTGGTATTGCTTACCAAGCGGCAAGCAAAGGCACACCAATTATCATGAAAGATATTGGTAATCCTCAACTTGCACTAGGTATGTCAGAAGCGAACAGCTTGTTAACTAAACAAGTTGAACGTAAGAAAATGAAACCTGTGCAAATGGGTGAAACGCTTGCCCGTATCCGTCCTACTTTAAGCTACGATGAGTTTAAAGAAGTCGACATCGTGATCGAAGCAGTTACCGAAAATCCAAAAGTTAAAGAAATCGTTCTTGCTGACACTGAAAAGCATATTCGTGAAAACACGATTATTGCGTCTAACACGTCTACAATTTCAATTACACGTTTGGCGAAAGCATTACAACGCCCTGAAAACTTCGTTGGTATGCACTTCTTCAACCCAGTTCACATGATGCCGCTTGTAGAAGTGATTCGTGGTGAAAAGACTTCTGAAGAAGCAATTGCAACAACTGTTGTTCTCGCTCAAAAAATGGGTAAAACACCAATCGTTGTAAACGACTGCCCAGGGTTCTTGGTTAACCGCGTATTGTTCCCTTACTTTGGTGCATTTGACCTTCTTGTAAAAGACGGCGCAGACTTCCAGCAAGTCGACAATGTGATGTCGAAGTTTGGCTGGCCAATGGGTCCTGCTTACCTCATCGATGTTGTAGGTATTGACACTGGTGTACATGGTGCAGAAGTAATGGCTGAAGGTTTCCCAGACCGCATGAAGCCAGACTACAAAGGTTCAATCCAAGCAATGTACGAAGCTAAACGTCTTGGTCAAAAGAATGACGTTGGTTTCTACAAATACGAACTCGACAAGAAAGGCAAGAAAGCAAAAACTGTTGATCCAACAGCGTATGAAATCATTGCTCCTTTCGTAACAGGTGAAAAACGCGAGTTTGATAACCAAGAAATCATTGACCGCATGATGCTGGCTTTCTGTAACGAAACAGTTCGTTGCTTAGAAGACAACATTGTTGCAACTGCTGCTGAAGCAGACATGGCAATGATTATGGGTGTAGGTTTCCCTCCATTCCGTGGTGGTCCATGTCGTTATATCGACCAGACAGGTGTTGCTGAATATGTTGCGCTTTGCGACAAATATGCACACTTAGGTAAGGCTTATGAAGCGCCACAAATGTTGCGTGACATGGCTGCTAACAACAAAAAATTCTACGGTTAAGGAGCAACGTGAATGGCTACTTTAAATCCACGTGACGTTGTCATCGTTGATGGCGTACGTTCTGCAATGGGTAAAACCAAAAACGGTATGTTCCGCAATGTACGTGCTGACAGCTTATCTGCTGAATTAGTTCGTGCACTCGTTGCTCGTAACCAGTTTGATACCAATGAAGTTGAAGATCTGATCTGGGGCTGTGTAAACCAGACTCTAGAGCAAGGTATGAATATTGGACGTAACATCGGCTTATTGGCTGACCTACCAAAAACTGTGGCAGGTCAAACGGTAAACCGTCTTTGTGGTTCATCTATGCAAGCGCTTCATACTGCTGCTGCACAGATTGCAACCAACCAAGGTGATATTTTCATTATTGGTGGTGTAGAGCACATGGGCCACGTAGGTATGATGCATGGCATCGACCTAAACCCAGAAGCATCTAAACACTACGCTAAAGCATCTAACATGATGGGCTTAACTGCTGAAATGTTAGGTCGCATGAATGGCATTGGTCGTGAAGAACAAGATGCTTTTGGTGTTGAATCTCACCGCCGTGCTTGGGCTGCAACACAAGAAGGTCGTTTCAAAAACGAAATCGTTGGTGTTGAAGGTCATGATGTAAATGGTTTTAAAATCCTTTGCGACATCGATGAAGTGATTCGTCCTGATGCAAACCTTGAATCGTTCAAAGCATTACGTCCTGTATTCGATCCAAAAGGCGGTACTGTAACTGCAGCTACATCTTCAGCTTTATCTGATGGCGCTTCTGCAATGTTACTTATGTCTGCTGAGCGCGCACAAGCGTTAGGTTTAAAACCACGCGCTGTGATTCGCTCTATGGCAGTTGCAGGTTGCGACGCTGCAATCATGGGTTACGGTCCAGTTCCTGCAACTCAAAAAGCGCTTAAACGTGCTGGTTTAACGATGGCTGATATTCAAACTATCGAGTTAAACGAAGCATTTGCTGCTCAAGGCTTATCAGTAATGAAAGGCTTAGGTGTTTATGACAAGCAAGACATTATTAACTTAAATGGTGGTGCGATTGCTTTGGGTCACCCACTAGGCTGTTCCGGTGCGCGTATCACCACTACTTTATTAAACGTAATGGAACAACAAGATACTCAAATCGGTCTTGCGACCATGTGCATCGGCCTTGGTCAAGGTATTGCAACGATTATCGAACGTGTTTAATTAACACCAAGATAAAAAAATCCCCGCTCAATGCGGGGATTTTTTATCGACCAGCTAATCCATTTTCGATTTTCTTCTGTAAATCTATAATGTCATTAATATTCACTTTCATTGTCCCATCACGAAAAGCATCGACATTACTTCGATTAATATTCAAATCTCTTAACATTTCAAAGATACCATTGGTTGGATCAGAAGACTGTATTCCACCTGCTACCGCTAAAATGTATTGTTGTAAGAATGGAGAAAGTTGAGACAAATCAGGTTGTGCCATAACTGGCTGATAATCTACCGTAGTCATGCCTTCAGGGACTAAAGCATTCTGTATATCATTATGAATTTTATACTCACGATGTTGCAGAGCCTGACGCACTTTTTTATCTTCCTGATATGGTACAAATCCCACCTCTTCACGCAGCTCAGATTCAGCCATAACGCGAATTGTTGGCAAAGTAGCAACCTCTTCAGCTTGAACAGTCGGCAACCCCATAAAAGCAAATGCAGCGATCAAAGCTGATTGTTTTAGAAAGTTCATAACTTGCTCCAAAAATCAGTCACCCTATTCAAATTAAAAGATGATGATTAAATTAAAAGTATTTATAAATAGGCTACAACAAAGTCGAATTTGATTCAGTAATGCTCAGATAAACGGTAAATATAATTAAAAATTTTAATGTAATAGTAAGGTTCTTTATAAAAATATTTTAGAAATTAGCTTGAATGTGACTAAGTCAGATCATACTGCTAGATTTAAATATTAAGATCTTTTGTTTATAGTCAGACTTTTATAAATCCATTGAATTCAACAGAAATAATGAACTTTAAAATATTAAATCAGAACATTCTCATGAGCTGCCTGCTAGTCAGTTTATTTCTCAGTGGTTGTACGAGTAATCACGTTATTGGTGAAAGTACACGAGAGCTATTTACAAAATATGAGTCAGGCCATGAATGGATCACTTTAGTTGAAGATGATGTGATAGCTTTCGGAAAACCCTCAATATCTCTCCCTAATGAACCAGGGAACAGTATTGTCATCGCAGGTAAAAAATATAGTTATGTCATTAGTAAAGGCGGTAACGATTTCATTCAATTAATTAGTCAGCTAAATCCACAATATATTCAAATAAGTAATGATCTGGATTTTATTGCACCTGCTTCCAACAGTAACCATTTTAACGGACATATTAGATTTTCTTACACTCCACCTAATGGAAAACTGAATGAAAAGGAATTAACTTTATTCAAACAATATGGCGTGGTTCAGTGTAACTGCACAGAAAAGTTAGAATCACATAAATTTGATCTTAATCTTGAAGGAACTGTTTATCCTCCTGTAAACAATCTTAAAACAATAACCCCTTTATCTAAGCCATATCACGTCAGAATCAAATATCTTCACGATAAAAGCGGAAAAGTGCCCTTATCAACTAAAGAGAAGTTAGCAAACTTGCCATTACTTCCTTTTGCCTTAACTTTCGATGTAATTGCATTACCTTCTAAAATATTGGGTGTCCTTTATCAGCCTTAATAAACTCTCCCTGAAAAACAATGAGCTTTCAAAAAGTAAAATCCCCGATCAATACGGGGATTTTTATTATTTCCCTAACATCTCTTTTAAAGAATTCACTACTTGCGGAAACTTCGTATAACCTTCCCTACCTAAAAAATGCCCGCCATTAGGTACTGTAATGTACGGCGCCTCAATATCTTTAGCGAATTGAATCGTAAGTTTTGGTGGAACCAAATCATCATTATCAGACAAATAAACGAGTTTTTTCTTTATGTCATGAAAGTAACTCGTATCGACTTTGCTTTTTGTTATATAAGCATCGAGTGGAGAAAAATCTGAAATAGGTCCAGAAAATCCAGATACTAAAATCATTCCACCAATCTTTTGATAATCATGTCTTTGCAGAAAGTGCAGCAAAGTAATCACACCTAAACTGTGTGCAACAAAGTAGGTATTTTCATTTACAACAGGGATATGTTGGTCTAAAACCTTCTGCCATGCTTCCACATCTGGATGTTCCGAGTCTGGAAATGGAATTAAGGTAACCGTTGTATGTTCGTCTTCTATTTGATGTTTTAAATCTAAAAACCAGTGATCATCTATAGAAGCAGAGTAACCATGAAGCACAAATATTTGACGCATGTTGTTCTCCTGAAGTTCAATTGTTTTGGTATTTGCAACGAATGAAATTAATCCGAATAACACTAATAAAATGAGTTTTCTGACCATGGAACAAGTACCATTTTGCAAGATACAAATATGCTAAACTATGACACTACTGTTAAGGTCAACACCTATTTATGAATCTTGCAAAAGTTGCCGAGCTTACAAAAGTAAGCCCTCGTATGCTGCGTTATTATGAGAGTTTAGGGCTTATACAGCCTCATCGGGCGAGTAATAACTATCGAAGTTATACGCAAAAAGATATTGAAAATATTAAGAAAATTAAAATATTAAATGATGCAGGAATGAATCTAAAAGACATTCAGGCTTTGTTGCCTTGTTTTGATTTAGATGAACGCGTATTTACGCTATGTTCAGTGGTTCAAGAAAAGCTACAAACTGAGCTCATGCACGTGTCCGAGCAGTTAATCAAACTACAAACTTCTCAAAGTTTATTACAATCTTTTTTAACTAAAGGAAAAGCTGAGAGCACCAATCCATAAATTTTGATGCTCACGTTCAATTTATTCTTTTAATTCTCCTTCTAATGCAGCTACATTTCTTTTCTTAATTTTTTCAATTTTTGCATTCAGCTTTAAAACATCTTGATAAAGCTGGTTAAACTTTTTGACCTGAGCATTTTCATGAAAAAGAATCATTTGGTCTTTCTTTTGCCATTCATAATTTTTTAGAAGTTTAAACATTTCTTCTGCTTTATCTAAAATTTGCAGTTCAATCATAAAAATTGCATGATCTTTATCAGCTTTTTGTTGAGTACCTAATTTCATTTCAAGCAGTTGTCTCATCTCTGCATCTACAGATAATTCCTGAACCTTCGTTAAAAAGGTTTTATGAATTTTTTCATATTGAGTTTGATATTTATCTGAAGCTGTACGAACATCGATTAACATTTTTTCTGTTTCTACATACTTCTGTTTTTTATCAATATCTAAACGATCAACATTTAAAAAAGTATCCCATTTTGCCGCCTTTAACTCTCTTAAATATTCATTACGTGCATTTATATTTTGAATCCAATAACTTAAAAGAAATTCTGAAATTTGTTTATAGTGTCCTGCCAACCGTTTATCGTGAATATCGAGCTGGACGGGTTTAGACCAGTCTTGTGCTTGGTCATAAAGCTGGTTCATTTTTTCAGTCATGACCACATCAAACATTTGGCTACTGTCTTTGGCCTGTTGCTGTTTTATGTGTTGATAGGTGAAAAAAATAATACTCGTGATAACAACCAGACTTGCAATTGCAATCAAAACTCGGCGCATACACACCTCCTATTTCCCTTCTTATAGTTTTGCTCTTTATAGTTATGAAATAGAGCTTATATCTTCTTTATATGCCATTTATTTCACAATACGCAACACTCTATTCGCTATTCAAAGCTTTAAATCCTTGGACATCATCCCTATTATGATGGGTAATTAAAATTTATGAGATTCTCCCATGCGTGTTGATGTCTGGTCTGATGTAGTTTGTCCTTTCTGTTATATCGGCAAAAAACGCCTTGAACATGTAGCTGCTGAAGCAGGTATTGAGCTTGAAATTCACTGGCATAGTTTTGAATTAGATCCTGATGCGCCAGCAAAACATGACACATCAAATACAGAACGTTTGGCTAAAAAATACGGCCGTACCTATGAAGAGATGGAAGAAATGGAGCGCAATATTGCGGCCATGGCTGCCTCTGAAAGTATTGATTTCCAATGGCAAAAGGCTAACTCTGGCAATAGTTTTAATGCACACCGTATTATCCACCTTGCGCAAAGCAAAGGCCTAGGCAACCAAGCAAAAGAAGCTTTTTTCCATGCTTATATGACCGAAGGTTTAGCGATTGGCGAACGTGAAGTTGTTGAAGAAATCGCTTCTCGTATTGGCCTTGATAATGCCGAAGTTGAGTTTGTATTAGATACAAATGAACTATCTGACTTTGTTCGTCATGACGAAAAAATTGCGAAAGAGCAGTTAAATGTTACTGGCGTGCCATTTTTTGTATTTGATCAAAGAATTGCACTTGCAGGTGCTCAACCACGTGAAGTCTTTTTAAAAGTCTTAGAGCAAGCACAGCTCAAAGCAAATGCTGAAGAAGTTGAGCAGGATGATGCGGCTGTTTGTAATGATGAATCATGTGATATTCCACAGAAATAAGTCAGCACAATTGAAAGTGTGATTAAATCGTATGTTTTATCACCATTTTAGCAATAGAGCGTTCTAAAAAAAGAACTATCCAATTGTTTAAAATCAGTTTATCATTGCGGCTTAGAATATTCGCGCTGTAATGTTCTGTTTTTTATGTGTTTAATGATCGGAATTTGAAGTTTCCTTGATCTATCATCCCCCTTAATTGGGGGATTTTTTTTGGTTAGAAATAATCGCCACTAGCTTAAACCCTTTAAATTATTTCAAATACGTAAAAAAGTTAAATTTACTTAACTTTTGTGTCGTCCTCTTGATTTTATTAGAAAAATCAACAAAATTGAAAACAACAACAAAACATAAAGATAGATATGAAAACATTTCACGTAATACCTTATCGGCAGCTTTTTGCACTTATAACTATTGGATTCGGTTCAGTGTGCATCACTCATGCAGAAACCACCTCTTCCTCTCAAAAACAGCAAGCAGAAGGTTTGTCATCTGGAGTTCAAACCGAAGTTACAACAGATGAAAATCTATTAGACCAGATCCCACGTTGGGTAGATGCGACCCCAACCATTTTTCCAGAGCAGTCTAATCAACCGATTGTTCCACCTACCGAACAAACAGAAGATCAAACATGGGTTGACCGTAAACAAAAGAATATTCGTCATTGGGCCGATCGTACTTCTGAAAAAATTGATAACTGGTTTGGTGAAGTCGACCCACAGAAACCTGCTACAGCAACCATCCGTGTAATGGTCGATAACTATTGGAATGAATACGACAATTTTGAAATTAAGCCCAGAATTCGAGGTAGGATTAAGCTACCTACTCTAGAAAAACGTCTAAGCGTGGTCTTTGGTGATGACTCTTTAGATAACGAATTTGATAATAGCCCAGCCAATATTAACCAGAACCCGAATCAAGATTCAAATAAGAAGTTAGATGGTAAGCAAACTCGAGATGACAACAGTTCCATTGCTTTACGCTGGTCAAATTTTTCTAAAAGACTGCCTTTTGAAACAGATGCAGACTTAGGTATTCGTTCTGGAGACGATATTTACGTTCGTTTAAAAGCATCAAGAGATTGGCAATTACGTAATGATTTTAAATTCTATGCAGAGCAAATCTATCGTTACGGCATAGACAGCGAAAACTACTTACGTACTAATCTTGAGCTTACACATGCCAGACCAAACCAACCGTTTTTATCGAATCAGTTCAGCTTAACCTATGCCGATGACCAAGACGATGATCTAGCTTGGGAAAACCGGACTTTCCGCGAGCATAGTTTCTTTGCAAACAACCGTTTTAACTATGGTATTTATACAAGTGGTTATTACAACGACAGTGACTTACGTTTAAACAGTTGGGGGCCGTTTGTTTCATGGCGCCAACCCGTTTTACGTGAATGGTTCTTTGTTCAAGGAGATGTAAATTACTTTAATGACCAACGCGAAGATCGCAACCATTTTGTCAGCACATTCTTGCGTTTAGAGGCTCTTTTTTAAGCTGCCAAACATCACCTTGGAACCTTCATCCAAGGTGATGAATAATAAAATACTTTTAAATAAAAATTTAAGCTTAGTCTCTTAAAATTTTATTCTAATTTTTGATTCTTTATTTTTTGAACGATGAATCAATTCTCTCCTTTTTCATTTCAATACAGATCGGCTGCGTTAGTTTGTATTTATAGTTTGGGCGTATTGGCTTTACTTCCGCATACTCAATTTTTTTATACTTCTTTAAAGCACCAACGTTCAAGACGACATTCCTACTCGTCCAACCAACTCAACAAAGCAAACAGACAATCTCTGCCATTTGCACTCTCTCCTTGTGAAATAGAGACAAATAATGCTTTACCCGATGTAGCTTTAATTCAAGAGCTTATGGCGGTATTTGGAAATGATACGTTATGGAAGCGTGCGCAGTCTGAACATCCTTATAAAGCCTTAGGCAAAAAAAAGAAGAAGGCTTCATCGAATCAAGCTACTTTAACAAATCCACTCAGTGCAAGCTGGACTACCATTTCAACCTGGATGCCTTTTGAAAATAATCTTGACCTAGGCTCAAACTCAGAAAACGATGTTTATGTACAATTTTTGGCAAAGAAAAAATGGAATTTAAGACATAACTTTAGTTTGGATACAGAACAAGTATTTCGCTACGGTTCAACCAGCCGAAACTACACCGAAACCACCCTAAACTTAACGCAAAAGGTGCAAGACAACACACTGTTTTCCAATAAATTTAATGTAAACAAGAGCGAGAATGAAGATTACAATTGGGGAAACTGGACTTTTCAATAGTTTGAGTTTGTAAAAGATAATAGTCTGACTTACGGTGTTTATAGTGGTGGCGTATATACCAAAAATGATATGCGACTAAATAGCTGGGGACCTTATATTTCATGGCGCCAGCCTGTGTGGCGAAATTGGCTTTTTATGCAAAATGATCTTAATTTTTTTAACCATATTGATGACGATCCGAAACATCAACTCAGCGTTCAAATGAATCTAGAAGCTAATTTTTAGCCAAAAATTATCAAATTGTGGATAACTCTTTCTTTATCCACAAAAAAGCCCCTGACGGTTCAGAGGCTTTTTTTACGCCGAATTATTTCAGCAATAAGCTATTAATACGTTTTACATAAGCTGCCGGATCTTCTGGTAAACCACCTTCAGCAATAACAGCCTGATCGAAAATCACATTTGCCAAGTCATCAAAATGTTCTGAACCTTCAAGTTTTTTCACTAATGGATGTTCAGGGTTAATTTCTAAAATTGGCTTAATTTCAGGAACTTCTTGCCCCGCTTGTTTTAACATACGGATGAGTTGAGGTGATAACTCACCTTCACTTGTCACTAAACACGCAGGAGAATCGACCAGACGCGTAGTTACGCGTACTTCTTTGGTTTTCGCTTTCAATGAATCACTTAGCTTATCAACAACAGGTTTGAACTGTTCAGCTGCTTGCTCAAGTGCCTTTTTCTCTTCAGCATCTTGCAAGTCACCTAAGTCAACCGCACCTTTAGAAACATTCTTTAATGGCGTACCTTCAAACTCTTGAACAAAGTTCATTGCCCATTCGTCCACACGCTCTGCCATTAACAGTACTTCAATGCCTTTTTTCTTGAACAACTCAAGCTGTGGTGAGTTTTTCGCTGCTGCTAAACTATCGGCAGTCACATAATAGATGGCTTTTTGGCCCTCTTTCATACGTGCCTTATAGTCAGCGAAAGAAGTCGTCACTTCATCATTTGTTGAAGTCGCATAACGTAATAATTTTAAAATACGTTCGCGGTTACCAAAGTCTTCGCCCAAGCCTTCTTTAATGACTGAGCCAAACTCACTGTAGAATGTCTTAAATTTTTCTTGGTCTTTTTCATCTTCCGATTTAGCCAAACCATCAAGCACAGTTAACACACGGCGTGCATTACCTTCACGAATCGTTTTTACATCACGGCTTTCTTGTAGCAACTCACGGCTTACATTGAGCGGTAAGTCAGCACTATCCACCACACCTTGAACAAAACGTAGATAATTTGGAATTAAATTATCTGCATCGTCCATAATGAACACGCGTTTTACATAAAGCTTAATGCCCGCTTTTGCTTCACGAGTAAAAATGTCATGCGGTGCTTTACTTGGAATATAAAGTAACTGTGTATATTCAGTACTACCTTCAACACGGTTATGGGCCCAAGCCAGTGGGGCTTCAAAGTCATGCGTTAAGTTTTTATAGAACTCAACGTACTGCTCTTCAGTCACTTCGCTCTTGTTACGTGTCCATAAAGCACTGGCTGAGTTAATCGCTTCCCACTCGCCAGTCTTGACCATTTGACCGCCTTTAGACTCTTCGCCTTCAGCCGCCTCTTCCTCTTGCCAAACTTCTTTTTGCATTTCAATTGGCAAACTAATGTGGTCAGAGTATTTATTAATAATCTGCTTAACTTTATAAGATTCTAAATAATCAAGCGCATCATCACGCAAGTGAAGAATGATATCGGTACCACGGGAAGCTTTATCAATTTGCTGAACTTCAAACTCACCCGTACCACTGCTAATCCAACGCACCCCTTCAGATGCATCTAGACCTGCACGGCGTGATTCCACTGTAATTTTATCGGCAACAATAAAACCAGAGTAAAAACCAACACCAAATTGACCAATCAACTGAGCATCTGCTTTTTGATCACCAGTCAATTTTGACATGAAATCTTTAGTACCCGATTTTGCAATCGTACCTAAGTTATCAATCGCTTCCTGCTGGTTTAGGCCAATCCCGTTATCAGAAATTGTTAACGTTTTATCTTCTTTATTTAAAATGACACGTACATGTAAATCTGGATCATTTTCATAATATTCAGGATGATTAATTCCTTCAAAGCGCAACTTATCACATGCATCTGATGCATTAGAGATAAGCTCGCGTAAGAAAATCTCAGGGTTAGAATAGAGAGAATGCGTCACTAAATGTAAAAGCTGTGCAACTTCCGCTTGGAAACTATAATTTTGTGATGCTTGTTCACTCATAAATCACTCCTTAAATTTTGAAGTCTGTTTGTTCTCGAATGCTTTATGAATGGAGTACTTCTAGAATTTTTCAATCCTGAATATTAAAAATTTTTTCTAATTAGAACGGCCCATGACTTAATACTCTATCTTGTAATATCGTATCTAACTGTTTTTGGCGTTGCTGATAAGCTTTGCTAATACAACTTACACCAGCAGCACAAGCATTTCTTTTTTTCAGCCATTGCTGTTGAGCATCTTTTTGGCTATCGCGCCCACCCATCGGCAATGCATGCAGAACAATTTGATAGGTTGTAGCCATTTTTACATCTGCATCATTTAAAGAACGATTTTTACAAATACTCTTTTCTGTTTTCGTTTTTGCAGCATCACATGAAAAACTTGCAGCTTGTAAATTTTGTGTGAAAGCTATACCACTAAAAAGTGCTAAACAAAGCGCTAATTTGTTATTCATGATTTTATTTCCCTGTTTGTAATGAATAAAAATTAGTTTAGAAAAAAATATGCATAAGATGTGTAGAAAACTGTCTGTTTTATGCTTTTTTTAGTGCAAATAAAACTCATAAAAAAACCTCACATAAAAATATATGTGAGGTGCCTGAGTCTAGGTTTATTATTATATTGTTCTATTTATTATTATGCTTAAAATTTATAGCTATAACCCAACGTGTAAACAAATGGATTAATATCTAGATCAAACTTATAATTAGCAACTGCAGGATCAATTGTTACTTCCGGACTAATATCCATATAACGTACATCTACAAATACTCCCCAATTTTTAGCATCAGCAGGCTGGAAATTAAAACCAACTTGCCCTGCAACACCAAAATCCTCTTTAACTTTTACGGCTACCCCTTCTTCATCCCAAGGAATAAATGCTGTAGCACCAACACCAATATATGGCGTAAAACGTGTCGAGTTTTTAAAATGATATTTAGCAGTAATCGTTGGTGGTAACTGTTTAATACGCGCTACATTTTTACCATCTAACAATACGTCATGATTAATAGGTGCTGCTAACAATAACTCTGCCGAAAATGGAGATTGGCCAAAAAAGTATTCTACTGATGGCGTAAATGCATATTCATGATCTGCTTTCACTACACCTAAAGGAGTTGTTGTTTCGTCTGATGGCGCGATAACACTACCACCAAATTTTACTTGCCAGTTACCAGCAAATGTAAAAGAAGACATCCCCATTAATGCAATAACCAAAACTTTTTTGAACACTTTAATATCTCCAACCTTATTTATATTTATAATAAACATGTATTTTAAAATCATGCAATACTCATTATAAAACTATTTTATATTTTATTTTTAAATAACTGTTTTAAATAAAATTATATATTAACCAACCATTTTAATTGGTTTTTTATTCCAACCTTATTAATCAAGATTATTTTATATTACCAACCGTTTTAATATACTTTTAATTCTGAGTATTTTAATATAATTTATTTAAAATACATCTTTAATTTAGTCGATAAAAAACCTTCTTAATTTAAATCTAAAGATTATGATTAAGAAGGTTAATCATTCAATATTTTATAAGAAATTTATAAAACCATTGCAGCAATCCAGCCAAAAATTAATAGCGGAATATTAAAATGAATAAATGTAGGTACAACCGTATCCCAAATATGATCATGTTGCCCATCTACACCTAAACCAGCTGTTGGCCCTAAGGTTGAATCAGAAGCTGGCGAACCAGCATCACCTAATGCTGCTGCTGTCCCAATGAGCGCAATGGTCGCTAGAGGTGAGAATCCAAACTGTACGCATAAAGGTACATAAATAACGGCTAATACAGGAACACTAGAGAAGGATGAACCAATACCAATCGTGACAAATAAACCAATACAAAGCATTAAGAAAGCTGCGAGTGCACGGTTATCTCCGATAATATCGACTACACCGTTCACTAGCTGATTAATATCTCCCGTATGGGTCATCACCGATGCAAAGCCCGCAGCAGAAATCATGATAAAACCCACCAAGGCCATCATCCGCATACCTTGCACGAAGACATCATCGGCATCTTGCCACTTAAAAATTCCGGCGGTAGATAGAACAGCAAAACCAACTAAACCACCCAAAATCATTGAACCGGAATAGAGCTGTGCAGCGAGTGTCAGACCGATTGCAAGCAATGCCATAAAGATCGTTTTCTTTGCAATAACCGGTGCTTGTTCTGCTTCATGTTTTAGCTCTTCAGCATCAGCTTTTAAGTCAGCTGTTTCAACTTGAGTAGTTGCACGAAGAGGTTTATC
Organism: Acinetobacter sp. IK31; assembly: GCF_035615195.1. Lineage (NCBI taxonomy): Bacteria > Pseudomonadati > Pseudomonadota > Gammaproteobacteria > Moraxellales > Moraxellaceae > Acinetobacter > Acinetobacter sp. IK31. The sequence goes on along the minus strand of NZ_JANBOB010000008.1, from coordinate 15,785 downwards.
TAAATCAATTGTTGTAGTTGGCGTAATAGCACGATCGGCATAAATTCTTGGCTTACGGTAGCTAATAAATACAGCAACCAAAGTACCTAAAACCATCCCCAAAACCGGAATAGCCATGCCAATTGACATCATCCCCCGCTCTACATGCAAGCCGTACGCAGCACCAACCTTATTGATATTCCCCATCAAAATTTGTTCAAGGAAAATTGCACCAAAACCAACCGGAAGAAAAATATAAGTTCCGACTAAACCTAAAGTAAGTACACAGGCTGCTGCACGACGGTCTAACTTTAAATGGTTCATTACGCGTAATAATGGCGGAACGAGTACAGGAATAAAGGCAATATGAACCGGAATAAGGTTCTGAGAGAAAATAGCTGAAATAAGTAAAATACCTAATAGTAAATATTTCACTTTAGTTTGACGGCTTTTCCCCGCTTCCATTCCCAACAAACCAATAAGCTTATGGGCAAGTAAATCAGGTAAACCAGATTTTGAAAGTGCTAGAGCGAATGCCCCAAGCACTGCATAGGCAAGTGCGACTTCAGCACCATCACCAAGACCAGCGTTAAAGGCATCAACGGTTTGAGAAAGGCTTAAACCTGCCACGAGGCCGCCTACCATGGCAGAAACCACTAAAGTCAGTACGACAGAAACGCGTGCCAGTGATAATAGAAACATCACTGCAATCGCAATAACGACAGCATTCATGAATAAATTCAGAGCAAAACAAAAGGCGACATTCTATCAGATTCAGAACTATGAAGCCGAAAATATCGCCGAATTAACTGTTTTATGCAGTCACTCAATCATTAAGCTTGAGCCTTAATAAACTGACGAATATGATCTGCAATTTTCGCAGGCTCACTCAGAATTGCCCAGTGATTTGCTTCAAGCTCTACATATTCAAATTTTTCTACCCACTTTGGCATAGCCTCAGTGATATATTCAGGGCTCACAAAAGTATCATATTTTAAAATAACCGCTTTAACTGGACACTGCGCATAACGTTGACGTGGGCCAGTTAAACGAGGAATAAAATTGGCACGATATAAATTAATGCCATATTTACCATCTGCATTAATATTATTATTTAAAGGTAAATTACTTTTTCTCTCCAGCTTAGTCAGAACTTTCCCCCATTTTTCAGGACTAAAAAGAGACCACACTGTTGGTGCTAGTAATGGAAGATGGAATGCACCGATATACCAAGATTTGGTTAATATTTTTAAGATTTGACCTGGTGAAGATTTAAATTTATCACGCAAGAACAAGGCTGCATGATCAAGACATGGTCCAGAAATTGTTGTATATGACAATAAACGCCCTTTAAATTTAGGCTCTGTTGCCGACTCCCAAGACTGGATAGAACCCCAATCGTGCGCAGCCATATGAAATTGACGATTTGGCAATAACTCATCAACGATTTCTTGTAAATCTAAAGATAAGCGCTCTAAACGGTAATCACGTATACGTTTTGGTATAGATGACAAGCCCGCCCCACGTACATCATAGGTGACAAGGTAAAAGTCATTGATTAAATGCTCAATGATTGATTCCCATACTTCTTGATTGTCAGGATAACCATGTACTAAAACCAACGGTGTATTTTTTTCGTCGCCCCATGTTTTGGCACAAAGCGTTTGTTGGTCACTTGTTGTTACTGTATGAACTTTTGGCTGCATAATCATTTCCTATCTTGTTTTTCAATCGATCATGTCGTTAGTCGGATAGAGCATTGCCATCAATATAAAAAAGATGATACTTATCTAGTATGAATACTGTTTCAATAAAAAAAATTGACTATTATGGCTATTTTAAGAAGACTTCAGAACAATCCTACGATTTCAAAATTTCTATTTAATCACTACCCTCCTTATCGAGGAGCAGGGATTTATATTGAAATCATGAATTTAGAACTTTGTCATGTACGAGTAAAAATGCCTCTGACTTGGAAAAACCAAAATTTGGTTGGAACGCATTTCGGGGGCAGTATTTATTCAATGGTTGATCCATTTTATATGATGATTCTGCTGCATCATCTCGGATCAAAATATATTGTTTGGGATAAAGCTGCTGAAATTAATTTTCTTTCCCCTGGTCGAAGCACTGTGCATGCAGATATTCGAGTCGACTTGGCTGAAATTGAGCAAATTCGTGAACTTGCCGACAACTACGAACCTGTTTTAAGAACTTATCATTTAAACATTTTTGATGAATCTGGGGTAAGAATTGCTGAAGTTAAAAAAACGCTTTATATCAGACGTAAAAAAGCAAAACCTTTCCCCCAATAAAAATAAGCGCTAAAAAGCGCTTATTTTTATTCAATCGATACGGTGTTATCTTTTTTCTTCAATTGCTGCACCAGCACCACCGCCAATCGCACCGCCAATTGCAGCACCAGAGTCACCACCCAATATTGCTTTACCTACCACAGAGCCGATCCCAGCTCCAATCGCGCTCTTAGTCGTGGTTTGCTTACTACCGCCTTGGGTATTTGAACCAACACCAGCACCTACTGCTGCACCTAAGCCTGCTCCAACACCACCACCTACATGGTTACCCAAGCCGCCACCTAATGCCCCACCCGCTGCTGCTGCACCAATACGCTGGTCAGATGGACTCATATTTTGACAACCCGTAAACATAAGTGTAGACAACATTAAAGCAGAAACTAATCCAATTGTTTTTTTCATGACCATACTCACTATTATCTGTTCTAATAAAAAGAATAATCCTCTTTTATGAGGAATTTGGTCAGATTGTGTTATTCATCTGTCCTAATCGATTGATATTTTGTAAAGCTCTTCTATTTATGATGATCAAGAAAATTTTTAATTATAAAAAATAAAAAAAGAAGCCTCTAATAAGATAAAGACTTCTAAGTTTTAAACATTATTAAGGGTACTTTTAGTACTTCCCTTTCTTCTCTTCATAAGCTGCGCCTGCACTACCACCAAGTGCTCCACCTGTAGCAGCACCAGTGTCGCCACCAATGATTGCTCCACCTAATACCGCACCGACACCAGCGCCAATTGCACTATTACGGACGGTTTTACTACTAGATCCTTTTGCATTAGCCGCAACACCTGCACCAAGTGCCGCTCCTAAACCTGCACCAATATTACCGCCTACATGTTTCCCTACTGCACCACCTGCACCGCCACCGATCGCAGCTGAACCAATACGTTTACTTTCTGGGCTTGCATTCTGGCAACCAACAAACAAAGTTGTTGACATGAGGCCAACACTAACAATCATCATCATTTTTTTCATTAGATTTACTCCAGTCTTCATAAACATGTAGCCTAATATGTTTTTGTGAAGGGTTTATCCCGCTTAAGTAATGAAATAATGGCTCTTTAATATATTTATGTAATTACCACTTTTAATTGTTATAAATAAAAAAGGCACCCTGAGGTGCCTTTTTTAGTGCCAATCTAAACTTAGAACTGTTCTGAGTTTAATGCTTGGCTGAATGCTTGGTCTACTTCGCTGAAGTCATTGTGAAGCTCATGTTCAGCAGCTTCTGCTTCTTGACGACGACGTTCTAGGTGGTATGCAAGACCAGTACCAGCTGGAATCAAGCGACCCACTACAACGTTTTCTTTCAAGCCACGTAAATCATCTTCTTTACCTGTTACAGCCGCTTCAGTTAACACACGAGTTGTTTCCTGGAACGATGCAGCAGAGATGAACGAGTCAGTAGAAAGCGATGCTTTAGTAATACCCATCAATAGACGTTCGAACTTCGCAGGGAACTTGTTCTGAGCCAAGACAGCTTGGTTCTCTTGAACAACGCGGATGTAATCCACTTGCTCGCCTTTGATGAAGCTTGTATCGCCGCCATCGGTGATATCAACTTTACGCAACATTTGACGTACGATAACTTCAATGTGTTTGTCGTTGATTTTTACGCCTTGGAGACGGTATACGTCTTGAACTTCGTTCACGATGTAGTTCGTTAATGCAACTTCACCTTTCAAACGTAAGATGTCATGCGGGTTTTGTGGACCATCAGAAACAGTTTCACCACGGTTCACATGCTCGCCTTCGAACACGTTGATTTGACGCCATTTTGGAATCAATTCTTCGTAGATCTCAGAACCATCATCAGGGCTAATTACCAGACGGTTTTTACCCTTAGTCTCTTTACCGAAGCTTACAACACCTGAAACTTCAGCAAGAATTGCATGTTCTTTCGGTTTACGTGCTTCGAATAAGTCAGCTACACGCGGAAGACCACCGGTAATATCACGAGTACGTGATGTTTCTTGTGGTACACGACCAATAACGTCACCCACACCAATCGTTTCGCCATCGCGAACAGTTACGATTGTGTTTTGTGGCAAGAAGTAGAACTGTTCGCCGCCATCTGTTGTATCCAACACGATTGCAGGACGTAAATCTTTACCAGAAGCAGGACGAGCCGTTACAGGTAAGATTTCAACGGTAGTCATACCAGTTGCATCATCAGTTTTTGATGTTGCAGTTACACCATCAGCGATTTGACTGAAACGTGCTTTACCAGCAACTTCTGTAACGAGTGGATGTGTATGCGGATCCCAAGTCGCCACAATACCGCCAGCTTCTACAGATTCACCATCTTTCAACAAGATGCTTGCACCGTAAGGAAGTTTATAGCGTTCGCGTTCACGACCTAAATCATCGGCAATACCAATTTCACCTGAACGAGAAACTGAAACCAAGTGACCTTTTGCATGTTGTACAGTTTTCACGTTATGGAAACGTACAGTACCTTTGTTACGTACTTGAACACTGTTTGCAGCAGAAGTTCGGCTCGCAGCACCACCAACGTGGAACGTACGCATCGTTAACTGTGTACCTGGTTCACCAATAGACTGTGCTGCCATTACACCTACTGATTCACCTGGGTTAACCAAGTGACCACGTGCAAGGTCACGGCCATAACATCTAGCACATACACCAAAAGCAGATTCACAAGCAATTACTGAACGTACTTTGACTTCATCCACACCAGCTTCTTCAAGATGAGCTGCGATTTTTTCGTCAATTAAAGTACCACGAGGTAATACAACTTCATCATCAGACGCACGACGAACATCTTCAGCCGTTACACGACCTAATACACGGTCACGTAATGGTTCGATTACATCGCCACCTTGAATGAATGGAGTCATTACCAAACCACCCGCTGTACCACAGTCAGGTTCGGTAATTACCAAATCTTGCGCTACGTCTACAAGACGACGTGTCAAGTAACCAGAGTTCGCAGTTTTTAATGCTGTATCGGCCAAACCTTTACGCGCACCGTGTGTTGAAATGAAGTACTGAAGTACTGTCAAACCTTCACGGAAGTTCGCTTTAATTGGCGTTTCGATAATCGAACCGTCTGGTTTTGCCATCAAGCCACGCATACCAGCAAGCTGACGAATCTGTGCCGCACTACCACGGGCACCAGAGTCAGACATCATATAGATGCTGTTGAATGATTTTTGCTTCTCGTCTTCACCTTGTTTGTTTTTCACAACGGTATAAGACAAGTTATCCATCATTGCTTTAGCAACTTGGTCGTTTGTACGCGCCCAGATATCGACAACTTTATTATAACGCTCACCAGCAGTTACGAAACCTTGTTCGAACTGTTGTTCGATTTCACGAACTTCTGTTTCTGCTTTGTCAATAATTGAGTATTTAGTAGGTGGAATTAACATATCTTCCATACCTACAGATACACCTGAGCGAGTCGCTTGACGGAAGCCCAAGTACATTAACTGGTCAGCAAAGATAACTGTATCTTTCAAACCAAGTTTACGGTAGCAAGAGTTGATTAACTTCGAGATATTCTTTTTAGTCATCTCAAGGTTGATCATGTCAAAGCTTAAGCCTTGTGGAACAACTTCCCAAAGCAGACAGCGACCTGGTGTTGTTTCAACAATAATAGTTCCGTGTTCACGTTCACCATCTTCATTGATAACAGTTTGATGTACACGTACTTTAACACGAGCATGAATCGCAACTTGACCAGTTGCAAGTGCACGGTTTACTTCGTGAGTATCAGCAAACACCATGCCTTCGCCTTTAGCATTTACTGCATCACGTGTGATGTAGTAAAGACCCAAGACAACGTCCTGAGAAGGAACGATAATCGGCTCACCATTTGCAGGTGACAAGATGTTGTTTGTTGACATCATCAATGCACGAGCTTCTAACTGTGCTTCAAGTGTCAATGGAACGTGTACCGCCATTTGGTCACCGTCGAAGTCGGCGTTAAACGCAGCACAAACGAGTGGGTGAAGACGGATTGCCTTACCTTCAATAAGAATAGGTTCAAATGCTTGAAGACCTAAACGGTGAAGTGTTGGCGCACGGTTCAACATTACTGGATGTTGACGAATTACAGAAGCAAGAACGTCCCAAACCTCTGGAGTCTCACGCTCAACCATTTTCTTCGCAGCTTTAATGGTTGTTGCCTGACCTGAAGCTTGTAGTTTAGCGAAAATGAATGGCTTGAATAATTCAAGTGCCATTTTCTTCGGAAGACCACATTGGTGAAGGCGTAAAGTAGGACCTACAGTAATTACCGAACGACCAGAATAGTCAACACGCTTACCAAGTAAGTTCTGACGGAAACGACCTTGTTTACCTTTGATCATATCTGCCAAAGATTTTAATGGGCGTTTGTTAGAACCAGTAATTGCACGACCACGACGACCGTTATCAAGCAATGCATCTACAGACTCTTGTAACATACGTTTTTCGTTACGTACGATGATGTCTGGTGCAGCAAGATCAAGAAGACGCTTCAAACGGTTGTTACGGTTAATGACACGACGATATAAATCGTTCAAGTCAGAAGTCGCGAAACGACCACCTTCCAGTGGAACTAATGGACGTAAATCTGGTGGAAGTACAGGAAGTACATTCATCACCATCCATTCTGGCTTGTTGTTTGAATCGTTGAATGCTTCCATCAATTTCAAGCGTTTAGACGCTTTTTTCAACTTCGTTTCAGAAGTTGTTTGAGGAATTTCTTCACGTAAACGTGCGATTTCAGCTTCAAGATCGATATCTTTTAATAAATCCTGAATCGCTTCTGCACCCATTTTCGCAGTGAATTCATCACCGTGCTCTTCAAGTGCATTAAAGTATTCTTCGTCTGTTAAAAGTTGATACTTTTCAAACGGAGTCATACCTGGGTCAGTTACAACGTATGATTCGAAATACAATACACGTTCGATATCACGAAGCGTCATATCAAGTAATAAACCGATACGAGATGGTAACGATTTTAAGAACCAGATATGTGCAACTGGAGAAGCAAGTTCAATGTGACCCATACGTTCACGACGAACTTTCGCTGTAGTTACTTCAACGCCACATTTTTCACAAATGACGCCTTTGTATTTCATACGCTTGTATTTACCACACAAGCATTCGTAATCTTTTACTGGACCAAAAATTTTGGCACAGAACAAACCGTCACGTTCTGGTTTAAAAGTACGGTAGTTAATTGTCTCAGGTTTTTTAACTTCACCATGAGACCATGACTTAATCATTTCTGGTGACGCAAGACCAATACGGATACGGTCAAACTCAATTGGTGCATGACCATCTGAGTCCGTTTTCTTACGCATGATATCGAGCAAGTCTTTCAATTTTTTTCTCCGTGTGTCGGGAAGCAACGCTTACCCGACTGGGTCACAAATATTGTTTTTTCCTAAAAAATCGTGAGTCTTACGACTTAGTCACCATTTTTCAGTTCAATGTTGATACCTAAAGAACGGATCTCTTTGGTCAATACGTTGAACGATTCAGGCATACCCGGATCCATATAATGGTTACCATCTACAATATTCTTATAGATGCGTGTACGACCTTCAACGTCATCCGACTTAACAGTTAACATCTCTTGAAGTGTATATGCTGCGCCGTAAGCTTCGAGTGCCCAGACCTCCATCTCACCGAAACGCTGACCACCGAACTGTGCTTTACCACCAAGCGGTTGCTGTGTAACAAGTGAGTAAGAACCAGTTGAACGCGCATGCATTTTGTCATCAACCAAGTGGTTTAATTTGAGCATGTACATGTAACCTACAGTTACAGGACGATCAAACTGTTCACCCGTACGACCATCAAACAATACTGTTTGACCAGTACGTGAAATGTCAGCTAATTCAAGTAAGTCTTTAATTTGGCTTTCTTCAGCACCATCAAATACAGGAGTAGCTAAAGGCACACCAGCACGTAAGTTGCCAGAAAGAGCTAAGACTTCAGCATCAGTTAAGCTGTCAAGATCTTCTTGCTCGCCGCCGACTTTGTTATAAATCTTGTCTAAGAATTCGCGAAGTTCTAAAACTGTGCGCTGTTCTTTCAACATTTTTTCGATTTTATCACCAAGCCCTTTAGCCGCCATACCCAAGTGAGTCTCAAGAATCTGACCCACGTTCATACGAGATGGTACACCCAATGGGTTCAATACGATATCTACCGGTACACCGTTAGCATCGTGTGGCATGTCTTCAACAGGTAAAATGTTAGATACAACACCTTTGTTACCGTGACGACCAGCCATTTTATCACCAGGCTGAATGCGACGTTTAACTGCTAGGTAAACTTTAACAACTTTTAGAACACCTGTTGTTAACTCATCACCAGTCGAAAGCTTACGTTTCTTCTCTGCAAACTTCTCATCAATTTCTGCGCTCTTCTCTTTCAAGAACACTTGAATTTGAGATAAACGTTCAGCAATTGCTTCGTCTGTAGGTTGAATTTCAAGTAAGTCAACAAGTTCTAAACCAGATAGCATACTTTCAACGAGCTTATCGCCACGTTTAGTCGAACCACCGCCGTTAGACTCTTGGCCATTAAGCAAACGAATTACACGCTCACGAGCTGCTTCTTCAAAGATCTTGTATTCTTCTTTCAAGTCTTTACGGTAAGCATCAAGCTGTGCTTTTTCAATTGCCATCGCACGGTCATCTTTCTCTAAGCCATCACGAGTGAAGACTTGAACATCGATAACTGTACCTTTAGTACCAGATGGAACACGTAAAGATGAGTCTTTAACGTCAGCTGCTTTCTCACCAAAGATTGCACGAAGCAATTTTTCTTCTGGGGTTAACTGAGTTTCACCTTTAGGCGTTACTTTACCAACAAGGATGTCACCAGCAGTAACTTCCGCACCGATATAAACGATACCCGATTCATCAAGTTTAGAAAGTGCAGCTTCACCTACGTTAGGAATATCGGCAGTAATTTCTTCCGCACCTAACTTAGTATCACGCGCTACACATGATAATTCTTGAATATGAATAGAAGTTAAACGGTCTTCTTGAAGTACGCGTTCAGATAACAAGATCGAGTCTTCATAGTTGTAACCATTCCACGTCATGAACGCTACACGCATGTTTTGACCAAGCGCAAGCTCACCCATATCCGTTGACGGACCATCTGCCAAGATGTCACCGCGAGCAACTTTGTCGCCCAGATTCACGATAATATTTTGGTTGATACAAGTGTTTTGGTTAGAACGTGTATATTTAATGAGGTTGTAAATATCTACACCAGCCTCACCTGCAATCATTTCATCTTCGTTTACACGAATAACGATACGAGAAGCATCTACATATTCAATCGCACCACCACGGTTAGCGATCACACATACACCCGAGTCACGTGCAACGTTCGCTTCCATACCTGTACCTACAAGCGGTTTATCCGCACGTAGAGTAGGAACCGCCTGACGTTGCATGTTTGAACCCATCAATGCACGGTTCGCATCATCGTGTTCAAGGAATGGAATAAGCGATGCAGCTACAGATACAACCTGCTGTGCAGATACATCCATATGCGTCACTTTTTCAGGTGGCATACGTACAAAGTCGCCTTGGTGACGAACAGAAACAAAATCTTCTGTTAAGTTACCATCTTTATCTATCGCAGAATCGGCCTGTGCAATAACAGTACCTACTTCTTCAATAGCAGAAAGGTATTCAACAGCATCAGTTACTCGCCCATCTATCACTTTACGGTAAGGTGTTTCCAAGAAACCAAAGTCATTTGCTTTTGCATATACAGAAAGCGAGTTGATCAAACCAATGTTTGGACCTTCCGGCGTTTCAATTGGACATACACGACCATAGTGAGTTTGATGTACGTCACGTACTTCAAAGCCCGCACGTTCACGCGTTAAACCACCAGGCCCAAGCGCTGAAACACGACGTTTATGTGTAATCTCAGATAATGGGTTGTTTTGATCCATAAACTGAGACAATTGGCTTGAACCAAAGAATTCTTTGATTGCAGCTGCAACTGGTTTTGCGTTAATGAGATCTTGCGGAGATAAATTATCTGTTTCTGCTTGGCTTAAACGTTCTTTAACAGCACGTTCAACACGAACTAAACCAACACGGAATTGGTTTTCAGTCATTTCACCAACAGAACGTACACGACGGTTACCCAAGTGATCGATATCATCGACTTCACCTTTACCGTTACGGATTTCAACTAATGTACGTAATACATCGATGATATCTTCGTGCGATAAAATACCTTCTACTTCACGTGACTTCTGGTCAGTACCAACTTCGTATGGGCGGCCCAAACGACGGTTGAATTTCATACGACCTACTGGAGATAAGTCATAACGTTCAGAAGAGAAGAATAAGTTATTAAATAAGTTTTCAGCAGCTTCTTTTGTTGGTGGCTCGCCTGGACGCATTACTTTATAGATTTCAACTAATGCTTCTTCACGACCAGATGTTGTGTCAGCACGTAATGAGTCAGCAACAAATGAACCACGGTCAATATCGTTCGTAAACAAGATATTGAATTGTTTAACACCGCCTTCTGCAAGTTTCACCATAACTTCATGGCTTAACAATGTATTTGCAGCAATCACATCACCATTACGTAAAGTAATATCTTCGGCAGTGATACGTTCATACAGGTACTCATCAGGAACTGATAGCTTAGCTAAACCAGAAGCTTCCATTTGACGTACGTGACGTGCATTAATACGTTTACCTTGCTCAACAATGATTTTGCCATCATTGTCTGCAATATCAAATTGCGCCATTTCGCCACGCAGACGATCTGGAACGAGGTCAATTTGATAGCTACCCATATCAAGATATACAGGTACTTTTTCATAGAACAAATTCAAGATTTGTTCATTGTTATAACCCAATGCACGCAACACAACAGTTGCTAATAATTTACGACGACGGTCAATACGTACATAAACTAAATCTTTTGCATCAAATTCGAAATCTAACCATGAACCACGGTAAGGAATAATACGTGCAGAATAAAGTACTTTACCACTTGAATGTGTTTTGCCTTTATCGTGATCAAAGAACACACCAGGTGAACGGTGTAATTGAGATACGATTACACGCTCAGTACCATTGATCACAAAGGTACCATTGTCTGTCATGAGTGGCATTTCACCCATGTAGACTTCTTGTTCACGTACGTCTTTAATAGATTTAGTTTCGCGATCTTTAATGATCAAACGAATTTTTACGCGCATTGGTGCCGCATAAGTCGAACCACGTAAAATACATTCACGCACATCAAACTCAGGCTTACCAAGGCTATACTCAACAAATTCTAAAGCAGCATTGCCAGAATAACTTTCTATAGGGAAAACTGAACGAAATGCGGCTTGGAGACCGATATCTTCGCGGTTTTTTGGAGTTTTGCCACCTTGCAAGAACGTTCTATACGAATCGACCTGGATCGAAAGTAAGTACGGTGCTTCCATTACTTGGGGCAATTTACCAAAATTCTTACGGATCCGTTTCTTTTCGGTATATGAGTATGCCATCTGGAGTCCTCGGAAAGTAAACCAAGCCCGCCTGCAGAACGGGCTCAGAAGGAATTACACAGGCCGATATGGCCACCACTGTTTACAAATGCTGCAATTTTTAGTGGTATTAAAACGCTTAACAATATTTTTTAAAAAGAAAAATATTGGTAAACATTTGAAATTACTCTGATTATTCTAAAATGCGACAATTATTGTACAGAACAAACAAAAATCGAGCCGATTATTGTAACGCAAAAAGGCTGATGACCCAAGAGCCATCAGCCATTTTATGGAGCCGATTTAAAAACCGACTCCTTTTACAATTACTTAAGTGTAACTGTAGCACCAGCTTCTTCAAGTTTCTTCTTAAGTTCTTCGCCTTCTTCTTTAGAAATGCCTTCTTTAAGAACTTGTGGAGCACCTTCAACTAGGTCTTTAGCTTCTTTAAGACCAAGGCCAGTTGCTTCACGAACTGCTTTAATTACCGCTACTTTGTTAGCACCAAAAGAAGTCAACTCAACGTTGAATTCAGTTTGTTCTTCAGCAGCAGCAGCAGCAGGAGCAGCAGCTACAGCTACAGCAGCAGCAGATACGTTGAATTTTTCTTCAAAAGCAGAAATAAGTTCAACAAGTTCAAGAACAGTTTTTTCAGCAACTGCGTTTAGGATTTCTTCGTTTGTTAAAGCCATGAGATTAACTCCAAATGGGTATTGAATGGTGTGGAAGTAGATTTAAGCTTAAGCAGCTTCTGACTCGTTTTTCTCTTGAAGCGCTGTAAGTAAGCGACCCAATTTCGAAATAGGAGCTTGAAGAACAGATGCGAGCATAGTAAGCGCTTTTTCTTGGTTTGGAAGGTTTGCGATAACGCTAACTTCAGCACCTTGATAAAGTTTGCCGTCAAATGCAGCAGCTTTTAATTCAAATGCTTTGTTAGTTTTAGCAAATTCTTCAAACAAGCGTGCAGCTGCACCCATATCGTCTTCAGAAGTTGAGAATGCTAAGATTGTTGGGCCAACAAGGTTGTCATTCAAGATTGCAAATTGCGTATCTTGAAGAGCACGTTTAGCCAAAGTGTTACGCACAACGCGTGTAGCAACACCTAGTTTACGAGCTTCAACACGAAGAGCAGTTAATTGCTCAACAGTTAAACCTTGATAGTCAGCAACAACGGCAGCGAACGCTGTAGAAGCAGTTTGAGCCACTTCAGCAACGATCTGTTTTTTGCTTTCAATAAGAAGAGCCATTGTAAAACCTCCTAACGGTGATTTATGTACTCAAAAAAGTACACTCCCAATTCGCAAGTCAACAAGGATTTGACTTACACGCGGAGGAGGAATAAATCACACCACCGCGTCTACGCAGGCTGGGTTATTAAGAAGATATTCAAAAGAAGTCTCTTCGCCTGTGGTCTTTGACGCTGATAAATTTACATTTATCAATTCAAAGTCCGCCTGATGAGTGAGGAAACAAAGCATTACTTTGAATGAGTGTAAAAAATCTATGATTCTTTACACCCTGCCCTCAATCAGGACTTTAAAATTCTTGACCAAGTTTTAAACTTAGTTAGAAACGTTGCTTACATCAACAGTAAGACCAGGACCCATAGTTGAGCTCAAAGTGATCTTTTTGATGTATACACCTTTAGAAGTTGCAGGTTTTAACTTTTTCAAGTCAGCAACTAAGGTTTCAACGTTTTGACGGATAGCAGCAGCTTCAAAGCCTAACTGACCGATCGCAGCATGAATAATACCTGCTTTGTCTACACGGTAACGAGCCTGACCAGATTTAGCGTTTTTAACAGCATTCGCTACATCAGGAGTTACAGTACCAACTTTAGGGTTTGGCATTAAACCACGTGGACCAAGAATTGTACCGAGCTTACCAACAACACGCATAGCGTCAGGAGCAGCGATTACAACATCAAAGTTAAGGTTTCCACCTTGGATGCTTTCAGCAAGGTCTTCAAAACCTACGATGTCTGCACCAGCTTCTTTAGCAGCTTCTGCTTGCGCACCTTGAGCAAATACCGCTACACGTACAGTTTTACCAGTACCAGCAGGTAATGTAGTCGCACCACGAACAACCTGATCAGATTTACGCGGGTCTACACCAAGATTTACAGCTACATCTAAAGATTCTTTGAACTTCGCAGCAGGTAGGCTGTTAAGAACTTGCACCGCTTCTTCCAAAGTGTAAACTTTGTTTGCTTCAACAGCAGCAGCAATGGCTTTTTGACGTTTAGTTAACTTTGCCATGTCTTATAGCTCCACTTCCAAGCCCATAGAACGTGCAGAACCAGCGATGGTACGTACACGTGCGTCTAAATCAGCACCAGTTAAATCTGGTTCTTTAGTAGTCGCAATTTCTTCTAACTGAGCACGAGTCAACTTACCAACTTTAGTTTTGTTTGGTACAGCTGAACCTTTTTGAATACCAGCAGCTTTCTTAAGAAGAATAGAAGCTGGAGGAGTTTTCATGATGAATGTGAACGACTTGTCGTTGTACACAGTAATCACTACAGGAATTGGAAGACCTTGTTCAACTTTTTGTGTAGCAGCATTGAATTCTTTACAGAATGCCATGATGTTTACACCACGTTGACCTAATGCAGGACCAATTGGTGGAGATGGATTTGCTTTACCAGCTGGAACTTGCAGCTTGATATAGCCGTCAATCTTCTTAGCCATTTTAAAATACCTCTGGGTACAAACGCCGCTAGGCTCCCCAATGTTTACGCTACACTTTTATTACAACAACAATGCCCGATAAAATCGGGCGTTTTTCAACCAATTAAGATTAAATCGTTTTTTCGACTTGGCGAAATTCGAGTTCAACCTGAGTTGGTCGATTAAATACGTTAATCGTCAACGTTAAACGTGACTTCTCGTATTGAACTTCTTCCACAACACCTTTAAAGTCTGTGAATGGGCCGTCAATAACAAGTAATTCTTCGCCTGGCTCAAACATCGTCTTAGGACGTGGTGCTTCACCTGTATTACGTACACGCGCAAGAATCGCATCTGCTTCACGCTGAGTGATTGGTGCTGGCTTTTCAGGTGTACCACCGATAAAACCTAGAACCTTTGGACACTCTTTAACGATATGCCAAGTATCATCATTCATTTCCATTTCGACTAACACATAGCCAGGAAAGAATTTGCGCTCAGATTTACGTTTCTTACCATCCTTCATTTCTACCACTTCTTCGGTAGGAACAAGGACATCACCAAAGCTATCAGCAACAGCGCTACGCTGGATTCGTTCTGTAAGTGAACGTAACACTTGTTTTTCATAGCCAGAGTAGGCATGAATAATGTACCAACGTTTCATAGCTCTTTTACCCGATAATCAACTTAATTAACCAACCCAAACCATAGTCAAAACACCATAAAACTAATGATGCAACAACTACAACCAATAGAACCTGCCACGATGTAGTGACTGTTTCTTGTTTTGTTGGCCAAGTTACTCGACGCAATTCGACTCGTGCATCTTTTAGCAAACGAACGAAGCCTTTACCTTGATGGGTGGCGTATAATAAACCCAAAGCCACAACGATACAAGCAAAAATTGCCCCAACGCGCACCCAAATATTGTTTGCAGGCGCCCAATGCGCTGGTAAATACTGATTCGCCATAACAGCTAAAACCAATAATGCAATCGCAATCACCCATAGAACAATATCTAGAGGCGAACCAGAACGAACAACTTCAGCAGAATTATTTCTTTGAGGAATTGGCGCGTCGCTCAATGCGTCACGCGATTTATCATTCGACATTTTTGTACTCGTCGTAGAACTCGCGACTTATTATATGAACAACTAAGCCAGCATCAAGCTTTTTATTTCAAAATATGGCAGGTCAGGAGGGACTCGAACCCCCAACATTCGGTTTTGGAGACCGACGCTCTACCAATTGAACTACTGACCTATAATGCAGATTGAGAGCCAAAGCCCTCAATCTGAGACGTAATCCGTCACTATACTATG
>NZ_JANBOB010000007.1:0-98433 GCF_035615195.1 Acinetobacter sp. IK31 | reverse complement strand
GAATTATGGTGGCAGAACGAGAAAGGGTTCGCGGACTGGGAAAGATAAACCAGCACACCCGAAGGTGTCCCTCTCCCGTCCTACCGCTACGGGAGGAGACGAGGAGTTTTCACATAAGACTATTCCTCAGACGGAATAACTCTGATGTGATCTTTCATCACGGTCCGCGACGACCGTCTGGCAATGTAGGCCAGCAGGCAAAGGATAAGCTTCACATTTATTGCAGTCAAGCACACAAAATGCCATTTGCTTTAAATTAAATCATTAAAAAAGTAAGGCTAAATAATGAAGGCGTTATTGTTAAGTGGGGGTTGTAGAAGGAGAACTAAAAACAGCCTTGGGAGGCTGTTTTTGGAGTAGTTTTAGATAATTCAAAATTACTCATGATCTAAATCTTCTTCATTGAAAAAATTTTCCTCATATTTTCTTTGAGCTTTAATCTGATCTTCAAGTGCTTGCTGAGCTGCAATATGATCTCTCAATGCTTCATATTCTCTTCCAACAATTCGTTGAGCTGCAAAATGACCTCTCATCAATGTTTCATGTTCTTTTAACTGGCTTCCAACCATTTGCTGAGCTGCAATATAATCTCTCAATGCTTCATATTCTTTTCCAATCATTTGTTGAGCTGCAACATGGCCTCTCATCAATGTTTCATGTTCTTTTAACTGGCTTCCAACCATTTGCTGAGCTGCAATATGATCTCTCAATGCTTCATATTCTCTTCCAACAATTCGTTGAGCTGCAACATGGTCTCTTAATGCTTCTTGAGCTTTAAGTTGTTCTATATTCATGCGTTGAGTTCTTAAATGCTCGTCATACATTCTTTTCTCTTCTTCCAAAGAAAGTTTGATACTCTTTAATGTATCTAATTCAATTTTTATATCTAAATAGTCATTAGTTTTTTGCATGAACTCTTCTATTTGATAGATTAAAAAATTTTCAACAGAAGCTTCCTTATTAAGTTCTCTTTTTAATTCGGGCCTTGCCCCTAAAATTTTAGTGCCCTCAAATTCTTCTATACTTCGCCAGTCTTCTTTTACATCTTCTGAAACAAAAATAATATTTTTAATATTTTTTTCCTTAGAAAATTCAATTATTTGTTTAAAAATAATTAGATCCCCAAATTTTCTTTTATAATTCAATCCATCAAAGAAAAATTCTTCCTCTTCTTTTGATATATCTTTATAACCAGGAGGGATACCATTCTCATAACGTCGCTCTCCCTCTTTATATAAATTTTCTAATTTTTCCTGTGTATCAAATGTATTAGAACCTACTTTTTTTTCATCAATTAATTTATCGATTTCTTTTCGAATAAAATCATCGGAATTAATAAAAATTCTATCTTTATCTAAAGCTTTAACTTCATCTTTAATTTCTTTAAGATGAAATTTTAAAGTGTTGTCTAACTCTTTAAACAATCTACTTATTTCAGATAAAGTTGTATCTAGCTTTTCTTGAACTGGCTGATAATTCTTTTTTAATGAAAAAACATTTGAGATTGTACTAAAAGGCTTTTTATCAAATTTTATTGTATCTATTAGTTTATCAATCTCTTTATTTAAGTCATTGAAGGAATTTCTTCTTTTTTTTATAACATTTAGTCTGTTTTTTTGAAACTCTAACCCAACATGGAAAGGAATCCATATACGACTTTCTATCTTAGATAAGATTTTAAAAAAGTCTTTACGACCTTCTGGCTGAAAAGAGTATAGACTTAATAAAACATTAGTATCAAAAATAAAAACTGTCTGAGGATCTTTCCAAATATTTTTCAATTCAATATTTTCAGTTGGATGATAAAAACAGGAAAATTTATTTTGCATTTTATATCATAAGTAAAATTATAATTTTTTAATTATACCTATTAATAAATAAAAAAATTAGCGTTTTTCAAGATTTTAGCTTTTAAATTTAAAGATATTTTTAAATAATTAATCCACTTGCTTTTCGTCTTATTCTGCTTACTATTAGTTTATATTGCACATAGCCGAAAAAAATCCAGACAATCTTTACGTGAGATCTCGATCTAAAGAGTTCAACGGAATTAATATGAGTATTTTTCTGATCCGCCATGCTGAAAGTGAAGCCAACATTAATAGAAAAACCCTTTCGCATGCTTTAATTGCTTTAAATGAACATGGGCATAAACAAGCTAAAGAACTCTGTTTAAAACTGCCAGAGATTGACCATATGATTGTGTCTCAATATTTGCGTACACATCAAACCGCCCTTCCACTCTTAGAAAAATATAATCTCACTTTTGAAGTAGATGAGCATTTGCATGAATTTAGCTATTTGTCTGAGCGTAAATGTGCCAATACCAATATGGATGACCGTAAAGCTTGGGTAAATGCATATTGGGAGAAAATGGATTATCAGCACAAAGATGCCGATGATGCAGAATCTTTTGAAGATCTGTATGCGCGGGTTCAAGCTTTCCATGAGAAGTTAAAGGCATTGACTGAAAATTATGCCCAAAAGAATTTGGCTGTGTTTAGTCATGGACAGTTTTTACAGCTTTTGATGATGCAAATACAACAACCTCAACCAATTTCAAAAGATTTAATGCGGCAATTTAGATACAATCTGGTCTATCAGCCAGTTAGAAATACTCAGGTTTTTACTTATTGAACTGATAAATTTCGTATAAGGCATATAATTTTAGAAACTCTTTAAAATAATGAATAGAGAACTTATGACTCAATTTCCAGATTTACTTAAGAAGTTACACCAACTAGATTTTGATTATGCTGATGGAGATGGCATTGATTTTGAACCATACCAAGATTTCTTATCACCCGAAGAAATAGCTGAATGGTTAAAAGCTTGGACTGGAAACCCTCAAGCTGATGCTAGTACATTATTATTTTTTGGCCAAGACGGTACAGGTGGGTGTGCTGCTTTTTGGATAGTTAATAAAGACAAAGATATATTAGATCAACCAATTGTATTTTTAGGATCAGAAGGAGAAATGGGAGTAGTAGCAAAAGATTTTAATGATTATCTTTGGTTGTTATCACAGAATCATGGTCCATTTGAATCTATCGAATATCCTGAAGCTAACACTCAAATTAATAATGATTTTCTGACTTTTGCAAAACAGAATTCTAAATCTCATTCTAGATCAGTTACTGAAATTTTAAATGATGCTCAAAGTTCTTATCCTAATTTTAAGACTTGGATAGAAGATATGATTCGGTAATAAATATACATATTAATATAATTGGCGTATTAGAAAAAATAAAAGCAGTCTACGGATGATAGGCTGTTTAGATACGGAGCATAAATTTTAATGAATCAACTAGAATTAATTCTAAAAACCTTTCATGAGTATGAGTTTAAAGAAGGTTTAGATGATTTATTCTATTTATCGGGTAACTTTCTCAAAGAAATTTACCCAACGATTATGCTCGAATATGACCAAGATACAGCATTCTTCATGGCTTTAAAAAGTTTGTTAGACACTGGTGATATTTCTCTATTTTATAATTTGAACTTTGAAGACCCATCTAGAGATGGAGAATTGCTAACTGGATCAGCAGAAGAACAAATTAAGCAGTTAAAGCAAGTCTGGATCGGCAGTGATGCTATCAATAAGATGGATGAGGAAAATAACTATATAGGATGGTACTTCTTAATACAGTGCTCTTATGCATTAGCTCACAAAATTTATGATAAAGATGGAAACTTCGATCGTTGGTTTTGTACTGGGTAATTGTCTTTAAATTTCATAAATGTGTTTGGGCTAAAATCCAGCTAACTTTTCTGATTATCTTTAACGCCGCGCATATAACGAATATCAGCCTGTAGGCCTGTATATGGCGCATCCCCTGCATTACAAGCCATCGCAGAAGAATATCGGCTAAAGAAAATATGACCCCACCATGCACACCGCCCAATGCATTCATGTGTTCACCTTTCACATTAAGCTGACAACGTGCTTCCTCAAAACTACGATGCAGTACTTGAACGCCTAATAAGAGCCACCTCCTCCCCATCTCACTTTTTTAGCACTCAATTGCGTTAACGGCGAGTCCACCTTTTGAGGTTTCTTTGTATTTATATGACATGTCCTTGCCTGTTTCTTTCATGGTCTGAATCACTTTGTCTAAAGACACAAAATGTTCATCGTCGTCATGAAGTGCCATTTGTGCTGCATTAATGGCTTTTACAGCCGCAATTGCATTTCGTTCAATACAAGGTACCTGAACCAGCCCACCAATCGGGTCACACGTTAAGCCCAAATTATGTTCAAGGCCAATTTCTGCCGCATGTTCCACTTGTTCAGGTGATGCACCTAAAATTTCAGCTAACCCTGCCGAAGCCATTGCACATGCTGAGCCGACTTCTCCCTGACATCCAACTTCAGCCCCCGAAATAGACGCATTGAGCTTACATAAAATGCCGACTGCTGCCGCACTTAGAAAAAAGCGAACGACTTTATCTTCGGAAAAGTCTTTAGAAAAAGTCACGTAATAATATAAAACTGCCGGAATAATACCTGCTGCGCCATTTGTCGGAGCAGTCACGACTCGACCACCAGCAGCATTTTCTTCATTTACCGCTAAGGCAAATAAATTAACCCATTCCATTGCATGAAACGTGGTCACAATCAGGTTAGTATTTTTGTTGTCTAATAACTTTTGATGAATTTTTTTAGCTCGACGTTTTACATTTAAACCGCCTGGTAATATTCCTTCATTGATCAGCCCATTATGAATACATTGCTGCATCACCTTCCAGATATCCATAATCTTGGCGCGAATCTCACTTTCACTACGCCAACTTTTCTCATTTTCAAGCATTAACTCACTGATCGATAAATGATGAGTTTTACATAAGCTTAAGAGTTCAGCCGCACTATAAAATGGATATGGAACCTTAACTTCATTAGTTTCAGTTTCGGTGTGTGTTAATTGTCTTTGGCTAACAATAAAACCGCCACCAACTGAATAGTAAGTTTCGGCATATAAAATTTCTTTAACTTCGTTATACGCAATTAGTTCCATTGCATTGGGGTGATAAGGCAGAGATTCATCTAAAAAAAGCACATCAGACTTATAGTCAAAAGAAATACTCTGTTGCTGATTGAGTTTAATTATTTTATTTTCAAGCACATCTTCAATGAAGCTCGCACTTGATTGGGTATCAATATGTTCAGGATCAAAACCCATTAATCCTAAAAGAATAGCTTTGTCTGTTGCATGACCGACACCAGTGGCTGCAAGTGAACCATATAACTTAATCTGAATTCTAACCGTCTTTTGTAGATCATCTTGCTTCAATAAATCATCCACAAAACTGTATGCCGCACGCATTGGTCCAACTGTATGGGAGCTAGAGGGGCCGATGCCAATTTTAAAAAGATCAAATACACTTATAAACACGGGGTCCTACCTTCAATTCATTATTATTCGTATGTTCGTCGTTATTGTGTCCTTTCGGATAACATTAAAATTATCATTAAGTCTGGAACAAATCACGAATAACTACGGGTAGTCGCACAAAAAGACAACGGTTGAACAATCAACATCAATCGGTTTAGTCAAAAATATAAATTGTGGAGCTTTTATCGCTTAATGGGTGTTGTAGAACGAGTCTTTAAATAAGCTCGCCAATTTGTATAAATAAAAAACCACAAATATTAGCCATTAGTCGCACCTCACTATTTTTATTCATTTTTGCTGGTAAAGTATTTTACATGGTTTGATACAACCTACTTAACTCAGATGCATAATTCACCTGTTACCGCATCTGATGTTTTTCAGCCTCTAGTCCGCTAGGGGCTTTTTTTATTATTGATTTAAAGCCTGATATATTAAATTTATAGAAATAATGAAAGAGAAGAAAAATTAATCACGCTTTACAGCAACTGCCCCAACAAAAAGAATATCCCGTCATTCATTCTTCTAAAAATTAAAGTCGTAAAAAGCCCGCATTTCAGCAGGCTTTGATTTCAAGTTGAACTGGCAAATTTAAATTAAAAAATTAGCCACATGTTGCATTAGTAATTTTTTTAGAAGCTGGATCAATGGTGACTGTAACTCGGTTTGTACGATAATCCATAGTCATTGGTTGACCCGGAGCAACTTTACGCACAATTTCTGATTGAGTCTTTTGTTTAATTTGATCATCAGTAAGGCCAGATTGCCCCACTAATTTTTGAGCTTCTTCTGCTACGCAGTTCGCTTGATTGTCACGGAATAATTTCCATTCTTCAACGACTTGGCCATTTGGTAAATGACAGTAGCCCACCTGACCATTTGCTTCATTTCTAATTTCTAATTTCCCACCTTTTTCAACACAATATTGACTAGCTGGATTTGGTGAACCAATTTTTGGTGGAGTTAGATCTTTATGTTGTACAGACGAGCAAGCCGTTAACGAAACAAGTGCCAAGCCAAGAAAGAGAATTTTTTTCATAATTTTTTGCTTCTTAGTAAAAAAGCTAAAGATATCAAAAAATTTCATATTTCATATCACTTCTTTACAATAAAAAACTTACTTGAATGTTCAAGCAAAATAAATTTAATGTATTGGAAATTAAGATATTCCCAAATAAAAGTCATTTTTTAATATTCTATTCAGGTCTTTCTAAAATTCGGGGGCCAGATCCATCTTGTCCTAAAATATCTTCAGGATTTCTTAAGGGGCATTGCTCTAATGATAAACAGCCACAACCAATACACCAGTCCATTTCATCTCTTAAGCGAGTTAATTTTTGAATTCGATCATCCAGACTTTCTCGCCAATGACTTGATAAATCTTTCCATTGCTTAGCGGTTAATTTACTGCCCACAGGATATTGACTTAAAGCTTCTTTAATTTCATTTAAAGGAATACCCACCCTTTGAGCGACTTTAATAATCGCAATATATCTTAAAATAATTAAAGGATACCGACGTTGATTACCATTTGTTCTTATACTTTTTATAAGCCCTTTCGCTTCATAAAAATGTAGGGTCGAAACAGGAACTCCACTCCTTTTTGCAACTTCACCTACGGTCAAAACTCGACTAGGGTCAGCTTTTTTATTTCCATTCATCATGATTGACCTCAACTTTACTCGAGGTTTATAAGAGCACACTTTTATTTTGTCAAATAAAACACAGATATTTTCTTATAGACTATGAACCACTTTCCTAAAGTTATAGGTCTTATCTATAAAAAATGATAACAAAAATGGATGTGATGATTAACTCAGTTCAATCTATAAAATAGTTTGCTGTCAGTTAAATTTAAGAATTTAGTTTTGTAGAGTACACGGACACCCACAAATCCAAAACATGTTGTAAACAAAAGGCATTGGGGCACCTAATGGATAGACTTTTATCTGCTCGATCTTATACGTTTTTTTACGTGACTCAATGTGTAATATATTATCGTAACGGGCAACTACAACTCCCTTTTTATATAATTTTTTCCTTTCATTCTTTGCGTCAAATTTATATACCAAAAAGTAAACTTTTTCTCCTACATCAATCTTTGAATGATTAACCATAATGTAACCATTACAATACTTACATTGCCAATCTTCCATATCTCAAATTATCACACGCTTAAATTAAAAAAACACACTGAATTTTATAGTATAAATTTATTAAAGATATAAATCTAAAGAAATATTTTAATTGAAAAAATAAGGTTTATTTGTGACACATATCACAATAAAAACCCCAAAAATTTCAAATTATATTTAGATACATCAATCACTTATCAAAAAACACTTAAGGTTTATTATTTTTAAATATATAAAATCTATACATAATTTATTTAATTATATAGTATATTTAGCAATAACTTTAAGTTTAATTATAGAACTAATTTTAATATTTAACACCACATTTATTTCATTATATTTAACTTAGCACTAAATACGGAAATAGAATATTTTTAAATATTAAATTAATTTCACAGCAAAATTGAAAATAATTCATTTCACATTATATAAAAAACAAATATATAATTAAGAGTATTACAATTTAATTTTTTTATTATGTCAACTCAACGTTTAAAATTAGAACTCCCTTCTGGACACGATCAATTATTACTTCACTCTTGTTGCGCTCCTTGTTCAGGAGAAGTTATGGAAGCATTAATTGACTCAGAAATTAAATATTCAATATTTTTTTATAATCCTAATATTCATCCAGTAAAAGAATATCTAATCCGTAAAGAAGAAAATATTCGTTTTGCAGAAAAGCATAATATTCCATTTATCGATGCAGACTATGACACTGACAATTGGTTTGCTCGAGCAAAAGGGATGGAAGATGAACCCGAACGCGGTATCCGTTGTACCATGTGTTTCGATATGCGATTTGAACGAACTGCCCTTTACGCACATGAACACGGCTTTAGTCTCATCAGTAGTTCGCTAGGAATTTCTCGTTGGAAAAATATGGCGCAAATCAATGACTGCGGAATTCGTGCTGCTGCTCACTATCCTGAAATTCAGTACTGGGATTACAACTGGCGTAAAAATGGTGGCTCAAGCCGCATGATTGAAATCAGTAAACGAGAAGAGTTTTATCAGCAAGAATATTGTGGCTGTGTATATTCTTTACGAGATACTAACCGCTGGCGTATGGGTAATGGGCGTGATCGTATTAAACTAGGCGTTAAGTTTTACAGTAATGCGATGGAAGAAGATTAATTTTTACTTCTATTAAAAAATTAATTAATTTGTTCTTAGCTATATTTATTTTTTATAAAAAAAGAGCCACATCTGGAGAATGTGGCTAAAAGGTGTACTAAATAAGCTTTGATGTAATTAGATTAATTGTGTTAGCTTAAAATAAAATTAATTTTATAAAAATCTTAATAACATCTCTAGTTTCATATAACCAATTGATCGTCATAAAATTTGCATTTAAGTATTTGAATAACGATTAAATTTATCTACATAACGTAACTTAGGCTATTATTTAGCTTTTAAATATTGTGCAATTTTTTGAATGTTTTCAATAATTTCATTAGGTGTGTGGGCTGCATAGCCAATAAGTACAGCGGCCTTCTTGTTTGGCATTTGACAATATCTTGATAACGGCTGAACAGCCAAGTTTAAAGCTGTACACTGGTCAATAAATTCTTGCTCTGTCCACGCACCTTTTAACCAGCACACCGCATGAATACCTGAATCGGTGGGTTGGACGTCGAGTTCCTCCGAGAGATGCTCATCAATAGCTTTAATTAATGCTTGTTGGCGCTCATAGCATGCTTTTCTAACTTTACGCACATGCCGAGCATAGTGCCCTTTTTGTATAAATAGCGACAAAGCCACCTGTTCTAAATAAGAACTTCGTACGTCAGTGTAGTATTTAGCAGCACTAAAAGTTTCGATTAATGCTTCAGGCACAACCATAAATCCTAACCGAAACTCAGGAAACATCATTTTGGTAAAAGTACCAGAGTAAATAACTCTTTGTTGCTGATCTAAACCCTGAAGAGCCTGAATGGGATGTGTGCCATAACGAAACTCACTATTATAATCATCTTCAAAAATCCATTTCTCTTGTTGGGATGCCCAATCGAGTAACGAAAAACGGCGAGCTAGGCTTAAAGTTCCTCCGACAGGAAACTGATGTGAAGGTGCTGTATAAACAAGTTTGCTTTTTGAATAATGATGAATAATGTTTGAAATTTGCATTCCCTCTTCATCACTTTCAATTAAATTGACCTGAGCACCAAAACTTCGAAAAATATTAAATGCTGCGTCATAACCAGGTTCATCTAGGCACACCTGATCATGTGCTTGAAGTAAGGCATATGCAGTCAAATGAATTGCCTGCTGCGTCCCATTTACAATAATGATTTGCTCTTCGTTGCAGTTTAGACCTCGGGTTGAGCGGATATATTCACAGATTGCCTGACGTAATGGTAAATAGCCCCGTGGGTCGTGAAATTGACCCAGCTGGTAATACGACTGTCGCCAAGCTTGTGTTAATAATTTTCCCCAAAGCTGATGAGGAAATAAATCAATACAACCCACTCCCACATGGAACATTTTTTTCTTTTGACTTGACCATGACTGTTCTCGCCATGAAGTTAATAATCCCTCAAGATTCGGATTAATATTTAAAGAATGATGATTGGTTAGCGTAGTTTTTTTTGAATTTTCTTGGATATGTATTAACTGATCTGGCACAACCTCAGCAACATAAGTACCTGAACTCGGTTTAGTAAATAAATACCCTTCATCGAGTAAGCGTTCAAGCGCAGCTAATACAGAGTTTCGTGAAATCGACATCATTTCTGCCAAGGCACGACTTGAGGGTAATTTTGTTCCAGCACTCAGTCTTCCATCTAAAATAGCATCACGCAGAGCCGAATATAGCTCATCTTTAATCTGGCCCTTTGGCAAAATCAAATGTGGAAAAGATGCAGAAATCGAAATTGCCATAACAAACTGGTACTGTGAAAGATATTGAAAGTGTATCTTATAAAAATACCACTATCAAAACTACACTCTAGTTCTCAACTTTCTAAAACTTTAAAACTGAGTGTAATTATTATGCAAAATCAAGATATTCAGATTGTCCCTGTTCAGCAGCAGGACTATTCACAGTGGGAGAAATATTGGCTTGCCTATCAAAATTTCTATCAGGTAAATTTACCTCTTCATGTCACAAAAGTGACTTGGGAACGCTTTTTCAATAAAAATGAGCCCGTTTATTGTGCTGTTGCCAAACAAGGCGAACAAGTTTTAGGAATTGTGCATTATGTTATTCATCGCTCAACATGGGCAGAGAATAATTATTGTTATTTAGAAGACCTCTATGTTTCACCTGAAGTCCGTGGTCAACACATTGGTAAGCAACTCATTGAATATGTACAAAAGCAGGCCATTGAGCAAAACTGTGATCGTTTATATTGGCACACGCAAGAAACCAATCACACGGCTCAAAAACTCTATGACTGGATTGCACAAAAACCAGGAATAATTGAATACCGCATGTCTTTAATCTAGACCAATTGAAAACACCAAAAGCTTTAATTCTTTTGGTGTTTTATCTTAAATATATTTTATTTGAAACTCCAATAGTTCCCTACTTACACCTTAGCGAATGAGCTTGATGACTTTGTCATTAATGATGGTGCATTGATTAAACTCTGCAAAACGCTTGAGCTCTTGCTCTAATTCGAAAAAGAAAAGCTCTTCATCTTTGATTGTTTTTTCTAGATGTAGACTAATCACCTCTAGCTCTTTTACCGTCCGATGTGCTTTGCAATCTATGCGGCCCACTAGCTCATCTTGATAAAGAATAGGTAAGCAAAAATAACCAAATACCCGTTTGGCTGCTGGTACATAACATTCGATCCGATAATCAAATTCAAATAAAGATGTTAAGCGATCACGATGAATCAGCGAGTTATCAAACGGTGAAAGTATTTTTAAGCCAAAATCAGTATTCACTTTTTGTTCTATTGCAGCTACATCGACATATAGAGTTTGCCCATCAACAAGTTTAATTGCTGACACTACACCCGCATCAACCTGCTCATTAAGCACTAAACGCATAGTTTCTTTTAAATCTTTTCCTTTTAAATGAACCAATTGTTTCCATGTAAATGCGCCATGTGCTCGAAGCGTTGTATTAAATAAATACTGCGCATATTCATGAAGCGTAGGCATACTTAAATCAATATTTTCAGGTAAGCAACGTTCGGTCAAATCATAGACTTTTTCCATTCCGTTACGTTCACAAATCATCAGGTCACCCTGCATGTATAACTGCTCAAAAGCACGGCGACCAGGACCTGTATTCCACCAACCACCCGAATTATTTTTATTATTCTTATCAATATCTCGTAATCGAATTCGACCCTCTGCACGAACGCGGGCTAAGATTTCATTCATGAGATGTTGATCACCTCTATTGAAATAACGGCTTTCTCCCTTTCTAACCGACATCATGGCAGGCAGCGCATAACGGTAATCTTTCATTGGTAGATAAGACGCCGCATGATACCAATATTCAAAAATCTGGCGCTCTCGAACCAAGTTATTTAAATGACTTAAATCATAATCAGGCACTCGATTCCATAATATATGGTGATGAGCGCGCTCAACGACCGATATGGTATCAATCTGCACATAACCCAAATGTTCAATAGCCTGTAAAATCCCCTCCACACCTTTTGCAAACGGACTAATCTTTCCTAAGCCTTGATTAAATAGAGCCAACCGTTTTAAAGATGAAGTCATAGAAAGCTCAATTGGCTAATCACTGAATCAATTTTAATGTCCTGTATTTTAGGTTCTGTAAACATATTTTTCTCTTTTTAATTTATATCATTCAAACTTTCGGCAATGAGTTTTTCTGCCATTTCTTGAGTTTTTCTTAATCCCGGCATGCGGAACTCAGTATGTCCATAATCTTGGATAGATTTCCAACGTCCGCCCCACGTGAGACCAACCGATTCAGCAACTTGTCCATATAAACGATAACCTTGCATAGCCCAAGGGTCTCTTTCAGAAATAACCACTTTTCCATTTCGCTTAAAGGCTATATCTGCCGCCAAACCAAATTGATGATAACTCTGATACCCTTTTGCTCTGGTCGTATTCGGATTACCCGCCAGCATATTCTGACGAACAGGACTACGATACCCCTCCAATAGAACCAACTCATAGCCATATTGTTCTTTCATAATTTTAAAAACCATGAGTAAACGCTGCTTATAGCGTGGGTTCATTTTGTTCCATTTACGATCTACTAAACTTGTATCTAAAATAGCTCGCCCATCGAAACTCGAATTATCAATAGGTGAAGAATTAATAGCGCCACTACTTTGAGCAGAATATTGTTGCTCTAATTGTGTGGCCTCTACAATCGCAGCTTCAATTAGGCTTTCATCCACTTCTGGTGGTGGTGATAATATTTCACCATTCAAAAGTGCATAAATTTGAGGATCTGTTTTTTTGAGATATTCAGCTTCAATTCGAGTTGAGCTAATAGGTCGAGTGAAAGCAAACACTAAAATACTGGCAAACAAGAAAAAGCCTGCAATGACAATCCACCACTGTTGTAAATGCCAATGGGATTGTAGCTTTTCAGGCGCAGCTGCCTGATTCATGGTTTGAGCAAATTGTCTAACTTGATTAAGCTGCTTACGACCTTGTGGCAGTAATGACAAAACAAAATCTTTGCTTCTACTCCTTAGCTCATAAGACATTAAAAACGCTAAACCAATTGCCAAGCATGTAAAGCAAAAGAAAATGAGAAAAATCATCATCAGTTCATTAATTCACGGCAAAAGGACTTCGTGTAATTTTAATATCTACCGATGCCTTAGGTGGTTCAACCTCAGCTTCTTGTTCGGCTGGAGCTTTATTCTCAACAACAGGTTTAACCTGTGCCACTTGTTGCTGTTGCGGTTTACTCACTGGTTTTTGTTGAGTAGGCTGCACTTTCGCTTGGGCCGTTTTAGGTATTGTCCCGGTTTGTAGTTGAGGCGCAGGCTGAACTTTCTTTTCACCCGTGAGCTGTTCATCGAACGGAGAAACTCGCTGTTCATTAGTAGTAGCGGACTTATGCGGAACAGGTTTAAAGATACTACTTAATTCATTATCTTTAGGTTGTTCAAAACCATCTCGGCTCATTGAATCTGTTTCGTTGTCTTGACTTACGGCAACCTGATTTTGTTCATCAGCAGAATCAGCAGTCTCTTGATTTAAAATCTGTTCTTCTGTTGATTTATTCTCAATTGCAGTTGATTCTGACGAATACGGTTGAGACAAGAACAGGAATAGCGAGATGCTTACGAACACCCCGGCAATAACACCAATGACAATATAAAGTATTGGTGATTTCGGCTTTTTTTTATTCGGCTGTAAAACTCGAATAGAAGTTGGTTTTTCCTGAGCCATTTCGTACCATCATCAAGGTAAATAAATTGTAATATGTGCTTGCTCTTGAGGAGCAGAAATCACATTTTGATAATTAGATAATGCTTTATCATTTTGATTATTCAGCATAAATCTTAGCCCTGCAAAGGTAAGAAATGCAAAAATCAATAAAAAAATCAAAATCCAGAAGAAAGGTACTTCGCGATGGATAATATTTCGTATCTGATCAGGAATTGCCGAGAACGGCGAAAATGCAACCTTTTTTCCTTTCAAATAGTCAATTTCGTCACCCACTCGTGATACTAAATGGTTGAGACTTTCTGTAGACTCGATTCGGTACTTGCCCTGAAAACCTAATAAAAGGCAGTAATGAAATACTTCTAAAGCAGCTAGACGTTCTTTTCCACGGCTACGTAATTGCTCCAAAATTTCAAAGAAGCGATAGCCCGCTAATTGAGAACCAAACAAGCTCAATTGTAATGGGCTAATCAACCAAGCATTTTGTAAATTAAAATAGCTTGGGTCTTGTTGCGTTACAATCGTTTCATCAATCAAAGCACAAAATGCATATTTAGAATCATGAATATCATCAGCTGAAAATTGCAACTTTTTGGCTTGTTGCTCAAATTGATTAAGTAAATTTAAGATTTTTTCACGAAACTGCTGCGCATCTGCTGGCACATACTGATTTCGAATTAAGAAAACCAAATAAAAGCCATCATGCAATAAATCAATAAGATTGATTGCCTGTAATTTTGTTTGAGACTGGCTATTATTGCTCCCACCTGTTCCAATTTGCCCATCATCAAATAAAGAAGGAGCACCTGTGGATTGTGACATTTTTCTCTCCTTTACCGTTAAGCGTTCATAACCGCAATCAATTCAATACTGATATCTTGGAAACCAGCCGGAACATAAATACAAATCGTCTCTGAATCTAACATGCGCTGATATAATTCATGATGTGGTTCAATTTCAAAATAGCTCACACCAGAGCGCACAGGAATAGCAGTTGGAACTTGAATTAAGTGATGCAATGGAATTGCAGGCAATGCAGCAACCACACGTTGCTCTACATCTAAAGTGCTACCAACCTTGAATCGTAAAGGTACAATCTGGATCAACTCATGTGTCTGCATTGCACTACTTGATACTGCAATATAAAGTCGAGTGTCTCGAGTAATCTTATCGGTCTCAAGACTTCCCACCCAATATGAAGGACGGATTTCTTTAAGTGCGATGCTGATGTAACGACTCGAAATAATCGTATCGAGTAAATCACGCAAAATTGTGTCTAACTGCGAAAAACTTTCTTGTAAATTATGGTGTTTATAGGCAGGTAATTGATCGACATCATAGGCCGTCGAGAAAGTTAATAATGAACCTGCTAAACGCAATAATTCAAAAAACAAACGCTCTGGATGAATTTGTGGATATTGCACAAAATGATTAAGCCCCGCATGAGCTGTATTTAATGCATTCACTAACCAGAATGAAACAATATCACCTGAACGAAATTCAATTAATTTCTGTTCATTTTCTCTGTTATTGGTTTGAATCGTCTTAATTTTTGCCTTAATAACGTTCAGTGTTCTTTTTAAATTTGAAATGAGTGTTTCAGATGCATCTACATGCAAAATTGGCGGAATAAACTTTCGGTCAATTTCAAAAGCACCTGAACTTTGACGCTTAATTTTTCCAATAGGCAAATATAAAAAGCCATCTAAATTATGGTCTGGATTACTATGTAGATCTAGTAATTTAAAAACAGCACGGCGGCGTAGCAAACTAATATCTGCTTCGGTAGCATTAGTAAATAAATCATGTGTCTCGACCAGATGAGATTGATATCTGCCCTTTTGCGCTTGGTTTTGATCAATGAGGTTTTGCTTATTTGCCTGTAATAATGGTAATGCTAAATAAATTAACATTTCACCACGTAAATTAAGATCATCCAATAAAATTGGCTCAGGCAATAAATCATATGCAGGAGCCTGATAAATTTCTCCGTCTTGCCAAATCATCTCGACAGACTCTAAAGCAAGAATATGCGTACTCAATTGAGACTCATCAAAACTCAACTTTTGAATACCGTACGAAAAAGGCACAACTGCCCGAACCGTATGATTTAGGCGTTGTTCATGATAGGTATCTTGAATTTGGAAATGTTGAGGTCTTAAAAATAAACCTTCGCCCCAAAGGACTTTTTCAGCTTTAAACATATGTCTTTACCAATCTTTATTCGTATTCATTTTTAGGTTGTACACCTAACATTTCCTGAACCATTTGTAATGGATGCTCATCTTTAATGACTTGTGCTAACCATTCATGTAACGGCATTTGACTCCATTTAATGGTTTTTTGAAGCATATAACTCACAGGGCTATGAGGCTCATTTGCTTGAAAGTAATCCGCGATTTCTTGCAGCACTTTCATTGCTTGCTCACGATTCGCCAAGTGTGTTTGAGCTTGAGGCTGAAAAGCAGGCTGATCTGAAACAACTTGTACAGGCACTTGATTTTCCATAGATGAGCTCGTGATGACTGTCGCCTGCTCTTGGATTGGCGCAAGCCCAGTACCAAAAGCTTCTGCTTTATAAATCTTGCGTAATGTGCTGTGAATGGTTTCAAATGCTGAATCAATTGCACCAAAACTCGGCGAGTCTAGTCCCATTAAATGATCAAGGGTTTGTTTTAGAACATCCCATTCAGTTAAGACTGAACTAAAATCTTGATAATTAGAATATTGAAAAGTTTTAGACGTATTAAAAATAGCTTGATCGAATTGTTCTAACTCCGATGGCCCCGACTGACTATCGTAATCTTCAGTTTGTTTACGGCGAACATTTTCGTGATATAGAAAATTATCGTAATCAAGCAAATTATAATAAGGAGCTGTATTGGTTAAAGAAACTTTCTTTAACAACATCGGAAGTTGATTAATTAAACCCTGTAATAACCCAATGCGCTGATCTAAGTCATCATCTTCGATAACAGGGTGAATTTCCTGCCAATATTGATTCAACATGGTATGACTTAAGGTTAAACCTTTAGCCATACCATCAAAACCATAAAGATGACTCCAAGCCTCTAAGAGCCAAGTTAATAGACGAATATCTTTTGTATTCTCTTTTAGCAAAACACTCGTTTTATTGGATACAAAGTCCCAATCGGCCTGTTTGCGCTCGGCAACCCAATCACCTTGATCTAGCAATAGATCATCTTGTGTCTTCGCTTTTTTTATTTCATGAAATTCATTAGAAAATGAAAAGTCGTCACCACACGGTAAGCTATCACTAATGGGTTCAAGGAGTTCAGAAATATTAATATTCATCTAATTTTAGCTCTATTCAATTTTAAACTTCTGACTTCAACTTTTTACTCGTCCTTTTTTTAGCAGCTTTCGCAACCGGATCTAGTAAATATTGAATTTCGTCATCTTTAGCATCAATCATGATAATTTTTGGCAATTTTTGCTCTGCTAAAGCCACCAAAATTTCTGTAGCCAATGCAGGTAACACCGTAGAATTTAAAATATTATCAACGTTACGAGCACCGCTATCGACTTCTGTGCAACGGCTTAAGAGTAGCTCTACCAAATCATCAGAATATTGGACTTGTGTGCCGTATTGTTTCTCAATTCTGGCTGTGATCTTGCCTAGCTTATGTTTAATGATTCGTACGAGTAAATCGTCGTGCAATGGGAAATACGGCACAACTCTCATTCGGCCTAAAAATGCAGGCTTGAATTGCTTGTACAAACTTGGTTTTAAATGGTCAATCAACTCTTCAGCTGTTGGCCATTCTTCTACAGGCGTATTTAAGCACGCTTGCATAATGGCACTTGAGCCAGCATTTGAAGTCAACAAAATAGTGGTGTTTTTAAAGTCAATAACTCGACCTTCACCATCTTCTAAAGTGCCTTTATCAAATACTTGATAAAACAGTTCCTGAACATCACTATGTGCTTTCTCAATTTCGTCAAGCAACACAACACTATAAGGATTACGGCGAACAGCTTCTGTTAAAACACCACCTTGACCATATCCCACATATCCAGGAGGTGCGCCTTTAAGTGAAGATACCGTATGTGCTTCTTGGTATTCCGACATATTAATCGTGATTAAATGCTGCTCACCACCATATAATTCATTTGCCAAAGTTAATGCAGTTTCAGTTTTCCCCACGCCACTTGGCCCAACCAAAAGAAAGACACCTTGTGGCTTATTAGGATCTTCAAGTTTTGCTTTTGAAGTTTTAATCCCTTGAACTAGTTGTGTGAGTGCATAATCTTGCCCCATTACACGTTCGCCCAATTTATCTTCAAGCGTTAATATCTGTTTAATTTCATCATTGACCATTTTTCCGACAGGAATACCAGTCCAATCAGAAATAATTTCATTAATGATTTGAGAGTTTACTCTTTCAAAAACTAATGGTTGCTGACCTTGAATTTCAGCAAGATCCTTACGCAGTAGATTGATCTGATCATAAGCCTCAGATTCATTAGAATGATTTTGTGCTTCTAATTTCTGAATTTTATGAACAAGTTCTAATTCTTTTTGCCACTGCTCTTGGGTTTCATCAATTTCTTTTTGCAAAGATTCTAAATTAATTTTTAAATTTTCTAATCGTTCATGATGAATTGGAATCTGACGATGCTCATTTTCTAAAATCTGCTGTTCAAGCTTTAAGTTATGTTCTTGTGCTTTTAACTGATCGAGTTTTACCGGTTGTGCATTTTGGGTTAATGCAACACGTGCTGCTGCTGTATCAAGCACACTCACTGCTTTATCTGGAAGTTGGCGACCACTAATATATCGATGTGAAGAATGAACCGCAGTAACGATCGCTTCATCATCAATTTGTAGATTAAAGTGCTGCTGCATCACAGGAATCATTGCACGTAACATATCAACGGCAACTTCTTCGGTTGGCTCTTCTACTTTTACCACTTGAAAACGTCGGCTCAAGGCAGCATCTTTTTCAAAGTATTGCTTGTATTCCGCCCATGTTGTTGCAGCAATGGTACGCAATTCACCACGTGCAAGTGCTGGTTTTAAAAGATTTGCAGCGTCATTTTGCCCTGCTTGCCCACCTGCACCAATTAAGGTATGTGCTTCATCAATAAATAAAATAATAGGATGGGCAGAAGCTTGAACTTCTTGAATCACTTGTTTTAAACGGTTCTCAAACTCGCCTTTAACACTTGCGCCAGCCTGTAACAGCCCCATATCAAGCACATGTAAATGGACATTTTTTAAGGCGCTAGGCACTAAACCTTGAGCAATTTTTAAAGCCAAACCTTCGACCACTGCTGTTTTACCAACCCCCGGTTCTCCAGTTAAGATCGGGTTATTTTGGCGTCGACGCATTAAAATATCGAGCATTAAGCGAATTTCATATTCACGCCCAATAACTGGATCTATACTGCCTTGTTTAGCTTTTTCAGTTAGATTAATCGTGTACTGATCAAGCGCAGGAGTTTTAACTACTTTTGTATTTGTTGTAGCGACTTCTTCTGGCTCATCTTCTTTCGAAAGTGTTTTTGTTTCATCTTGTTGTTCAACACTCTTCTCACAAATTTCAAGAAACTTATGTTTCATTGAGTCGATTGGTAAAAGGTCGAATAAACTCGAAGCTCGAGTGGCAATTTGATATAAATCAGGTGCAGTTAATAACGCAACTAATAAGTGACCACTACGAATAACTGGATTTTGCTCAGCGGAAGCCAATAACCAAGCTTGTTCAAACAAACGAACGATAGATTTAGCAAAAATAGGAGTTCGAGAATTACCTTTCGGTAATTGCGAAATTGTTTCTTTTAAATCATCAGCCAAAGCTTCAGGTGAAATTTTATATTTCTTTAATAAAATTTTTAAATCATTTTCTAGAGATTGATTAAGTAACTCTAAAAATAAATGTTCAATTTCAATTTCGTAATTCTGTTGAATAACACAAGCATTAGCCGATTTTTCTAAAGCAGTACGCGCAACTGTAGAAAGTTTTGTAATTAAAATTTTTAAATTACTCATCATTACTCTCAATATTTTTAAATAATTTAATGCTTAAAATCATAATGCCTGTATATTAACAAAATTCAGCTTTATCAGACAAACTACTCATCATTTCAAGCGTTAATATGTTCTAGTAGATATTTATATAAAATATCTCTACCCTTATCCTTGATTAACTAAACTCTGTTTTGGCAATAATTTACAGCCGCATGATAATGAATCATTTACACGCGCTCCAGATTTTCCCATAACAAGCATATTCGGATCACCCGATACAATCGTAGAAACCGTTTTATGTAACGGACAAGTGGCCTTGTCTCCTACACACGCAATTGCAATTCCTTCAATTAAAAACGTACTGTTCCCTGAAATGACTTGCCCTCCACCAGTGGTTGGGCATCCAATCGTAATGTAAGGGCTAGCCATGTTCTTCTCCTTATATTTATAGAACAGTAAACTCAATTCGACGGTTTTTCTTTCTTCCTTCTGGAGACGTATTATCTGCAACTGGCTTAGAGGAACCTAAACCTTCTGTAGATAAATGGTCTGCCGGAATACTTTTACTAATTAAATAGTTTTTCACTGCCAAAGCACGATCTTGACTAAGTTTTAAGTTTTTAGTCGCATCGCCAGAACTATCTGTATGTCCAATGATTTTGACTTTTTTACCACCCACTTTGTTTAAAGCAATAGCCATCTCATCTAGAATTTTTTGACCCGCATCAGTTAAAACTGCACTACCAGATTCAAACTCAATAATTCGATTTTTCAATGCATCATCAATAATTTTCTGCTCAGCCTGATTGACTGATAACTGTGAATACAGTTGATATGGTGGCTGAACTAACCCTTGAAAAGACTGAATAGTCGGCTGGATATCTGCTGGATTCAGCATTTTTCCACTCAACTCAAATCGAGTACCGTTTACACTTAATTTACCTTGCGAGACTTTTTTTAGGTCAGGTGTAATAACTCGTGTAACCGAATCACTCCATCCATTTGGAGCAGCTACAGGTCTAACTTGTATTTTATCTACAACCTGATCTGCGCCATAAACAGACTGCATTTTTAATAAGATAGCCTGCTTACTGGCTTCGTTAGGAACTACGCCTTCTACAACAATGGGCTGAGCCAAAGCATAATTAGCTACGGCATAGATAAGACAGCCTTTTATGAGCTGTGAAAGTTTAGTCTGATATCGTTTATTCATTATTATTCACCCAAAAAAAGTCTGTCTAAATAGTTTTAAGCCTTGATTTA
This sequence comes from Acinetobacter sp. IK31, assembly GCF_035615195.1. Taxonomy (NCBI): domain Bacteria; kingdom Pseudomonadati; phylum Pseudomonadota; class Gammaproteobacteria; order Moraxellales; family Moraxellaceae; genus Acinetobacter; species Acinetobacter sp. IK31. The sequence continues at coordinate 77,299 of NZ_JANBOB010000007.1, read as the reverse complement.
AACTTAATTGCCGTTGGCATAATGATTGTTCTAGCGTAGCTAAACCAGCATTCTGCTCCAAGTAAGTATCAATCCACTGAGCCTCTATTAAAGAAACCCAATGTTTACTATCCATATTCTGAGTAAAAATATCGCTAAGGGCTAAAATATCAGCACCTTGAAAACCGAAGAATAATACGGGCTGCTCTCGATGTAACAAACCTATCAGCACCTCAGTATTATGTTCCTTTAAAAACCGACAAATAATACTGCCCCAAAAGGCCGCTATTTCATAACTGTAAGCCGGATTATTAATAGGCAAAATCAAAACTTTATTTAACCGACTAGTTCCATTTTGTAAAATTGGCTGTAGTAATAATCCCAGCCCAATCATACTTTGCGCTAACTCATAAATACTTAGCTTCATTAACTGGGCAAATGAATGCATCGTATGATTTTCATAAAAGCCTACACATTCTCGTTCAGTTAAAACCTGAATTTGATTTTGTAAGTGACCTAATTTTCCCAGTAACAAATCTGAATCTTTAATGCCTTTTAAAGCACGATTGTTTTGAAATAAATCAACAAGTACATGTTTATAGCTATAGGGCGCATATAACAAATTATCATACGGCAAATCAATTTCTAATAAATGGCTCAGCACCATTGGAAAAGATCGACCTGAACTATCTTCACTTGCGAGTAAGTTCGCAACCAAAAACATATTTTCTTTCGGATTTGCAATAAAGAAATCCAGTGAAGGCAACGTGCTATAAGCTTCTTTAAAGCTGCCCGATTGCATCGCATATTCCAATGCTTCAGTAATCCACTGATCAAGCAACTGTATTAAGGCATTCTGACCTTTTGTTTTTAAAAAGTCGCCTCGTGCAGGACTTTTGCCGTAATACAAAGGAGTGGTTTTTAATGTTTGCATTATTGCTCCTCCTTTCGCATAGAGGTTATTTTCCATATCATGGTTTAACTCCCGCAGAAGGCTGAGCGAGTGCTGCAACAGGATTTTCAGTTCTTGCTGGAGCGGCAGCTTGAGCTGGCGCTTGCTGAGCAGACACCACTCGAGCTGCTTTATCGGCAGTGACTTTATCAACCAGTTGCATACCAGAATAACCACGGCTTGAACCAATGCTGCCTGAATTACTGCTGATTAGGCGGAAATTCATTTTTACAACTAATGATGGGTCGGTCTTACTACGCCACAGCATTTCAAATCCACCATTTTGTTCTTTACGTTGAGCACTATCAATTAAACGGTTAATACCATATTCACCTGGCTCATCAAAAATCGTGTGCGTTTGACCTTGTAAATCTACTGCGGTGATACGAGCACCTGGAATGCTTCCTTGGTTTGGCCAAATAAAGTTAACCCACTGTTGAACACCATTTTCATAAGTCATACGCTGACCATCAATATCAACGGTATATGAAAGCAATTGTGGATTTGGAATTGGGTAGAACTGGAAGTTAGATTGGTTGGTTGCGGGTGCCGCTGGAGCTTGAGCATTCAACTCACCTGTTGCCATACCATTCGCCGGAGTAACGTATCTTTGGAAATTCATGACGAATTGAGGATTTAAACTAATTCCTAAATCTTTCCATGTCTTAGACGTTAACGTATAACCACGACGGATCACAAATGGATCAAGACTTTCTTTTACAAAGCGTGAAATGCTGCCATTTTCACCCAAGATTTGACCAATTTCACTGCTTGTAGCTTGCAAAGAAGCTGATGAGTTAAATGGATATTTCTTAGCAAGATTTGCTGTAAATGGTTGATAAGCTTGCATTACCCACAATTTATTAATTTCATCTTGTGTCGGTGTAATTAAGCTCTCGAAAGATTGTGTAAGTGGACTAACTACTAATTTTTGTAGTAATCGCTGATCAATTTCATTGAAACCAACCGCCATTTTTTCATCTACAATTTTTTGTGTCTGGTTAAATACAGAAGTCTGCTCATTTAGGGTTTGCTTGACTAATGTCATCGCATTAGGCCCAATTTCACCAGCATTCTTAAGCTCATTAAACTTGCTACGAACTAGAGCTAAATTTGTCATATATTCATCAAGCAATGATTTACCTTGTTGATCATCGCGTTTGCGAACCAACTGATAGAACATTTGGTACTCTTGAGAAATAGCGCCCTGAGCATTTGTTGCCACTTGATTAGCAACCTTATCGTCATGATTTAAAACTTTACGTTTAAACCACGCAACAAATCCTTTTTGTGGAGCTGCGAGCTCTGCTTGCACAACTGGATTATCCCAGTTTGTTTCGATTGCAACTCGTTCAATTAAGGTACGAATCGGAGAATTTTGCGGCTCACCCAAAACATCAATATTTTTTACTTGCTGAGCAAATTGGCCAGCTTTAGCATAATGAATACCACTTAAGAACTTTCTCCATTCCGCAATATATTCTTGCTTATAGAGTGCTGTCAGTTGTTTTCTAATTTGTTCAGGACTGCCTGAGAAAGTTAAATCATCAGATTGACGGCTATTTAGCACCCAGTCTTTACTATCTGTTGGCTTATCCGCGGCTTCTTCAATCGCTTTTTCTACATAGTCATTCCATGCTTTTTGGGTAAATACACCAGGCAATGCATAACTACCCAATACAACATTTTTATTTGCTTCCCCTACAATTTGACTTACGGTCAGCGCAGGGAAACGTACCGCAGCACGCATTTTTATTTCATTATAAACACGATCACGGGCAGGCATTCCTCTCACAACAGAAAGCAATACTTGGCGTGTTTGATCAACAATTTGCGAATCTGCATCTAAAATTGGGAATTCTTTATCATTCGCTAAAGTCATTGCATATGACAAGATCTGTTCAGCTTCCTGAATCATATCTGCACGTGGCATTGGGCCTTTATTTGCATCTAACCAAGAGCGCCAGAAACGCGTAACCTGATCGCTTAGATGACTTGCATCCATATATTGTGGATTACTCATCATCAAATATGCTTTTAATGCGTTATACGCATCTTGAGGATTTGTGTCTGAAGGTTCTAAATATTGTTGAGTTTGAGCGGTTTGCTTAATTTCAACATTCGTATGATTGGCTTTTAATGTTGCTTCATTATTTTTTACACGTTGCAAATATTGAGCAATATTTTGCTGTGTCGGGGTTAAAACAATTTGCTTAACACCTTTTAAATATTCAGCTTTTAACTTTTCACGAAGCTCATTGCCCTGATATAAACCAAAACTAAACTTAAGTGGTCTATTTTCATCAAACTCATCTAATTGCTGTAGACGTCTTTGAAGAATAAGTAAAGCTTCTAACTGGGTTGACAATTGCTGGCCCGAAGCTTTTTCTAACTGAACGACTTTATTTAAATCAGCTTGGACTTCGGCAATCAATTGCTGGTTATTGCGATATGACCAAACCCAAACACCCAGAATAATTGAAACACCTGCCAAAGCACCAATAAATGCAATGTAGCGTTGACGTTTTCTGCCAGCATTTACATGCTGCTTCACAAGGTCTTTATCTTTTAAAATAACATCTGAAAACAGACCATTTAAGAAATAACCATGGTTAGGGGTAATTTTTGAATGATCTTTTAAATCAGTTTGAGCAATCTGAGTCAGTTGGAATTCTTGGGCAATTTGCTCAGTCATTGGACTTTCAATTACACCTTCTTGCAAAGCACTAGTGAAGTAGAACCCACGGAAAACAGGTTGAAATTGATATGGATTATCTTCAAAAAGTGTCGCAATAAAGCTCTTTAAAGCTGGTTTTAATGTTTTAAATTCTAATGGGAAAGTCATTACACTTGGAGAGATATTCTGCGAATGACGACGACTTAAATGAGTCGAGCTTACCCCTTTTAGACCATCGTAAAGAATATTGTAATGTTTCTCGAACAAATCTACGGCATTATGCGAAGAACTCTGGTCATACGGAAGCGTCGCTCCCCAAGCTTGGTTATATTCCTGAGCTTCATAAAATTCAAAAAACTCTGTAAAACCTGCAATCAAATCCATCTTTGAAAAGACTAAATAGACAGGAACAACGACTTCTAAACGTTCAGTTAGGTCTTGAATACGAGCACGTAAATTTTTAGCAAGCTTTAACGAATTTTCAGGACTTTGACTAATCAGCTCGGCAATACTGACAATTAAAATCAAACCATTGACTGGAGCTTTAGAACGGTTCTTTTTTAAAATATTTAAGAAACCTAGCCACTCAGAATGATCTTCGCTATACACAGAATAGCGACCTGCAGTATCAAGTAAGATACCTTCTGTAGAGAAAAACCAGTCACAATTTCGAGTACCGCTTAAACCAGCAGATACCATTTTTTGATGCGTTTCTTCAAAAGGAAACTTTAAACCAGAATTATAAATAGCTGAACTTTTACCTGCGGCTGGGTTACCAATAACCATATACCAAGGAAGTTCATAAAGTGCAGCATTTCCTTTTTTATCACCCAACTTAGATTTACGAATCAGTTGAATTGATTCTTTCATTTGTTGATTAACAAGCTGAAGCTCTTCTTTATCTTTATTTTTTCCGTACTCAGCTTGATTATCTTTTTCAATCGCTTCAGCTAACTCTTCACCTTGAGCAGCATGTTTTCTTCGTTGAATAAGCCAATAGATACCATAAACAATAAGACCCAAAGCATAGGCAGTCGCTAAAGCCCAGAATATATGACGGGGAATTGAAGTATATGAAGACATCAATGCCACGAACAATGACAAGGCGATAATTGCTTTAGGATTCGTGATGTACTGCCACAAGTAGCCTAAAATTGTATGCATTCTATTCTCGTTCTAAGTCCAAAGTTTAAATTAGTTATTCAACACCATCACATCATCTTCTGAATTTTCGGTGACACTCTGCACAAACGTATGTGCTGACACCGTATTTTCACCAAAGACAAAAGGAATGATATGTTCAGGAAAATGCATACTCAGCATAAAGCCATAAATATCAGCTAAATGTTGGGTATGCCCTAAAGAAGATTTCACATAAATATAGTGATGTGGTTCTACAGGTGTTTGAAGAAAGTGTTGCTGCAATTTCTTCGAAACTTTTATATCCGTCTGATCTGACAATATCAGCACATAAGGCTCTTCACCTTCATGCTGAGGTAAATCATGAAATTCAAAATGAGTAAAAAGCTTCGCTGTATCTTGTTGACATACAACAACTTTCAGATTTTTAGTAGGTTCTAATTCTTGAATTTTTACTAAAGGATCTGCAAGTAAACAGCTTGCTGCAAATTCAGCAGGAATATAATCTTTAATCATCCAAGATTTTTCATCGACCAGATCTTGATCAATTTCTGAATCAGCCACGACTAAAAAGAACATCTCATGCTCTCTTTTATGAATACCTTTTAATAAATGTATTAACTCTTGGTAAGCTAATTGCTCTCCAAAAAAATGATATTCAATGTGAATTTTTTGTGGAGCAATACCAATCTCAGCAAAGAACTCTAAAATTAGTTCATTACTTTGATCATCATTCCAGATATGTAGTAAATCCTCCGAAAGAAGGATGTGTAGATTTAAACGATTTAAACGGTAAACTTCGACTACAGGCATTTGAGCATCGTCATATTCAGACTCGGGATCAACCCATGCCGGATGCATATGATATTCACGAGCTTGCTGCGACTCATAAAATAAAGTTGAACGTTTTAAATGCTCTGCAACAAGATATAAGTTTTCTATATTTTGTTCTAATTGTTGTTGTATTAATGACATCATACGAACTTGTCTTGGAGATGAGTAATCACTCTCCTCATGATTATCTTCATCCAAGTCTTTAATACGATAAGATAAAAGAGGTAATCCGTAAGAGTTTAACAATTGATCATCCAGCTCTGGACTTTTAAAGTTTTGTAGCTGCTCAATAATTGCTTCATTCTCACCCAACGCATGCACCGCAAAAGCAGAGTAAATATTGAAATCTAGCTGTTCTAATGGTTGATCAGTTACTACATTTTGATTTGGATTAGCATCATCTTTATTTTGACTTATAGCTTGTTCTTTCTTGTCTTTGTAAGTTTTATAGGCGCTGTAAATTAACCAAGGTGATAAGATCACCAAGGTAATAATTGCAGGTAACATTAAGAAATAAAGGAAAAAATCACCTTTATCAGGATTATATTGAACGTCACGCCAATAGAAAATAATAATTCCACTAACTACTGTAAAAATAGCAATAAATGAGAGTAATATTTTTTTAATCATATTTTCTCTCCAATAAGGCTATAGCAAGTTTCATGACTATGCACTTTAGGTTGTTGTGATATAAGAAAAGAACCCTGCCCCAAACCATTCTGATTATGATGAGTTAGACAAATAGGTTGTATTTCAGACTCATCTAATACGAGTCGAAGATCTATCGACAAAGTTGGACTACACCAAGTTTCTACAATTTTTTTTAGTTTTAAACTTAACTCTTGATTTGGAAGAAAATTTAAATATTGCTGACGTTTTAATGGTCCAATCTGAATTTCGATTTTTCCATCAATTTGCTGAATGGTTTCCCCACAAAATGTATTAACACCAAGTAGGCTCGGCAGAGCTCCACCTAAAGTGGTTAATTGGTCACTCGCCAACTTAAAAGATTCTTGTATAAACTCTTTAATTGTAATTTCATGCTTAAAAATACACGACAGCATCGTTTTTAATGCATGAACTGTATTATTCTGGCCCTGCATTAATCCAGAAAACTCTGCAAAATAGTCATCAAGCTCTGTTTGCTGATGTTGCGATCGCACATAGCCATTCAACGCATGCAGAATATCTAAATAATCGTTTTTATGTTCAGTCTCATATCGAATTGGCAAATTATATGTAATGCTGGACTCTACATATTGAGCGGTAAGCTTATGGTTAAATAAACTCAGAAACTCTTTAGTTTCAGCTCTTTGCTGCCGTGGGGCCTGTTTAATCTTATTGGTATATGTATAAGGTAAAGCACCTTGTATGCCTGTAAGGCCAACAATCAAATTAGTGATATAAACCCGCTCATTCGATAATTCTAAATTTTCAATTTCAGTAGCAGGGAAATTTAAATTAAAGGATGTCTCAAACTTGAAATAATCACTCCAAGATGAACCAACTGCGTGACTTGAATCGTGCCTTAATAGACGTGTTGCCTGAATAAATTCAAAAGACTTTGGCTTTGTAAACAACTCAGCTGTTATAGAAGAGTCTTGCCACCAACGTTCTGACTGCATTGGTATAACTCCTGCTGAGATGAATAATCCTTAACAACCAAATCAACAAAACTATTAATTTGAACCTTTAAATTAAAAACACGACTTAACAATTGACTAAAAATGTATAGGCTATGACCTCTAAATACAGATGAATCAATTTGCAACTCGGCCTTCACGCCCCTTACAAACATTGGAAATGGTTTACAATCTACCAGTTTATGAGTAAGTGAAAATTCAAGATGTTCAATTGATTCAATAATTAGATAATTTTCTTTTGATAACGGTAAGTTATATAAAGCAAGTAATTCTTTAATATGAGATACCGCATCACCTTTCATTAAAGCTAAACTATTTAATGAAAGGTGCGAAATAACCCGCCACTGTTCACTCTGGCTTTGTCCAAATTGATAAGGTTTGGTCGGTCTTTTTAAAACAATGGCACGTCTAGCGAGGCTACTATCATTTAAGTTCAATATGTTATTAGATTGCCCCAATGCTTCGTGTGGTAAGTCACGATTTGAGCACAATAATTTTGTACTAATAAAATCTGAACGTGTTGAAGAAGGATTTAAATTTTTAGAAATAATTGAATATCCCATTTCAACGAAATTCGGTTGTAGTTTTTGATAGTTGACCGAATAGAAAAAGCGAGCCTTGTCTGCATGGTAATGACTCATCGCAAAAAAAGGCAGCACAGGAACATAACTTTCTTCGTGACTGGTTTTTTCACGCACCATATTCATTTCAGTAATTGAATAGACTTGATAAAACTCAGGATGATGCGCATCTGTAATTAATGGATATTCTAATTGCTTGTGTACGATTTTTTGAGGTTCAGCATATTTTTCAAATAAATTAATGACTGGTGTAGTAAATAATTTAAAATTAGCAACATTCAACTCAGAATAATTTCGAACCACGGCTTGATCATTTAAATTTAATTTAAAATGAATCAGGAGTTCAAACTCACTACCTTCTAGAGATAGATTCTTTAAAAAGTCTAAATCCAACTTAAGATAATTGAATTTTTCAGGAAAACAGAAATACTCCATGAGTAAACGATACGCATGATGAGTATGTTGATCGAGTGGCAATAGACTTTCTTGTTCTGAAAAACCAGTTAACTCAAATGGATTTTTATCCAGCGCTATAACTTTCTGCCCTATTTTGATGGCAAAAGTTGTTCCCTTCTTAAAAATACTATCTAGTACTTGAAGCGGAAAATTAGAAATTGCATCTAAATAAATAGGCAGTTTTTCATTTATTAAACATAAATGAGCATGATTAAAAATTTCGAATTTAAAATTTAAAGTCGCATTTTGGCTCAAATGCATATGTGCACTTGGTGTACTTTTAAACTCTAGCGCTTGCAACGTTATTGGGAGTAATTTGACTTCTTGCGTAGTATTAAACTCACATTGAACCCCCTTAAAACTACGAGACTTCAAAACCGTATGTGCAGGCACAACATGGGCTTGTGTGAGCTGTTTAATTTTATTTATATCTTCGAAACTTACTACCGAACAAGCTGGAAAGTGTCTCAGGTATTGAGGAAACATCACCTCAAATAAAGAACGTGTAAATACGTCATAACTATCAGCAAGTTTTTTATCAATGCGGGCAGCAATTAATGAAAACGCCTGTATAAGACGCTCAATATGCGGGTCATCAATCTGCTCTTGATTTAAAGATAAGCGTTGAGCAATTTTCGGATATTTTTGGGCAAATTCTCGAGATTGCTGACCAAATTCTTGTAGTTGTTTTTCGTAAAACGGTAAAAGCTCTTCTATCACAACACACCCACTACGCTTAGGTTCTCGCCGAAATTACATATTGTTGCGTTGTCGGTTTTAGCAATGCATCAAAAACGACAGGTTCATACAGTGGATGAATATTTAGATAAGCCTGAATACTTAAACATAATGCCCCCATATTATGTCCATCCAACAACATCTCGACCCGTATTTGTCTTAATCTAGGCTCATGAGCTGCTATTGATTGTTCAATTGATTGGCAAATCTTGTCTCGATCTAGCGGATTGGCTGTAGAAAGCCCCACAAAATCAATAATCCCGAACTGAAGTATAGATTTTTTAACTAGCGGATAATCATCAACCACATGGTCCAATTTAGCGACCCGACTATTCAGCAAGTCTTCTAAATCTTTTGCTACCGATTCTCTTAATTGCTGAATAGAAAGACCTTTTGCATAATCTTCACTTTCAGGAATTAAACGATCAAACAAAGTTGAACGAAATCCGTATGGATAAAGCCGATCTAAATTCATTCGAGTTCACAACAAGCATGCTTAAAGACAGCAGAGGCTAACTTTATGTCAGCCTCCACCAAATATTCACTTAAATAATTATGCTGCGTAAGAAGCAGTATTATTAGAAAGTGACCATTTCTTAGTAACAGCACCTTTAGCAGTACCGTTAATATCTTGTTGGTTATATGTCCACTCAACAGCTGCGTATTTCAAACCAAACGCTTCAGTTGGAACACCTTCTTCGTTAACTGTTGGAGTTACACTAGAAACTAGAACATGCTTCAATTTAATTTGTAAGTACTTGATGCGTTTGTCACCATTCGCACGATAAAAATCAATTTGTACTTCATCAAATGTATAACCAGCTGAACATGCTTCCCATAATTTCGGGCTAGTTGCATCTAAGTCTTTAATAAAAAGCATATCTGAATGTTCAACACGTTCAGCAGTATGACCACCAACACTACTTGAAGTAGCAGATTTAGGTTGACGAATGTTGTGAGACCAAGAGTTAACTTCTAACCAGCCTTTGTGCTCAGAATCACGAGATTCGCCATCAACTTTATACTTACCGCGAAACTCAACGTATATATCTTTCATTTAGAACTTTCCTATTTTTAATTTAAAGTTATTCTTTCGCTGACCTTTATTAATTTGAGGACTGAGGTAACTCAGTGACAAGTCGTAAAGAAACCGACAACTCATCCAGCTGGAAGTGTGGTCGCAAGAAAACCACAGACTTGTAGTGACCTGGTTGAGCAGGATCTTCTACAACTTTTACAGACGCTTCACGTAAAGGGTATTGAGCTTTTGCTTCTTGAGAAGCGCCATCATCAAGTAATACATACTGTGACAACCACTCATTTAAAAATGCTTCAACATTTCCAGCAGAAGCAAAACTACCCACCTTATCTCTCATCATTGCTTTTAAATAATGAGCAATACGTGAAACAGCCATGATGTACTGAATTTGACTTGATAAAGCAGAGTTTGCATTTGCTGTATCATTGTCATATTTTTTAGGTTTTTGAGTTGATTGCGCGCCAAAGAAAGCAGCGTAATCGGTATTTTTACAATGTACTAAAGGAATAAAGCCCAAATCGCTTAATTCTTTTTCACGACGATCAGTAATAGCAATTTCTGTTGGACACTTGAATACCACTTCGCCATCTTGTGTTTTAAAAGTATGAACTGGTAAGCCTTCTACCAAACCACCACCCTCAACACCGCGAATTGCAGCACACCAACCATGCATATCAAATGCATTTGTTAAACGAGTACCGAAAGCATAAGCAGCATTCATCCACAAATATTCATTGTGGTTTGCACCAGAAACATCCTCAGCAAAGTTAAACCCTTCTGTCGCTGTTCCTTCTTTTGGATGATAAGGAAGACGACCAAGCACGTGTGGCAAGGTTAAAGCGACATAACGAGAATCTTCACTGTCACGGAATGAACGCCATTGAACATATTCAGCCGTTTCAAAGATTTTTGAAACATCTCTAGGACGATCAATATCTGTAAATGACTCAAGACCAAGAATGCTTGGGCTAGCAGCAGAAACGAAAGGCGCATGAGCTGCAGCAGCAACATGAGAGATTTGCTCAAGCAAATACATATCAGAAGGCGTACGGTCAAACTCAAAATCACCAATGAGTGCTGAATATGGTGCACCACCAAAAGACCCATACTCTTCTTCATAGATTTTTTTGAATAAAGTACTTTGATCAAAATCTGTAGCACCTTGAAAATCTTTGACCAACTCTTTTTTAGTCGTATTTAACATACGAATTTTAATGAGAGGATTAGAAGGTGTTTCCTGACAGAAGTAGTAAAGACCACGCCAAGTTGACTCAATTTTTTGGAATTGTTCATTGTGCATGATCTGACTTAATTGATTTGAAATCAGTGCATCAATTTCTGCAATACGCTTATCAATTGATAAAGTCATATTTTCAGAAACTGTAATTGTCCCTGCCATTACTTCCTTGGCAAGTTCACCGATTAAGCTTTTTGCACGCGAATGTTCTTCTTCATTTCGGGCAATACGGCTTTCTTCAACAATCGAGTCTAAAAGATTAACTTGTTCATTTTCAACAAGTGGCATTGCTGCCGATTGAGCATTATTCATGATCAGCCTCCGCACTTAATTTACGGATCTGATCAGTACTTTTAAGAACTTCATCAAGTAAGTCTTCTAGACGCTCGCTGTTAGAAATCTTATTTCTCAAATCTGTTAAACGCTCACGGGCTTCAACCAGTTTTTTTAATGGGTCAACTTGTTGAACAACATTTTCCGGGCGAAAATCTTCCATTGACTTAAATGTTAAATCAACTGCAATTCTCCCACCCTCTTCAGTCAGCGTATTATCTACTTGAAAAGCTGCTCTTGGAGACAATGACTCCATAACTTCATCAATATTATCTAAATCGACATTGATGAATTTTTTATCTTTTAATTTTGTACGTTCAAGCTCAGATGCTGCCGAAAAATCACCCATCACACCAACAACAAATGGTAATTCCTTCGCTTCTTTTGCATCACCAATTTCAACATCATATGTGAGCTGAACACGTGGAGGTCGAATTCGCTGAAGCTTCTTTTGTACGCTTTCTCTCTTAGCCATAAGATTCTATTCCTGATTATTTAATTAAAGGGTCAAAAGGCGAACTTTTTGATTTATTAACATTGGCTACAGGGGCAGTTTTTGGTTTAACCGCAGTTGCTTTTGCTGGAGTTGCTACTCGTTTAGTTACTGCTCTGGAAGTAGTAACTCTGTTACGTGTTACAGCTTGTTTTCTATAACTTCTTCTTTCGTTATCAACTGAGCCACCTTCTGTAGCTGCCTTAACATTTGAAGTATCAGGCGCAGGCATTGAAGTATGAATATTTTCAATTAACTGTTTAGCAGGTGGATAAGTTACATCGTTGCTTAAATAACGCATTTCCTGACTTCGCATTTGCTGCAATGAGTTATTTGCAATGCTTACGCCAGATAAAAATAGAACATCTGTTATTAATGAACCGCGTATATTTTGACTTTGCAATTGGCTTGCCAAATTCAATGCTTTAACTGGTTGATTGGTTTGGTAAAACCGCATAGCAGCTTTAGCTAATAAATCATTTTTTTGAGTCGTATTATCGCTATCACAAACTTGTTTAAAAATATTCAATAGCTCAGGATCATTTTGACCTTCTGCTAACGGATTCTTTTTAATACAACTTTTTTTAAGTTTTACAGGCTCTAGTTCTGCTGCTTGAGCACATGATAGACCGATAATGTTTCCAGTCAGCAAAAGTATCAAAATACTTCGTTTCAACACAACTTTCATTCCTCTGTTTTCTTATTTATTCAAGGCTTTACTGAAAAGTTAATATTGATAAAACATTAAAAAATCAGCCTAAAAACCTTATATTCAAAAAATTTATGCGCAGTTTATCATATAAACAAACATATTTTATATAAAAATCATATCAACTTAAACTAAAAGTAAATAGTTAAGATGGTTATAAAATATAGCTTAATAAAGTTATTCTTATAAAAATATAATATTGTTATTTTTTGTAATTAAAAATAAATTATTGATTTTTATTAAAAAAATTAAAATAAAAACTAAATAAAAAATTGATTTAAATATCATTCATTTAGTTTTTATGAAACATTTGCTTAACAATATTTAATTTTATATTACTAGATAGTAATTCCATTTGGTTATGAACAAGCCATCAAAACTTATAGTAGAAGATTGCAGTACAAAAAATATAAAACTTGTCAAGACTAATCTGTCTATCGATTATACTTTTTTAAATAAATTTAGTTTTCTGAATAAGGATTAAAAAGTACCATCTTTAGCCTCAAGTATGATTTTTCAAATATTTTCTTTAAAAATCTATAAGCAAAAAATTAAGTTTGTTTTTGTAAAAATATCATGATGAATTATAGATTTCTCTTTTAAATAGCCAATTGACTCACACGAAATCCCCCAACAAAGGCATCTAATCTATATTTCAATTATAAACTATCTGAGCTCATTCTAATTTTTCATAAACTATAATGATTATTCACCGAGTTGAATAACAAAACCGCTATTTATATCTTTCACATCTCTTATTAAAATAGCTTCATCAATATTCAACCCAATGATTTCCAACAAAATGATGAAACGGAATATAGCTGTTGTTTTATTTTCAAGTCTTGCTTTAAGTGCTTGTGCTAAATCTAGTGAGACAAATCATAAATCTTCAAAGCTCTCACCAGAACTTCAACAAAAAATTCAGCAATTGGTTAAAAAAACCAAAAAGAATATGATATTCGTTGAAGGTGGTAGCTACCTGATGGGTGATTTTGGACTAGTGACCCCAGAATTAGAAAAAATGGTTCCAAATAGTATGGCGGTGAAGAATCCCAAGGGTAATACTGAAAAACCTGCTAACCAACCTTTTTCGCCAGGGGATAATAATAAGATACTGCATAAAGTCACACTTAGTAGTTTTAATATGAATGCTTATAAAACAACGTTAGAAGACTTTAATATTTTTACAGAAGCCACCGGACAAAATGAGAGTGCAGATAATAAGCGATATAATCAAAAAATCGCTCATGAAATAGCCACTGGTATGGCGTGGCAACAAGCCAAAGACTACTGCCAATGGTTGGGACAGCAAGTCGGAACACCTATGGATTTACCTAGTGAAGCACAATGGGAATATGTAGCTCGAAATAAAGGACAATATACTCTATTTGCAACTAATACAGGCCATATTGAAGAGGGAAAAAACTTATGGAGTATGGAACAATACGATCAATATATTGAGAAAAACAGCCCCTCTACTGCCGTAAACATTCCTGTTCTAGGGAAAACACCATCGAATCCTCTAGGTTTTTACGACCTTGTTACGAATAATTATGAATGGATGAATGATTGGTACGATAAATATTATTATAAACATTCACCTATTGATAACCCAACAGGACCTAAAACAGGGACTGAAAAGGTATTACGTAGTACATCGCCAATGGGAGCCGATAATTTGATGATGGCTGATGGAATAAACATAGCTAGAACTAAAGCTTTACCAACTCCAAATGAGGAAAGTAAAACTAAGTATCGTTTATATTCTGCGCGTTGTGTCGCTAATGTTCCACAGCCTATAAAATAACTTTAAACCACATATGAATCATCTGAGTTCTGTTCATAATTTGCTGCAATAAACAGTTCCGCATCAGTACCATCTATCTCAACAGATGGTACTAGTTCAGTATTTAATGCAATTAAAGTATCAGAATTGATAATACTTGGTTGTTCAGCCATTTTTTCTCTTAATTTTTCTAATTCTCTAGGATTATTCATTGGCGCTTTTTCATGTAATGGAATAGTTTTTACGATTTTAGAACGTAATTTTTCGTATTGCTCCACATATTCACTACCACGTCCAATAGTATCTGAATTAAGAGCATATTTTTTAACAAAATCACTAGCCCTTGACCAGAATCCATCATGAAAATATACCAATAATTGTTTTTCCAAGCTTTGAATACTCTGTTGCGATTTCGCCCCTCTCAATGACATCCTCTGGAGCACATTAAACCACTCATCTTCAGTTACAATAGTTTCAAAAATTGCAAGTACCGCTTCTTTATGTGTAGGTAAAAAAGGGCTAATTCCTGTTTTAGGCATATCGGCAGCATGAGTATATTCACTATGCCTTGTCATCTGATAAATTAACATTCCTTTAGCATTGGGTGTTGCCATTTTTAACCAATCTGGTTGACGTTTAATTTTATTTGCTAAATCGACAGATGTTTTTGCAATAGAGTATTTAGCGTTAAATGTTTCAAACTCCCCTGCGATATCACTTAAAACTTTTGCTGTTAATGAATCATTGCCTAATGCAATTACAGCCAATTGGCTTAAATTAGCAAATGCGTCTTTTGCAATAAAACCCAACACGGTAAATTGAGCTCGTAAAAGTTGATAATGTACCCATCGTAATACTTCAAGAACCTGACTAAAATCAATAACGAAATCTAGCGCACCTTTTGCCCCCAACCCAACACATAAAGCTGCTTTCGCCCTAAAACGAAATTGGTTGCGTTCTAACCAGTAAAATAATTTAAAATTAACACCCGCCCCTAAGCCTGCACTTACAGCAAAATCGACAGCTAAGCTCGCTAAAGGTTTAAAATCTTTAGCTTCAGGTGAAAGCCACTGGAACTCTCCAGATGGTTTGATTCCCGCCTCTGCACCAGCAAAAGCTTCAATTTGCCCCTCTGAACTTGCACCACTACCAGGAATGATGGTTTCATCTCGATCCATTGGCACAAATCTTGGACGGTTTTCTCCCATATTATTGGCTAGTGAAGGATTTCGATTTCTTCTACCATTAGCAGCCAATTGTTGCTGTCCATTTTTACTATAGCTTATCTCTAGGCCAATTCCAGCAGCCACTTTTGCACCTGCAAAACCATAGAGTTCCATACCAATAACAAATCGAAATGCACCTAGATCAATGTCATCAAAGTTCAGCATCCAACCTTTATCACATGGAATTACATAGGTGGTTTTTGCCTTCCCTTCAAATAGCACTAGTTTACCTTGAGCATTAACATTCGCCTTAGCATTCACCTCACCACTTTCGGGTTTCCAGCTTGCACTTGTCGATAAGCCAGCGCCACCAACACATCTTAACCATTGTGATTGAATATCAACCGTTAAGTTGTCTGAGAGCTTAATTTGTTCAACAAAACCCGCACTAAAAGCAGAGAAATCCCAAACCTTAGTTCCTGTTTGCTTGGAATATTTCGCAAGATCTAAACTAACTTTTTTAAATTCATTATGAATAGTCTCTTGGTTAATTTTCTTAAAGTCTTGTTTTATATCCTTAAGTTTCTTTAACTCCGTCCCTAAAACCGTTACCTTAAAACTTTCTTTGTTCTTTTTCTTTTGTTGCAACTGCATATATCTGTCAGTACGCAGATAGCGACGTCTGAAATCAAACTCCTGCGTGTTACCATTTGGATTTTTCTTTTGACGCGCTTCAAAAGTAATGACTTCTGTTAGATCAGCCGCTTTTTTAAAGTTTTTATTGAGTTCTTCTTCGATCTTTTTCTCTGCTTCTTTTATTTCTTCTTCTGCTTTTTTAACATTAGAAACACTGCCAGATTTTATTGCTTCTGCTAATTTATTTTTAGCATCAAAAGAGTTTCCAAATAATTTGTCTAGTTTTGAACTTTCCTTTTCAAATTCAGCATAATCCTCAGCTGAAAGAACTATCATTTCCTCTCGATGCATATTTAAAATAACAGGTGGTTTTCCATTGCCCTGCAAAGTTACTGTCGTATTCTTATCTTGCTTTGTTATTTTCGCAACAGACTTCAACTGTACAGTGACATAATTCTTCTTACTCATAGTTGCAAAATGCTGTATGTCTTTTTTCTCTGGTTGAGCAGACATATTTACGAATTTAAATTTTACAAATATAACCTCACCTTTTGGCGAATATAAAGGTGGAGTAAAACCATTTTTATCTACAACAGTCATTTTGACATTAGGTAAACTAATTTTCTTTTCCTTACCCTCTTTGTCAAAAGTAAAAGTTTCAAATGGAATATTATCAGCTAGTTTAGTACCCCTAAACCCTTCTATTTTATAGCGATAATATTGTTTGATTTGATATTCTATAGTAGTGATTCCTTGCTTTTCTTCTTTTATATGGAGACCTGAACTACCATTAATATTAATGGCTTTCTCCCACTCCGAATCCTTTCTTTTAATCCAAAGATCATACTCACCAACTGGCAGATACATTTCTTTAGTAAAACCTTTCATGTCAGTTTTAGCTTCTCGGTTCTGACTCAAGCTTGGACCTTCGTGCACATCTTTATACTTCGCCATATTTTGGGCAATCGTCTGAGCTGGAATAGGTCTATTTTTATAAATGGAGTTTAAATCCAACGGCTGCACAAGAGGCTTAGGATTCTTAGCACTTCCTATGGCTATTGCTAGTTTATTAACCTGTCCCGGCCGTTTCCCCTTTTCAGTTACAGAATAATCCATTCCATGGCAAGCAATCGTATCGTTATCAGGCAATACATTAATAAATAGCTTTAATTTAATCTTATTCATCATTTATTCTTCTTCAAAAGTTACAAAACCATCGTGAACATGATCTTCTAAACTAATTTGGATTTGCTGAGGACCCTTGGTTGTGATCTTCTGTGTTTTACCTTGACCATCTGTCACACCACTGACCATTTCCCCATTCGGCAAAATCATTAAATATTTTTTATTTTTCAATGCATTTCCATCCATATCTTTTGCAATATATGTTAAATGGTAATCTGGTAACATTGCCAACTCTGGGTTTTTCGTTGCCACCTTGGCTCCGCCCATAAATAAATGCTGCCCAGCCTTCACCTCAAGCTTCCCTCCTGTGACAGGGAAAATGCCTGAACCATTCAACTTAACTTGAGACCCATTTGCAGTCAGATTAATTTCAGTTGGGCTAGTAATATAAACCGTGTCTTCAGTTGAAGTAATTTGCACGCCCTTTCGAGCAATAACATCTAAGCCATCACCTTGAGCCTGAATTTCAACTTTACCTTGACCAGCAAAAAGTCGAGCGCCTTCTTGGGCTGCAAATAGACTAATTTTTTGGCTTGCATGAGCCACTATATTTTTTTGTGTACTGATATTAATGCTATCTCCAGCACTTTGAGTAAGCTGACCATTTGCACTGAGGTGTATATCCTCATTACTACTTACAGCAATACTTTTTGGAGATGCCAACAGCATCACAGCTGTTTGAAACTCAGCAGCTTTTTTTGGGTCTTCGTGTTTAAGAGCCTCAATAAATGACTGAATATTCTCAAGCATATCTAATGGATCAGTTTGCTGGTTTTTAGCAACTTCACTCAGTGCTTTGGCATTGTTGAGGCTGCCTTCTATTTGCTGTTTGGCATCGGCTGCATCGAGGTGTCCGCCTTGAGCCTGATCCTGTTTGTGAGTACTAACGAGTAAGCCACTACCAGCTCGAACCGCACCCCATTGGTCTGTTCTGAGTTCGAAGCCTTCACCACGGCCTTCACTTGTCGCGCTGTCTTTTGGATGGCTTAAGTTACCGAGGTTGAGCTGACTGACAGCATGACTACTTTGTAGCTGGGCGCTGATTTGCACTGTGGTGTCATCAAAACGTAGTTGGTTAAAACCTTTACCATCGACCTCTTCGGAGCGGATACCACTTAGTTTTTTGGTATCGGGTAACTGGCCTTTCTGGTCAAATTGGGTCGGATGACGTTCAGCTTCATGAATACGCCCCACTACAAACGGACGGTCTATGTTGCCGTCAAAGAAATCGATAACAACAATCTCACCTACACGAGGCAAGAACCGCGCGCCGTAACCAACGCCTGCCCACGGGGTGAGTACATCTACCCAAGCTGAGTCGGTATCATTGTCATTACTTCCCGCTCCACCGTCATGATTATGGTCATCAGTTCGGGTAAATAGGAAGCGAACTTTAATACGCCCCCACTGGTCGACATGAATGCTTTCGCCTTCCAAGCCCACCACTTTAGCGCGCTGTGGGTAAGCTGATGGTCGGTGCTCTAGCGGGTTATATTCAGGAACAGTTTTAATATTTCTGCGTGACAAGATAAGCTCATTACCCTGACGCTCTGCTTGATTATTTAGTCCTGATTGATCGTTTTGCCATTGGCTTTGACTAATAAGCTGGTTAACTTGTTGCTGCAAATCTTTTGGTAAGTTATTTTGCTGGTAGAAGCTTTTACCAATAATCAGAAATTCTTTGTCTGATCCATTATGTGTATCTATTTCTGGATGTTCATTCAATTCAAACCAATAACCGACTTGCGCATCACGTACTGTGGTTTGTGCACGAAAATATTTTGATTGAAATGCATAATAATCGGATAGATTTTGATTGAGTTTTTCTAGCTGCTGGTGACCCGATGCAGTGGCTTGGTCTTCCCCATTTAAGTCTTGCATCCAAGCAGGACTGACATGCCATGCCTGCTCCAGACTTAAACTTGCATTATCCTGATTAACACTATGGCTATGCTTTGACTGAACACTACCCATGCCTTCTTCTTGACTTAAGGTATCAGCTTGCCAACGTTGCACATGCACGGCTGTAGATTGCAAGTTTCGGGTTGCCACAAGGCTCGTCATACTGTCTTGTTGTTCAACTGCGCTACTACGGTGATAACGGATATTTCTTCGGTCTAATGCTAAATATGATTCATTATTATCAACTAAACGTAATTTTTGTGGTTGGATCTCATCTGAGCTATCTGCGACACACAACTGCGCTTCATCAATTAACCAGTTAATGCCTTCACTACGCCAAAGTCTGGTTAAAAAAGTATAATCCGTTTCATTACTTTGCATAACAAAAGGTCGAACATCGTAGTCTTGTGTCAGACCTTTTAAGTCCAAAGTTAAGCTAGACGCAAACAACGAACTTTTGTTTTGCCATTCTGTAAATAGAATTTCACTAATGTCCCGTACACTTTTATTCATAAACACACGGCTATTGCGGCGTTTATACCACAGCACGGTCGGGTCTTGTAATCTCAATTTATACAATGTTAATGAACCATCACTCTGCCCCTGACTGGCTTCTGTAATAATTCCTGTAGTTCTACATAGCTGCCCCTGATCAGTTACTTGATCGACTGCAACCTGACAACCAATAAATTGTTTTAATGAAATATGGGCATTGGTAGAAAGACAAAATAAACCGGCAGTCACACCTTCATTTAGCTGATGCTGCCCTTCAATACTTTGTAAAAAGACTTGAGTATTCAACGATGGATTAGAAAACTGAATATGAAGCACACGTTTTTGCGAACTGATACCTAAATCTTCTAAAATTCTATGTATATGAGATAACATCTTTTTTATGAAAACTTTGTCAGGATTGGCGTTATTTTATAAAATACAGAAACATCTGTCTATTTTGTAAAGAGAAACTTAACCATATGAATACACGAATGAATGAGAATACTATCCGTGATAAATATAAAAAAGTGAATTAAACGCCAACAAGTATAAACACCTTTATTGTTAGAATTATCTTCATCTAATAATTTTTGTCGAACTTTAGATTGACCACTTCGAGTTCCTCCACCAATTTTACTATCTGCTAATTCTTGAGCAGTAGCATTATGACTATCTTTTAAGGCATATTTAGATGGTTTTTTCTTTACTAATCCTACTGGATTCGGTAAATAAGCATAAATATATATCCACCTAACACCCCACTCGGGTCTTTACTAATAAACCGAGCTAAATACGGCGAATAATAATGATAACGGTTGTAATGAAGCCCTGTTTCGCCATCAAAATACTGACCTTGGAAATGGATATTGTTTGAAATAATTTCACTATTTTTGAAGAAATTAGATTTTGCTCTTTCTCCTTTGCCATTTCGAGCATAGTTCTCCGTGCAAAGCCTTGCTTTGTTGAAACGAACTCTCCCAATCTTATAGTAAGTTTTACAGATCATTTGACATGGGGAATCACTCACTTCCTGAGACGTATCCAAATGAAAAATATATTAGAGAAAAACTATTACATAATGATTTATCTAATTTAATAATATTTAGATATTGATATATCTAAAATTCTCAGACAACAGAGAATTCCAGATATATTTTAATGACTTTCTAATCTTTTTTATCAAAATAAACAGAAATATCTTGAAATATCAAACTATTCAATTCCACAGAAAAATTAAAATCACCATTTATTGATTTTATAAAAATACTATTCATTTAATCAACAATTAAAGATGATTTCTAACTTTTTCGACCACTCTATTAGATGATTAAAAATAACTTTCACAAGAGTTCTAATAATTTTACCCCACATCTTCAATAGAATCTATTTTTGCTATAATCTCATCTTTAGTAAGTGAAAATTCCCCCTCTTCGCCTGCATCCATTCCAATCAATTCATCAAGCAAATTTTGTAAATCCTCATTGAGTTCTAAATAATCCATATCAAGACGAATTAAATATGCTTCTCTAGCAACTATCCGATAATCAAATATTTCATTTTCTAAAATTAAATGAAGTTTATCTAATACTATTTTATCAATATTACGTAACATTATAGAGGACACCCTTTTTTGATAGCTCGCCCTGATGGAGTTGCTTTACCTTGATCTATATCTGCTTTTGTTGGTGGATAATGTGGAATATCCACAACCTCACCGTTTATCATCTTAGGATGTACCCTATTTACATTACCATTATGATCATATGTTTCCTCCCATACTCTAACGGTACCAGTTTTAGGATTAATTTCTGTAACATGGGATCTTCCTCGAGTTGGACCTTGAGTCTTAGCTAAAGCCTCTTTTTCATAATATCTTATTCTACCATCACTTAACTCTCGTGTTCTAACAGCTTTATTTTGAGCAGACTCCACAGCCGATAATTTTCTTTTTAATTTTTTTTGATTTGTCTCATTGCTTACCCCCAAAGAATCAATCAACCCAACAACCCACTCGAGTCTTTACTAATAAACCGACCTACATACGGCGAATAATAACGATAACGGAGTGTAATGAAGCCCTGTTTCCCCATCAAAATAGTGACCTTGCAAATGAATATTGTTTGAAATAATTTCACTATTTTCTAAAAAATTAGATTTTACTCTTCTTCCTTTGCAATTTCGAACATAGCTCTCGTGCAAAGCGTTGCTTTGCTGAAAAGAACTCTCCCAATCTTATATTAAATTTTACAGATCATTTCACATGGGGAATCACTCACCTCTTAAGACGCATCCAGATGACAAATATATAGAGAAAAGCTATTACATAATAATCTATCTAATTTAATAATATTTAGATATTGATATATCTAAAATTCTCAGATAATAAAGAATTTTAGATATATTTTAATAAATTTCTAATCTTTTCCATCAAAATAAACAGAAATACCTTGAAATATTAATCCATTCACTTCCACAGAAAAATTAAAATTACCATTTGTTGATTTTATAAAAATACCATTATGAGTCTTTTTAAAAGTTAATTCTTTATAATCATTAAGCAACCACCCATTGATTAAAACATCTCCGGATATTCTACCTTTAGTTTTAATAACAACAGTATTATAATCAACCCCCCATACCCCATATTTTTCAACAAGAATATCTGGTTCCTTATTCACATGAAAATCTATATCACAGTAACCCGACAAGTCAATACTAAATCGCCCTATTAATATAGATGAAGTTATATCATCTGAATAAAGTTTCTTTAAAAAAACATTATTACTTATTTCATTAATAAACATAAGTTAACTACCACCTTTAGGTTTAATATTGTAATGCCCATATGTACCAGGAACATAACCAGTCTTAGTGTTTTCAATCGGTCTAGCATTAATATGTGGTTCTAAACCTTTATTTTTTTCTGCCTTCGTATGGCCATAAGTATGTTCTTGAATAACAATTTGTTTACCATCAGTATTTGTATAATGATAGTTTCTTGTAGTAACTGGCTGTCCATCTTTCATGACTTTATTTCCATACCCATCATCTAAATCTTCTCTCGTTATTTTAGGCTGTTGACTTTGAGGAATCTTTGCATCTTGTTTAGCTTTTCTTAAAGCCTCTCTCCTAGATGAAGCATCATAATGATCCTTTTTCGTAGGTTGATTAGGGCATGATTTATTCAACCCCAAAGGATCAACCCAATCCACTGGATTAGGTGCATAAGCATAAACATTAAAACCACCCAATAATCCAATCGGATCTTTACTAATAAACCGTCCTACATACGGCGAATAATAACGATAACGGTTGTAATGAAGTCCTGTTTCCCCATCAAAATACTGACCTTGGAAACGGATGTTGTTGCTTATAATCTCTGAATTTTCAAAGAAATCTGACTTAGCTTGTTCAACCTTACATTCTCCCCAAGCTTTATATTGAGCTTTCCAAACAATGGCACCTGTCTGGTTACTCATTTCTTGCGGTGTGCCTAAATGGTCGCAGTGATAGAACCATACCTCATCAAAGCTTTGGCTTTGTTTTACGGTATTCCAAAGAGGGTCTTTATAAATGCTATATGTTTTTTCTGTCCAGTCTTGGGTTTGATGTAGTTCAATTGAGTGATGATACGCCGCTTGCAACAAAGGCACGAAACTATCTTTTTCGTAGAAATAGTGTTTAGTTATATCAGCGTTAGATTCATACGCTAAAGTATCACCATCCCAACCATAAATAATGTTCTGCTCATAACCTGTATGGTGATGCTTACTTCTTTTTTGAATACGTCGGCCTAAAGCATCGTAACGATATTCTGCCGTGTATTGATTGTTTCTACTACGAACAAGACGTCCCAATACATCCCACTCAAGATTTAAATCACCTTGTGATGACTTTTGTCTAATCAGTTGCCCAAAAGCATCATATTGATATTGTTGGTCAAGATATTCCTGCACCACGTTATTGACTAAACGGTTATAGCCATAACCTTTTTCATCAGAAATATGCTGTGAAGATTGCTCTTTGGTACTGTTATAGCGATCCAGAATATTACTTGCCGGGTCAAAATTAAATGTCTCTTTGCCAAGCTTACTGGTTGCCTCTAATAAACGCCCAACAGGATCATATTTATAGTGAATGGTTCCACGACGAGTATCCTTAATGAGCGTTAACTCACCTGTTTTATCGTAGTGATATAAGCGCTCAATCAATTGGTTGGTATGCTGGATAGCATTATTTTGTGTTTGGGCCTGATAGCCTTTGTCATGCCCATTTAACATTAATTGCTGAGTTAAACGCCCCACCTCATCATAACGTTGTTGTTGGCTAAGACCATTTGCATAGTGTCGTAATGTCTCTCTATGTAAATCATCACGCTCAAAACTAACAACATCTTCTCCATTTAAGGCCATGCTATAGACATGCCCACTTCCATAAGTCAGCCAATCTATTTTCTGTCCATCTGGTCGGATGGTTGTGGTTCGATTATTTAATTCATCATAGACATGTTTCCACACAGCAGTTTTCTGAGTCACAACATCTTGATGATGTTCTTTTATTAAATTGCCTGCTGCATCGTAAAACCACTGCAAGTTAGTTTCAGCATTTTTAGCCTGAACTAAATTACCTAAGCCATCGTAAGAAAATTCTTCTGTTTGCTTTTCTTCAAGCTCTTGTCCTTGATAGCCATATCCTGCTGTGCGTTGTTCTAAACGCCCCATGCTGTCAAAAATAAATTGCTGAATACGGTCTTTAGGCGCAGCACGATCTTTGAAATCTTGACCATAGGCAGAAGCGACCTCAATGCTACTAGTTAAACGACCATTATATTCATCGTACGTATAAGCAGTTTCTTTGCCATCAAAATCAATTTCTTTTACTAATCGACCCGCAGCATCATAAACAAACTCATAACTTGCGCCATTTTCATTAATTAAACGTTTTAAGCGACTTAAACGGTCCCATTGATATTTTAAAGTTTGATTTAATGGGTCAATACGCTTAGTAATTAAACCAGCTACGTCATATTCATAACGTGTCTGCTGGCCTTTAGGGTCAATATGAACTAATAAACGACCTTCTTCGTCATGAATAAAATGCTCTTCAGCCCCATCAGCATGTTTAATTTTTTCGAGCTGTCCAAAAGCATTCAGCGGTAAGCCTTTAGCTAGAGGCTGTCTTGGTTCAGCAGTTAATTCCGTATAGAAATATTCAACTTTTTGCTTTAAAGCATTTTCAATAAATTTGACGCGTCCGCGATCATCATAGTGCCAGTGCGTTTCTTTACCAGAACAATCAGTATAAGTAACCAAGTTGCCTTGATCATCATATTTAAGTGTCTTCTTTCCGCCTTTAGCATCTTGAATGGAAGTTACCAATCCCATTGCATTGTAGGCATAGGCTGTTTCATGCTTCAGCGGATCAATCTCTTTAATTATATTTCCTGAAGCATCGTACTCTTTAAACCAACGCCCCTGTTCAGCGTCAACAAAACCGATCAGATTATCTTTTTCGTCATATTCATAATAGAAGGTTGAGCCATCGGCCTGAACCATACTTAAGACATTACCGCGTTCGTCATAGGTATATGATGTTTCTGTTCCATCTGTAGCAATATGAGAAGTTATATTTTTTGCTTGGTCTCTAAAGAACCATTCTTGCAAATTGTCTGGATAAATAATTCGATAGGTGTAACCCGTAATACCATAATAGTATTCAGTCACGTTACCATCGATATCCATGACTGAAGTTACGCGAACGTTTTCATCCCAATCTAATTTAGTAGCGGAACTATAGTCATCGGCCCATTCTTCAATCGCTTTTGAGCTAGGTAAAACGCCATCCCACTTTAAATTCATTCCTCTTTGAGTAAGATCAGTATAACGAGTCAATAAGTGAGCTTGGTATTGATATTCATAAGAGGCAGCAAACTCATTGGTTGCCTTAATTAAATCGCCTTGCTCGTTATATTGATATGCTGATAGTTGTCTAATGAGTTGACCATCTTCAATCAACCAAGCTGCAACAACTTTCTGCACATCATTAATTTGTAATGCTATATGCGCCAAAGTTTGTTGTTGCTGTTTAAATATAATGTCGGATAAATAGCTATCACCATTTTCTAATTCATAGTCATAACGTAGTCCGATACTAAATCCATTTTGACGTTCTATGGAGACTAAACGAAACTCATTTTTATATTTTTGATAGAAGCGAGTTTCTGAAACACCATATGAAATTGCTCTAATTTCAGGTGAGACAACTGTATAAGTAAAAGTTTCTACTTCATCATAGTAACTCTGCCCAACTTTTAGCTCTGGTAAACGAACAGGGCGGCCATCGCTACCAATATACTCCCAGCCCTCTTGCTCAATCGGTTCTTTAGGTTCATTAATGTTGTAACTAGAACAACGAGCAATCTTGGTTGTAAAAGGTGTAATCCACCGCGCTCCGAAAATCGAATTATCATACTGATATAAGTTCGATACGTACGTTCTCGAAAATTGCTCTATTAGTAACGGGTGAATTTGGGCATCTATATGATTTAAAAACTCAGTACCCATGGCAAAAGTAATCGATCGTTTAGTCGCACCACCTTTACAGTTTTTACCTGCATTCGCATTATGAGTCGCTGCATGTTCAGTATTCGCCTTTTCTAATTTATTATTTTTCTTGTCATGTCTGACTTGTGTGGTTTGAGTTGGCTTAACTTGAGCTGGTTTCTTTTTCCTAAATTTAGAAGCACTCATTCTCAATACATCAAATAGCCACCCAATTGTTTGCGGCTGCGCTGCATTTCCCAAGCCTTTAATTTTAGTATTGGCAGTGATACCAATTTTATTAATCGTTGCGCCTACATTTAATATCGGCTGCTTTAGATGTGCAGGAACTAAAGAAGTAACAACTTTAGCATTGGAGTTTGCTCCTGTTTTAATAAGAGCTTTCCCCAAGTTTTCAGTCATGTAAACCAAGTTTTTTCCAGCTCGCGTTAAATCACCACTTTTTATTCCTTTAATAACACCAGCAGCTTGCTGTTGAGCGCGGTTTGTATTTGAGCCTGCATTTGTAAATACTTGGCCTTTTGTTACAACTCGAACAATTCCGCCATTAATTTGTGTCGTTGCATTTTGGACTGTTCCACCACAAGTGGCTAAAATTGAATTTAGTTTATTTAACCCAGTTTTGCAGAATTTTTCTATATCCCCTGCAACCTGATCGTTTAAATGGTTAGAGATCACTACAATAACTGCTTCTCCTAAAGCAGCTTTACCCACACGTTTAACTTCTTGACGAACTAAAAATAAGGCTGGACGAGCAGACATACGAATTGCTGTTGTTCCTGGTACAGGTGCAATCCCAATAAGGTCAATACCCATTGTGGTCCAATCCATAATATCGGCATTTTGAAAACCTTTATCGTAGATATAACAAATGTCGGAAACCACATCGATGGCAGCCATCACATTGCCAATAATTGGTATTGTTCCCATTACACTTGCAACCAAGTCTAACGTTACAATTTGATGAGTATGACTTTTTAACCAGTCATCTATTTTTTGTTTTGAATGACTAACATCTTTAATAGCAACTTCTGATAATGGTTTAACAACTTCTGTTTTTCCAGACATTTTATTTCTCTACGAATTCTTTTTAAAAGGGCTTTGCAAATATTGAGGAAGAGCATTAGTCACCAAGCTACCGCCATCAACAGTACTTAATTTGCTGAAGTCATTTATTTTTTGAATTGATCCAAGATCAATGTTGTTCCCTATTTTTTGGCCTACTTCTGAAATGGGTAAAAAGCTTTTCACTTGATCAGTCACTAATCCCTGCGCCTCTGTTTTTAACATTGGCATTAAAGCCTTTGCCCCTTCAGATTTTATGCTTTGTGCAGTTTGAATATTTTTCATAATATTCGCAGGATTGGTTAATTGTTTAGATAATTCACCAAGTTTAGACTGGGCTGTTTTACTCATTTGTGCAATTAATGACTCTGATTGCTCAATATCAGCATCATTCTCATTTGGCCACTCAACTGGACGCTTAAAGTCACTTGCTGCATCCCAAGGATCACGATGATCAGGCTCAAAGAAGACCTTCACGGCCCCTGTTGCTAAGCCAGAAACTCTTGCAAATCCCTTATCATCCAACTTGCCTGTAACTTCTTTTCCTAAGGTATCGACAACTGTATAACTTCCACTTTTAACAAACTCACCATGCGCATAATCATGGATGAGCTCTAAAGTACCAGGACTACGTTTTGGTGGAGGCGGCAATGAAGAACTGAAATTCGCACTTCCTCCCCCCATAAACAAATGCTGCCCTGCCTTCACCTCAAACTTGCCACCAGTGACAGGGAAAATTCCCGAGCCATTAATCTTGAGTTGAGATCCACCCGCCGTAATCACAATTTCTTTAGAAGCACTAATTTCAATTTTGTCTTCTGTTGAAATAATCTGAACAGCTTTACGGGCAATTAAATCTGCGCCATCACCTTGCGCTTGTATCTCAACTTTACCTTTGCCTGCATACAGTCTTGCTCCTTCTTGCGCTGCGAAAAGGCTGATTTTATTTTGGGCATGTGCAATCAGGTTTTTTTGAGTGGTCAGGTTAATGCTATCACCAGCAGTTTGACTTAACTGAGCATCTGCGCTTAAGTGAATGTCTTCATTACTCGCTATGGCAATGCTGTTAGGTGCAGTTAATATCATCAAGGCTTGCTTAAAAGCAGCAGCTTTGTCTTGATCTTTTTCTTCAATTTGTTCTATGAAGGTTTTTAAGTTCTCAAGAACTTCCAATGGATCAGTTTGCTGATTTTTAGCAACTTCACTGAGTGCCTTGGCATTGTTGAGGCTGCCTTCTATTTGTTGTTTGGCCTCATTTGCGTCGAGGTGTACGCCTTGAGCTTGGTCCTGTTTATGGGTACTAACGAGTAAGCCATTACCTGCTCTTACTGCGCCCCATTGATCAGTTCTGAGTTCGAAGCCTTCACCTCGGCCTTCACTTTCGGCTTTGTCTTTTGGATGGCTTAAGTTACCCAAGTTGAGCTGACTGGCTGCATGGCTACTTTGTAGCTGGGCACTGATTTGCCCTGTGGAGTCATCAAAACGTAGCTGGTTAAAGCCTTTGCCATCAACTTCTTCTGAGCGAATGCCACTCAGTTTTTTGGTGTCGGGTAGCTGGCCTTTCTGATCGAACTGGGTTGGGTGACGTTCAGCTTCGTGAATACGGCCCACCACAAATGGACGGTCAATATTGCCGTCAAAGAAATCGATCACCACGATCTCACCCACGCGAGGCAAGAAGCGTGCGCCATAACCGGCGCCCGCCCACGGAGTCAGCACATCGACCCAAGCCGAGTCGGTGTCATTGTCGTTACTTCCTGCTCCACCATCATGGCTATGGTCATCAGTTCGGGTAAACAGGAAGCGGACTTTAATACGTCCCCATTGGTCGACATGAATGCTTTCACCTTCCAACCCCACCACTCTAGCGCGCTGTGGGTAAGCGGCTGGTCGGTGTTCTAGCGGACTATATTCAGGGACAGCTTTAATGTTGCGTCGAACAACATTCAGCTCAGCAAAGTGGCGCTGCTCAAGGTTTTGGCTGTCGAGTTGGGCTGCCTTGAGCTTGTCTTTTGGTAACAGACGTTCGAGTTGCTGTTGTAACTCTTTCGGTAAATTATTCTGGTTATAGTAGTGTTTGCTTAAGATTAAGAATTCTTTATCTGCACTGTCGTGTTGATCGAGTTCTGGATGGTCATTCAGTTCGAACCAGTAACCCACTTGTGCATCACGAACGTTCCCTGAAACAGTGAACTGTTTAGAGCTCAGGTGATGGTAGGCATTAATGTGTTGGTTGAGCTGTTCAATCTGGCTATTGCCTGAAGCGGTGGCTTGATCTTCACCGTTTAAGTCTTGCATCCACGCGGGGCTAACGTGCCATGCATCTTCAAGGTTTAGGCTAGCATTGTCATAGTGTTCGCTGTGCTTTTGTGTGCCTTGTACGCTGCCACTGCCTTCTTCTTGTTGCAAAGCATCGGCTTGCCAGCGTTGCACATGAACAGAAGACGGTTGTAAGCGGCGCTCTGCCTTGACTTGGGTAATAGTATCAAACTGTTCTGTAGCACTGCTGCGTTGGTAACGTAGGCTACGGCGCTCAAGAGCCTGATAATTTTGGTTATCGTCAATTAAACGCAGTACTTGTGGCTGAATGGACGCATTCGGGTCGGCTACTAAAAGCTGTGATTCATCCACTAGCCAGTTAATGCCTTCGCTACGCCACAAACGGGTTAAAAAGTCATAATCGCTTTCGTTTGACTGCATCACAAATGGACGCACATCGTAGTCTTTAGTTAACCCTGCTGTATCGAGCGTTAAGCTTGAGGCAAATAACGGGCTTTTGCCTTGCCATTCTTTAAACAGAATTTCGCTAATATCGCGCACACTTTTATTCATAAACACGCGGCTATTACGGCGTTTATGCCAGAGTGCAGTTGAGTCTTTTAAGGTTAAGCTATAAATGGTGAGTGAACCGTCGCTTTGCCCTTGGCTCGCTTCGGTAATAATGCCCGTGGTTCTAAAAAACTGGCCCATGTCAGTGACCTGATCGACAGCAACCTGACAGCCAATAAATTGTTTTAATGCAATATGTGCGTTCGTCGACAGACACAGTAGCTCAGCAACGCTACCCTGATTGAGCGTATGTTCGCCTTCAATACGTTGTAAGAAGACTTGATTGTTTAATGATGGGTTGGAAAATTGCACATGAAGTACACGATTCTGTGCAACCAAACCTAAACTATCTAAAATTTGAAATATTTTATGGGACATCATTATTATAAAACTGAGTCGTAATCATCGGTATTTTATAAAAAACAGACAGAATTGTCTATTTTTTATAAAGTAGATTAGTTTCCATAGCTTAAATACTTTTTTAGTTTATCTAAAAGAAAGACGGGCCACCAAGAAGTCTATAAATACTCGAGTTTTGGCCGGTAAATTAGAGGTATTAGCATAAAGCAATTGAATATTTTGTAACGGTAATGAGAAATCAGGAAACAAACGAATTAAGCGGTTTTGTTGAATATCTTCATCAACTAACCATGCTGGGCAAATCGCAATACCTAAGGATGAAAGAGCCATTTGATGAATTGCTGTTACTGAATTTGATTCATACTGACTTCGAATAAAAGGTAATGAATATTGCTCCCCTAAACTATTTTGCAAAATATATTGTGAATCTTGCCAATTTAATAAGGTGTGACCAATCCAAGGAACATCTGCCAAATCGGATATATTTTCTACAGGATGGTTTTGTATAAATTGCGGTGTAGCCACAAGATAAATTGGATATTCTCCGATTTTTCGAGTTTTTAGAGATGAGTTTTTTAAATTTCCTAGCCGTATAACAAGATCTAATTTTTCAGTGACTAAATCATCGAGGGAAGAATTAAACGAATATTGTAAGCGTAAATGTGGATAAAGCCGACAAAATTCAGGAAGTAAAGGCAGAATAAAACGTTGACCAAATTCATTGGTTGATGAAAAACGTAAAGTGCCTGTAATACTTATGCCTAAATGCTGGCTTCGCTCAAAAGCCTCATCAATCTGAAGCTGGATTTGTTTAAAATCTTGATAAAAATGCTGGCCTATTTCAGTTAATGCAATATTACGGGTATTCCGAATTAAGAGACTTGTATTTAACTGCTTTTCTAATTGTTTTATATCAATACTGACCATTGATCGGCTCAGCCCCAAAATTTCGGCAGCCTTAGTAAAAGACCCGGAATCGACAACTTGTAAAAAACTAGTAATTTGCTTGAGATTTTTTTGCACAATTCAGCCGATTGTTTGAAATTATTAAACAATGATTTTACTTCCCCTGCATCGACAATAAAAGAGCCAAATCTTACCCTGCCTGCTCGGAGGTAGGTATGTCTTATCGATATAAAATAGCAACGGTGTTTTTACTTGGGTTCTTTATTGATTGCATTAACATTTTTATGTCAGCAATTGCTTTACCTAATATTGCATCATCATTTTCAGTCAGCCAATCCATGGTCGCTTGGGTAACAAATGCTTATATTTTAGGTTTGATTTTAATCATGCCGATGAGTTTATGGTTAGCCACCAAGCTAGGGAACCAAAAGTTATTATGTTATTCGATGCTGTTATTTTCTATCAGCATTTGCTTTATTGGATTTAGTGAATCGATTTATAGCTTAATTTTTTGGCGTTTTATTCAAGGTATCGCTGGAGGTTTATTAATTCCCGTAGGCCAAGCATTGGTATATGCCTTATTTCCCAATCAAGAGCGCCAACGCATTTCTACAATGATTATGGCAATTGCTTTAATTGCGCCCGCATTTTCACCCGCCCTTGGTGGTGTGATTATTGATTCATTGAGTTGGCGATGGGTATTTTTTTCTAATCTTCCTTTTTCTTTACTTGCCTCATTTTTAGCATGGCTATGGGTTAAAAAAACAGAGAATGTGCCGAGTGAAAGACCAGACATAAAAGGCTTGGTTATTTTTAATATAAGCCTGTTATGTTTGTTACTCTCATTTTCATTCTATGGGGATTATCACAATCTCACGTTGGCTGTAAGCAGTTTTCTAATTTCGGTGGGAATGCTTATTTTTTACATTCAACATTCGAAAAAAATCTCTCATCCCATTCTTAATCTTCAGTTATTAAAAAATAAAAATTTACGCAATGCATTTATTGTCTATTACGCTGTTCCCGGTATTTTTACAGGCGTTAATTTACTCAATATTTTTAATTTACAGGTTAACCTTGGCTTTAACGCAAAACAAACTGGCTCATTCATGTTGCTCTATGCAGCAGGTGCGCTGGTGGCAATGATAAGCGGTGGCCTGCTCTATCAAAAAATAGAAAAGAAATATTTACTTATTATTGGCATTACCCTTCATAGCCTTGGAATCTTTTTCTTATTTTTTATTTCAAACACTAGCCCCATAAGCTTTTTAGTATTCGCCTATTTAGTGATGGGTATGGGAGGCGGCTTAAGCGCCAATATTGCCCAAATTAGTTCGTTAATTGATTTTACGGGTCAAGATTTACTACAAGGTAGTGTGCTCTGGAACATCAATCGACAAGTTTCATTTAGTGTCGGTACTGTTGTTCTCATTTCAATATATAACTTGATGTCTGGCTCAAGTGATCTGCTTCGCTATCAACATACTTTTTTAATTGCAGCAGTCCTCTGCTTACTTTCACTCATTCCCATTTTAAAGGAAAAAGCCTATGTCTAAACAAATGAATCAAGCCATTCAAAGCGTGATTGACCTACACGTTTTGATCGAAAATGTATTTACAGGCCAAAATGCAGAACAGAGTCTTAGCCCGCTTTTAGATAGTTTTGATCAAAATTTTAAGATGGTCACGGTTCAAGGCCACTGCATTGGTTTAGCCGAAGTGAATAGTTTATTTAGCCAAAATATCGGGAAAAAACCCTCTTTAAAAATCACTATTCTTAAAAGCACAGCTTTATACGAATTTGAAAATTATTGTTGGGTCCAATATCAGGAGCATCAGCAAACTGATGAGACCGAGACAGTACGTACTTCCACAGCCTGCATTAAAGTAGAAGGCGAAAAATGTTATTGGGTTTATTTACATGAAACTTTAGTTCCACTCCAAAACTAACAACTAAGTCATATCGCTCGCCTTAAAGATGGCACTTATTTTGCTTAACAATATTACGTTTTATGAAAATCGTAATACTGATCAAAATGGGGAGCTGTCGATATGGGTTATGTTGCAAAGGAATTTACGCGAAAGAACAAGCTGATTCTCAGTATTTGTTCTTTCGTTATTCCAATATGTCTTTGGTGCGCAATCAGTTACTTACCTTTTGTTTGGCATCCTCAAGTACAAATCACGAGTTCGGGAAGTGTTTCTTACTTACAAGTGGGAAGTCGCATTGATAAAAATGTGTTCTATCTCGAAGCACAAAATGCAGTCAATCGAAATTCTGCACCACCACAAGGTATTTTAGTCAATCCGATTTATTTACCCGCTCCTCATGAAGTCGCTCAGGCTTTGGTCACCGCCTTTACCACACCACCAGAGCAACCCGATTCGCCGTGGTTTCATCAAAGTTTATGGCACAGTATTAAACTGGTATTTTCAGCTTTTTTTATCTCTTCGCTTATGGGGATTCCACTCGGTATTTTGTGTGGTTTTTCTAAGCGCATATCGCTGTTAACAGAGCCTTTTGTCGAGTTTTTCCGTTACTTGCCTGCACCGGCTTTTGGCGCACTTGCCGTGGCAATTTTAGGAATTAATGACGCACCTAAAATCGCAATTATTGTGATTGGTACACTTTTTCAGCAAATTCTCATTATTGCCAATACCACCCGAATGGTTGATCGAAGCTTAATTGAAGCTGGCTATACGCTTGGCACCAATAAGCTGAAGAGTTTATTCCATGTAGTGATCCCCGCTGCCTTACCCGATATTTACCGTGACTTACGGGTGTTATTGGGCTGGGCTTGGACCTATTTAATTGTTTCAGAGTTGATTGGTACGACTTCGGGTATTACATGGTTTATTACCCAACAAGCACGCTATCAAAATTTTGACAATGTCTATGCAGCCATTCTGATTATTGGGGTGATTGGTCTGGTATGTGATTGGGTATTAATGAAGTTAGGTGAGCGGATGTTCACTTGGAAAGTAGGAGCAAAATAATGAATGATTCAACATTTAACGCGCATGAATACTTTCAAAAAATTTATGAACGTCCTGTTATTTTAGAAGCTAAACAACTGAGCCAAGTCTTTAAGCATGGACAAAGCGAACGCACTGTTTTAAATAAGCTCGATTTAAAAATTCATAAAAGAGAATTTATTTGTGTGATTGGCCCTTCCGGCTGTGGTAAATCGACCCTGAGCCGTGTCATTGCAGGTTTAGACCCATATCATAGTGGAGAAGTTTTAGTAGACGGCGAATGCATTACAGGCCCATGTCCTGAACGCGGCATGGTGTTTCAGGGCTATACCCTTTTCCCTTGGAAAACCGTAAAAGAAAATGTGATGTTTGGTCCGCAAATGCGAGGAGCCAGTCAAATGACAGCCGAGGCTCAAGCACGTGAATGGAT
Organism: Acinetobacter sp. IK31; assembly: GCF_035615195.1. Taxonomy (NCBI): domain Bacteria; kingdom Pseudomonadati; phylum Pseudomonadota; class Gammaproteobacteria; order Moraxellales; family Moraxellaceae; genus Acinetobacter; species Acinetobacter sp. IK31. The sequence goes on along the minus strand of NZ_JANBOB010000007.1, from coordinate 42,192 downwards.
CAATATTATTGGTTTAGAGAAATATGAGAATCAGTATCCACATCAACTTTCTGGTGGCATGAAACAGCGCGTTGCAATTGCGAGAGCCTTGGTCAATCAACCTAAAATTTTACTGATGGATGAACCTTTTGGTGCGCTCGACCCTCACACTCGCCAAAAAATGCAAAAACACTTAATGGATTTATGGCAAAACATTGATATCACCATTATTTTTGTCACCCATGACATGGATGAAGCTATTTTACTTGCAGACCGAATTGTGGCACTCAAAGCCAACCCAGGTGAAATTAAGGAAATTATTGAAGTGAATTTACCGCGCCCACGTTCACTGGACTTAATGAGTACCCCTGAGTTTAAACAGCTCCGCTCACGGGTTGATTATCTGGTACACGCCGAAGAAGACGAGCTTGACCCAGCTTTGCAAGATTTACCAAAAATTCCGCGTATGACTCAAGTCAGTACAGAAAAATAAGAAAGACATTAAAAAGCCCAAGCTGAACTTGGGCTTTTTTATTGATTGGGCTTATTTGAGTTGTTCTATGAGTGTCGGATAAATCAGCCCATCTACATTTTGCTCAGTTTTATAAATACCATTTTCAACATTAAATTTATTTACGTGATAAGTCGAACCATAAATCGAGTCAAAACCATCTGATTTAGCAAATACCTTTTTATTGGCATTGATATCTAATAGATGCGTCCCGCTAACCATCAACTCATATTGTTTCGGGTCAACCCCTGAACGGTTTGCCATGATTTTAACTGCATCGGCATGGGTTGCAGGGTCATTAATATATTTAACTGTTTTGTCCCACACCTGAATGATTTTTTTCCATTCTTCTTGATGGGCAGTTAAATGACTCATGTTGACGGTCAGAGTGTCATAAATTAAACCCGGCTTGTCTTTAGAGGTATAGATAATTTTAGAACCCGCTACGGCTTTTAATGCTTGACCTGCAACAGGTTGCCAAACAGCAATCGTAGAAATATCTGGGCTATTGAACACTTGAGGTAATTGGTTGGTTGCTGAGTTTACCAGCTTCACGTCATTGGCTTTAATGTTATGGTCGGTTAAAGCTGTTGCTAGTAAAAGATGATCAACCAAGCCTTTTTCAACGCCGATTGATTTTCCTTTTAAGTCTTGAATGGTATTAATTCCCTCTTTTGCAATAATGACATCATTACCCGCAGAATAATCTGTTGCCATGATCATCATGCCTTGAGTGCCCCCCGAAGCTGTTACCAAATTATCGCCATTGGTGACCAAAACGGCATCAAGCTGATTTGCCGAAAAAGCCGAGAGAGAAGCGGAATAATCAAACCATTTAAACTCCACATTTAACCCTGCTTCTTTTAACCAACCTTTTTCAATGGCTACTTGCCAAGCCACCCAGCCTGGCCAATCACTATAGCCAATGGTAATTGGTTTTGTATTTGTGGTTGCCTGAGCATCCTGTTTGGCCTCGGGCACTTTAGCCGTATTGTCACACCCACCCAATACAACTGCCGATAAAATAGATACGGATAAAAACGCTTTTTTAATCATATAGAAACTTCCCCAACATTTTTACTAACAACATTTTGAGCGGTTTGATTGAGTGACTGTATATAGGCTCGCCAGCCTCCAAAATGGCTAATATCGGTTGCATCATGAAGGGCATAAGCTTCGCAAATAAAACCTTTGACCCATGTTCCATCTTTTAATTTAAGGTTGCCAATACCAAGTGGTGCAGGCACTTCAGCCACAATGGCTCCGAAATTTGCTAAAGGAACATCCCACACTTCAACTTCAATTGACGTACCTGTCGCATCGCATTGCAGCCCCGGTTTTGGTGGCGTGGTATTTTTTAAGGCAAATAGTTTATAGGCTTCTGCTGTCTGGGTTTTCTTGAGTAAAGTGGCATTACGACTAGTCAGCTGAAAATTAAGTGGCATGCCTGTTAAGTGCGCTCCCACGACCGCAAGCTGCACTGAATGGTTGGACTGGATCTCTATACTTTTTTGATAATGTTGAGTTGATTTACCCAAACTCAGCGGTGTTTCGGTTTGCCAGAGCTGCGCAAAATTAGCCAGTGCCTGATCGTGCCAAGCGGATGCAATAAAGGTTACACCACTTGGTAAACCATCCTCACGCAGTACATTTGGTAAGGCCAAAGCAGAAAGATCGGCAAAATTTACAAAGTTGGTATAGGCCCCCATGTGCGCGTTTTTAGTTAGCGGGTCAGCTTCAACTTCTGCAATGGTGTAAATGGTTGGTGTAGTTGGAACCATCAATGCATCAAAAGGTTGAAGTGCCAAATTAATTTTTCGGGCCAGTACTGCACGGTTATATTCCGCTTGAAGTGCATCTGTTGCTTTGAAGCGATCTGCCTGCGCAATAATCTGGGCAATAACCGGATGGGCTTTGTCACGTGTTGTCATGCGTTCAACGGCGACTGTTCTTTCTGCTACCCATGCATCATTATAAAGTGCAACAGCAAGCTCATTAAACGCGCTGAAATCAATACTCTCAACTTCATAACCTAGTTTTTTTACACGCTCGATTGCAACTAAAAAGGCTTTTTCAGATTCAAGGTCGCCATAAAACTCAAGCTGAGCAGGAATGGCAATTTTTCGTTTAGAAAACTGAGTTGGTACATTGGCTGGATGTGCTCGTGAATATTCATCTGTTTCATCATAGCCCTGCATTAAACTGGCCACTGTCCAAGCATCATCAATATGCAGTGCAAAAATAGAAATGACATCAATGGTCCGACAGGCAGGAATTAAACCTGTAGTAGAAAACCAGCCCTTTGTCGGCTTAAGACCCACAATATTATTATGGCCCGCAGGAACACGGCCTGACCCCGCCGTGTCTGTTCCTAAACTAAAAGGCACTATACCGTTAGCCACTACTACCGAAGAGCCTGAGCTTGAACCACCGCTGATGTATTCGGGCTTAAAACTATTTTTTACTGCACCATAGGGAGAACGAACCCCAACCAGTCCAGTCGCAAACTGATCGAGGTTGGTTTTGCCCACCACAATCGCTCCTGCTTTTTTCAGCTTGGCAACTACAGCAGCATCTTGTGTCGCTAAATATTGAACCTCTTTACAGGCAGCAGTGGTGTGAAAACCAGCGACATCAATGTTGTCTTTAACTGCAAATGGCACACCGTACAGCGGTAAATCAGCAATGTTTTGATCTTTTAAAACATTAATTTGTGATTGAATTTGCTCAACGGAGGCAATTTCAATCCATGCATGGTCATCATTTTTAATTTCTGCAACATAAGCAATCAGACTTTCAATATGGATTTGTCCAGTTTGATATGCTGTTTTCCAGTCTTGGATAGTCCATAAATTTTTCAACACGCTACTCCTCATTTAGTCATTTTGCTGTATAGGCGGCATCACGGCATCCATCAGTTCTAAATGCCCTTTAATCACCCCTTTAAGCACAATAAATTGCTGGCTAATTTGTCTGAGTTCAGAGCTCGCACCCTGCATTAACATGACTTGCAATATCTTTTGTTGGTCGAGCTGAATATGAAGTGAACTAATCACCTGAGTTAAAAACTGTTGTTGTAAATCAACCAATTGATTGCGTAGGGTCATTTGGCTAGCGTCGTAAAGCAGCGTCAAGGTGCCCACCATCACTTCATTCGCCTGCGCCTGCTCTGCAATCAAGTGTTTATTAATCATGTCAACAATGGCTTGCGAACGACTTTCGTAGTTCTGCTCGACAATTTTCTGATCGAGTGCGTTGAGTGTCGTTTCAGGTACGGTAATACTGATTCGAGCTAACTTTTGTTTTGCCACAGTCTTATCCTTTTGTTTTAGTCGGATAATTGTTTTGTTTGATATATACGCCTGCACGTACGCTGAGCAATTCGACTAAAAAGGCTTTTAAAGTTTGCTTTGGTTGGGCCACGGGTTTTACATCGTTCATATCGCACCTCCAGCTTGGTATTACCAAATTCAGTTTTTGTATTACTGATAAGAGATGCAGAAAATGTGCCAGTTTTTAAGCGCGGTTTTGATGGATTGGATGGGTACTTATGAGTGATTTTTGGGCAAGTTCTTTAAATTTGTGCAAAATCAGGGCATACAAAAGTGAAAATAAAAAAACGTAGTACAATTGGTCAAATAAATTTCAAATTAAAATTATTTTGTAATATCATGAATTTAACAATTAAGCCTTTATCACTTTTGAAATATGAATAATAAATTATATTATTGGCCTGAAAACGTTGATAATTATACTGCTTACAATGAAGATAACTATAATAAAATTCTTGAAATAAAAAGATTAAATTTTTTTATTGGTAAAAATAATGCTGGAAAAAGTAGATTTCTAAGAAATTTTTTTAGTAGTAAAACGCCATCCCACCGTTATCAAATAAAATTATTTAGACAACTTTTAGCTGTTTCACAAGAACTTCAAGAAAAAGATGAATATAAATATTTAAAAGAGAGAGGTTCATATAGTGACTTCCTTTCTCAATTAAATACTTTTCAGGAAACCTTAAATTATTCTGTCGATAGTTCTGCCGAACAATTTAAACTCTGCCTTGATTACTTAAATAGTATGGGGCTTTTACATAAATTTGCTCCAAATCAACATTCTATTAATTTAAAAAATGAATTTAAGGAACAATATCAAGATAGTTCCGATCTAAGTTTAGACTCTGAAAAATTCTATCTTCCTATACTTAGAGGTATGCGTCCTGTTACCGAAATAGAAAATAAACAACCCTATATGGAGCGGGCACAAAAGGACTATTTCAAAAATATTCAGAAATTTAATGCAAAAAGTATTATTACTGGCGAGTCTCTTTATCAGGAGCTTAAGATCCATCTACTTGGTGAACCAGAACAACGCGACCTTATAAAAAGCTATGAAAATAAACTTAGCCAATATTTTTTTGATAATGAACCAATATCACTTATCCCTAAACATGATCAAGATGTTGTTAATATAAAAATAGGCTCTGACAGACAATTCCCTATTTCAGAACTTGGTGATGGTCTACAACAAATCATTATTTTGACTTATGAAGCATTCATTAAAAAACAACAAACTCATTCCTTTTTTGTAGAAGAACCTGAGTTGCATATGCATGCTGGTATGGTCCGCCAGCTCATGAATTTTTATTTAAATGAAACTCAACATTATTATTTTTTTACTACACACTCGAATCATCTTTTAGATATGGTAGATGAATCAGACCACGTTATTATCCAAAAATTTGTTAAACAGCCTAAATCTGAAGATCCAAAAGAATTTGAATTTAAAATTTATCGTTGTGATAGAGATCGAGACTTACTTGCTTCATTAGGTGTAAAACCCTCTTCAGTCTATTTAGCCAACTGCACAATTTGGGTTGAAGGTATAACTGATCGGCTTTATATCACAAAATATATGGAGAAATTCTTAAGTGAATTAAAAACAGTAAATACAGAATTATATAAACAATATCGTCGTTTTATGCCCAATTATCACTATACCTTTGTAGAGTATGCAGGAAGTAATTTAGTTCATTGGGATTTTAGTGATGAGTTTACAGGCCATTTAGATGATCGAGGCATGAATGCCTTACTTACTACAAGCAGTGTTTTATTAATTGCAGATGGTGATATCCGGAATAAAAGGGACCGTGTAGAACAACTAAACCAAAGTTTAGGTGATAAGTTTTTATTATTACAATGTAAAGAGACAGAAAATACAATTCCAACAAGTCTAGTAAATTTAGCATGTAATATTAAGTTTTCTGGTTTAAATGCAGCTTTAGCTAGCGATGAAGATTTAAAAACTATACTTAGTGATTATTTGTCTATTGATGGTATGCAAGATTCAAGTAAAGAAGGTTTTGATATTAGTCGCTTATCTAAAGATGTAAATTATTTTCATCAAGAACATGGTATTGGAAAAATAATAGATAACCACATCAAAGTAGATGAACTTCAAAATTCGGATGACAATCCCAAGAGATGCTTCGCTGATAAATCAGGAACAATTAAAGAAAAATTAAAATTTTGCCGTTTAATTTTAACACTTATGGATCATGTGGACTGGGAATTAACTCAATCGGCAAGAGAGCTTTGTGAAAAAATTTTTATTCATATTAGTACTAGTAATACTTCTAAAACTTCGTAAATTAAGTAACAGCTCTTTTAAAACAAAGCGAATCTTTATCATTACCGACTAATCATCGTATGTGCCCATACCGATAAAGACTCTAAAACAGGCTTGAAAGTCTGGCCCAATTCGGTCATTTCATACACCACTTTAATTGGTGCTTTTTCACCATAAACTGTTCTGGATATTAAGCCGCTTTGCTCTAATTGTTTAAGTTGAAGGCTTAAGGTCATTTCTGTGATTGTTGGCATTAATTGATTGATTTCATTAAAACGTTTTGGTCCATCTTTTAGATAATACAAAATAACGCCTTTCCATTTTCCACCAACCAAGTCCATAGCCATACTGATATGACATGGATAAGTTTTTCCATTCATGCTGATTTCACATTTATTTTCAGTATTTGCCATTTTTAACGCCACCTATCAACTTTGATAGTTATTGTACGCGAATACTATAAAAATTATAGTGACTATTATTTTTATAGTTACAAGGCATTATTATGGCTTTACTTATTTTGGCCCATCCCTACTACGCTCAATCGATTGCAAATAAAACGATTGTGAATGAACTCGTAAAAACCTACCCAGACCTTGAAGTCCGAGATATTTCCCAGCTCTATCCAGATTATCAAATTGATGTGAATGCTGAACAAGAGGCCTTGTTACGCCACGACACCATCATTCTGCAATATCCAATGTTCTGGTTTAATATGCCGGCAATTTTGAAGTTATGGTTTGATGAAGTTTTCACTTATCAATTTGCTTATGGCTCTCAGGGCGATAAATTAAAAGATAAAAAAGTCATTATTAGTATGACGGTCGGGCAAAAAGAAGCTGACATGGTGAACGACCGAGAAAACTTAGCCGATAGCTTTTTAAAAGCGGTTCAATATTCAATTCAATATACGCAAATGCAGTTAAGCGGCACTTACTTGCTTTATGACGTATCACCTTTATCAGGCAATCCAGAGTCGAAAATTAAATTAGAAGCGGTTGAACATGGTCATAAAGTATTAAAGCATTTGACCGAAGCATAAGGTTTAAAGAGAGCATCGATATAGATGCTCTCTTTTGGTTTAAGCGACAGGCGCCAAGGTAAATAGCACTTGTCCCGTTTTTACAGTTTGCCCTTTTTCAATGGTAATGGTTTCAACTTTCATGCGTTCAGGCGCAATAATCGGGATTTCAATTTTCATTGCCTCAATCACCGCAAGAGTTGCACCTTCTTCAACAATATCTCCCGATGCACATTCGATTTTCCAGATTGAGCCTGGCATATGCGACTCAACTGCACAGCCCCCTTCAGGAATAACTACGGTTTCACCTTCATCAACAGCATCTAGGCTTTCAGAGATATATTCTTGCAAACCGGCTTCATGCCAACGGCGGCGTTCAGCCTCAAAGTTGGCTTGTTGCATGTCTTTAAAGGCTTGGATGCTATCTTGATGTGTTTTTAAAAACTCGTTGTATTCTTTTAAATTGAGCACACCATCTTCAATGCGAAGTTGTAGACGGCCCGCCTTAAAGTCTTCACGCATTTGCAGAAGTTCTGTTTCAGAGACTTCATAAAACTTAACTTGGTCAAAAAAGCGCAGTAGCCAAGGCTTACCCTCTTCGAAGTCGGCATTTTTACGGTAACGGCTCCACATTTGAGTGGTACGGCCAACAAACTGGTAGCCACCCGGCCCTTCCATACCGTACACACACATATAAGCACCGCCGATACCCACGGCGTTTTCAGGTGTCCAAGTTCGTGCTGGATTATATTTTGTAGTGACTAAACGTTGGCGTGGGTCGAGTGGTGTCGCAACGGGTGCGCCTAAATACACATCGCCTAAACCCATAACTAAATAGTTAGCACTGTAAACCACATCTTTAACCGCTTGCTTTGAAGCTAAGCCGTTAATACGACGAATAAACTCGACGTTATCTGGGCACCACGGCGCATCTGGACGAACAATTTGCGTGTAGCGTTCGGTGGCAAGCTGAGTTTGTGAATCTTCCCAAGCTAAAGGTAAATAGACAGTCCGTGAAGGCACCTGCATATTTTGAATGTCGGGTAATTCGGCTTCTGCTTGTTGAAGTTTCTGTAAAAGCTCAAGTTGATCGAGCTGGATTGAATCAAAATGAATTTGTAGTGAACGGATGCCCGGTGTTAAGTCGATAATGCCCTGAATGTTTTGATCTTTGACCCATTGCATGAGTGCATGAATACGGAAGCGTAAATTTAGGTCGAGTACTAACTCACCATATTCCACCAACAAATAGCTATTTCCTGCTGGTCGATAGGTAATACTTGGCAAGTCGCCCTCACCTTGCAAAGTTGCCAAAACTGCATCTTTTAGAGTATCGGATTCTGCTTGAATGGCTGGGTTAAAATCAGTTAGCGTTGTATCAGCCGCGATTAAACTTTGATGATATTTTTGATCGAGTGCTTTTGCTTGCGGGTAACTTACAGGTACAAATTTGACTTTATCGCCTGCTTTAAGTTGCCCGATTTTCCAAAGCTCGGAATGAATCACCACCGCAGGACATACAAAGCCACCTAAGCTCGGACCATCGGGACCCAAAATAATTGGCATATCGCCCGTAAAATCAATTGCCCCAATCGCATAAGCATTGTCGTGAATATTGGATGGATGTAAGCCTGCCTCGCCGCCATCTTCACGTGCCCATTCAGGTTTGGGACCAATTAAACGAATGCCTGTACGGCTTGAGTTATAGTGAATTTCAAACTCATTGGCAAAGAACGTATCAATATCTTGTTTGGTAAAAAAGTCTGGTGCGCCGTGTGGGCCATACATCACGGCAATTTCCCAGTTTTGGGTAAAGCTAGGAATTTGTGCTTGAGCTAAAGTCGTGGTCGAGTGAGTGGAATATTCAGTAATCGGTAACATATCACCAATTAATAGATTACGTCCCGCATGTCCACCAAACTGACCCAAAGTAAAAGTAGCCTGTGACCCTAAATAGTCAGGAACATCAAAACCGCCTTTAATGCCAATATAGCTACGGCAGCCTGAACGAATGATGCCACATTTTAAAATCTGACCTTTTTTCACATTGATGGTTTGCCACATCGGCACCAGCTCACCATCAAGCGTTGATGGCATATCACCACCTACAATCACAATTTGGCTGTCGCAGTGAAATTTTAAGGTTGGACCTTGTAAGGTGCATTCAAGCCCTGCTGTATTTGGTTCATTGGCTAAAAGCTGGTTTGCCACAGTTAAACTGAGTGGATCGATGGCACCTGATGGCGGCACTCCGACATCCCAATAACCCAATCGGCCTGTTACGTCTTGAATGGCGGTTTGAATACCAGCCTGTAACACCTCAATTTTTTGTGTTTTCCATTCAAATGTATTTAAAAAACGAGTGGTTTGGGTGCCTAAAGCAAACACATCGCAAGCAATAATGTTTTGTAAATACTCCAGATTAGTTTCGATACCTGCTACCTGCGTGTTTGCAAGACTAGCACTCATTGCCTGTATGACTTGGTCCCGTGTTGCAGCAGTCACGATGATTTTGGCAATCATTGGGTCATAAAAAGACGATACCGTTGAACCTGTCTCCACCCATGTTTCGACTCGGGCTTGCGGATCAAATTTAACATGCGTAAGCAAGCCGGCACTCGGTTGGAACTGTTTAATCGGGTCTTCGGCATAAAGACGGACCTGAATCGAATGTCCTGCTGGTTCTAACTTTTCGGTCGGCGCTGACCAGTCGCCACTTGCTAAAGTGACCATCCACTCGACTAAATCGACATCAAACACTTGCTCGGTCACGCCATGTTCGACTTGTAAACGCGTGTTGACCTCTAAGAAATAAAACTCTTGGGTTTCAGTGTCCATGACAAATTCAACTGTGCCTGCCGAACGATAGTTCACCGACTGCATCAGTTGAATCGCAACTTTTTGAAGATAATCACGTTGCTGTTCATTTAGGTGTGGTGCGGGTGTTTCTTCAATCACTTTCTGATTACGGCGTTGCACTGAACAATCACGCTCACCCAAGGCTAAAACTTGCCCTTGCCCATCACCAAAAATTTGCACTTCGATATGGCGCGCATGCTGTACAAATTTCTCTAAATACAAACCAGCATCTTTAAAATTGACCTGCGCTAAATAAGAAACGGTTTGATAGGCGTCTTTTAATTCGGTTTCGTTCCAGACCAGACGCATGCCAATACCACCGCCACCTGCGGTACTTTTAAGCATGACCGGATAACCAATTCGGGCCGCTTCAGTTAAGGCTTCAGCTTCGTCTGCAAGGAGTGAACTGCCCGGAAGTAAAGGCACGTTGCTTTTAATAGCGAGTTCACGTGCAGTATGTTTTAAACCAAAATCGAGCATTTGGCTTGAAGTTGGCCCAATAAAAGCAATGCCTTGGCTTTCACACAAATCACAAAACTCAGCATTTTCAGACAAAAAACCATAACCAGGGTGAATGGCTTCTGCCCCCGACTGTTTAGCAACCTCAAGGATTTTTTCAATATTTAAATAGCTTTGATGAGCAGGCGCAGGACCAATCAAGAAAGCTTCATCAGCCAAAGTCACATGTAGAGAATCACGATCGGCTTCGGAGTAAACTGCAACCGAAGCAATACCGAGTTTTTTAAGGGTACGAATCACGCGACAGGCAATTGCACCACGGTTGGCAATCAGAACTTTTTTAAACATGCTTACACCCCTTCCGCTTCACGGACAACCAGTTGAATTTTGGTTGGGTTATAGGCATTACATGGGTTATTGAGCTGCGGACAATTGGAAATTAAAACAATTAAATCCATTTCTGCCCGAACTTCGACATATTTACCCGGCCCTGAAATTCCATCATCAAATTTAAGCTGACCGTCTGGCGTTACTGGCACATTCATAAAAAAGTTAATGTTTGGGCCGATGTGACGGACATTTAAGCCATGCTTTTTTGCAATGGGATGTTTTGCCAAAGCATACATAAAATTGTTACGGCAACTATGCATTGGGTAAGTTTCATGTGCATAACGAACTGTATTACTTTCACATGAGCAGGCACCGCCAATGGTGTCATGACGCCCGCAGTTATCATCATGAATAACCGCAATTGGGCGGCCAAAGTTACTGTAAAGCTTGGTGCCCTTTTCTAAATAAATGTGTTGATTGATGGCCAAAGTATCCATTGCGCTATAACGCTCAGTTGGGTTTTCGGCACTCATAAACAAAGTATCGACCGCTTGGTTTCCCTCAAGATCAATAATTCGAAAATATTGGCCTTTTTTAACCTCACACATCCACGCTTCACCCGCAGGACAAACTTCATTTAAAACTGCTTTTTCAAATGATTGTAAAACTGTCATGATGCTTCTCCTGATTTAAATATTGCTAAGTGCGTAGTAGCGGGCTGTGTTTTGAAAGGCACGCTGATTTTGCGAACACGCATCACGACAAATATCGCTGTCTGTTAGTGAATTGGCTTTAAATAAACTGAGTTGAATATCGGCAGGTTGATAGCTTGAGCTGGTGTCTAAACCATGCGGTGCGGCAGATAAAAATAGCAGGCAGTCCATTTCAAAACGCATCTCAATGGTTTGATCGGTGTTATCTGAATTTACATAAGACAAAGCACCGCTTTCATCTGCCGCAACTTTAGAAAACAGGTTAACCGTGGCACTCAGGTCTTGGCTGGCAAGTCCGTATTTACACATTTCAATGAGTAAACTATCTAAGCCGTTTTGGTACATATCATTGCGGGTATCTTGAAATGTACAAGTACCAAATTGCTTTTCAATTTGTTCAGGTCGGCTTGGGCCACAGAGTGCATCGTTCCAGCCATGATCATCTCGAACAATTGAAGCCATGACACGACCAAGATCTGAATAGAGCACATTGGAAGCTTTTAAATAGGCAGTATGTTGCCCTTTTAAACTGTCGGGCATATTAAAACGTTCCAGCACATCGGCAGCATTTACACAGAACAAAGAAACGTTTGCCTGAGCGCCAAGTGATTTAAATCTAAGAATTGTTCCTTTTTGAATACGGCCCGACCAGTGATGTCCACCGGGTAAAAGTTCGGTCCAAATCGCCTGATTGTTATGATAACTTGCAGTGTTCATAGCTACTCCTGTCGGATAGTTTTAGACTTCCTCCCGGGCTTTTATCCCTCCGTGTAGTTCGCTAGGAACCGTGAACTCTCGGTCCAGTCATACATGAAGTATCGGAACCCTAGATCACTTTTGATTGTTTATAACTATGCAAATGACATGCCAGCTTAGTATTACGTTTTTGGTTAAAAGTAATACTAAACTTGATCAATTGGGGTGCAATTTAGAGTAGAGAATAGATGGCTGCATAAAAAATAGTGCATTTTTTAAATTAGCTGCAACTTTAAAACTGATATAAGAAAGTCCCCAAATCATTAGGGACTTTTAAGACAAATGGGCGAACGAATAAAATACTAGACACATTTTAAGGGATCAGAATTACCTTACGGCAGTCCTCTTCTCTTTTATTAAAAATGCGATATCCCTCTGCGGCATCTTCTAATTTCATGCGGTGAGTAATGATGGCTTCAGGTGTTAATTCACCACGCTCAATATGTTCTAATAGTTGTGGTAAATATTGATGAACATGGGTCTGCCCCATTTTAAAGGTCAAGCCTTTATCAAAAGCATCGCCAAATAAGAAACCATGTATTGGACCTGCATATACACCCGGTACACTCACCACACCACCACGGCGAACCGCTGCAATACATTGGCGTAAAGCAGCCCCACTTGAGCCTTCAAGTTTGAGGGTTGTTAGCGCAGTTTCAATGATGCTACCTTTCGCCTCGAAACCAATCGCATCAATCACCGCATCTACACCACGGTAGTTGTCTGTATTTTGAATAATATATTCAGCAGCATCCACTTCTTCAAAATTGACTGGAATAGCCCCATAAGTGGCAGCCGCATATTCCAATCGATATTGATTGTGATCGACCATAAATATTTTTTCTGCACCGAGCATCTTGGCACAAGCAGCACTTAATAGCCCAACTGGACCAGCACCATAAATAGCAACGGTTGAGCCACGTTTGACTTGGGCATTGGTCACTGCCTGCCAAGCAGTCGGCAAAATATCAGTCAAGAAAAGTACTTTTTCATCTGACAATGAGGTTGGTACTTTAAAAGGACCCTTATTGGCTTTTGGCACACGCACATATTCTGCTTGGCCACCGGGAATACCGCCGTATAAGTGGCTATAGCCAAATAAAGCTGCACCGGGTGGAATTTGTTTTTTATTAATAATTGCACCGCGCCCTGTATTGGTTTTTTCACATGCAGCAGTCAGGTCGAGTTGGCAAAAGAAACATTCGCCACAAGCAATCACAAAAGGAACAATCACACGATCACCCTTTTTCACTTGGGTAACGGCGGGGCCAACTTCCTCTACAACTCCCATAAACTCATGACCAAAGATATCTCCATGCTCGGTCTTTGGAATTTTGCCTCGATATAAATGTAGGTCAGAACCACATATTGCGGTTGCTGTTACGCTTAAAATAATGTCATCTGGTTCTTGAATAATAGGGTCCGCGACCGTTTCAACTCGGACATCTTCGGCACCGTGATAGGTAAGAGCGCGCATTTTCATTCCTCTCATTTTTATGATGTCATTTGATTATGAAGAGGCTTTCTTTACCGTTTGCAACGATTCTTATTTTTCACGTAAGGCATATAGTTCAAATGCAACGGGATAGAGATTTGAGTAACAATTAATGAATGAGCAATCATTTTCAGCGAGAGATATTTTTCTTATCTGACCTTGTAAAAAGCCAATCATCTCTATAATAAAATGATTGGCTCTGCCCTAAACGCTGACTCAATCTAACTTAAGTTGCTGTCTGAGCTTCAAGATATCGACCAATCCTTTGTCTCGGGTTTGGTATAAATCGATATCTTTATATTGTGTTAACAACTGATTGGTTTCTGCTTCTAACAAGTCAGTTGTTTCGTCTGAATGTTGAAATGCTTGCATGTCATTCCACCACTCTGTCATTGGGGGGCCTAAATGATGAATCGCCTCTTTAAAACCCTTTTGGTTTGCAAGTTGCATATTAATATAGGGACCAAATAGCGCCCATCTTAATCCCGGCCCACTGGTAATCGCGACGTCAACATCTTCGGCAGAGCACACGCCTTGTTCAACCAATGAAAAAGCTTCTCGCCATAGCGCAGCCTGCAAGCGGTTTGCCACATGTCCTTTTACTTCTTTATTTAAAATGATTGGTTTCTTACCTAACTGTTTATAAAACTCAGAAGCCTGTTTTAAAATTTGTGGATCTGTCAAATTACCGCCAACGATTTCAACCAAAGGCAAAAGATGAGGAGGATTAAAAGGATGACCTAATAAAATACGTTCAGGATATTGAGTCTCTTTTTGAAAATCAGACACTTTTAAGCCCGATGAGCTTGAAGCAATAATAGTGTGTTCAGGGCAATATGACGTGATTTCTTGATATAGCTTTTGTTTTAAATCTAAACGCTCTGGAGCATTTTCTTGAATAAAATCTACATCTGAAACCGCATCTTTTAAATGATTAAAAACTTCCAGATTAAGCAACACATCTTGTAGAGAATGGATGTGCTTAGCGTTTTCATCTAAAGCCAATAAATCATTTAGATTTTCATATATTCTTTTTTTTAAGATCGCTTCATCTATAGGATAAGGGTCATAAACCTTAACTTTAAATCCTTTATATAAAAATAAGGCCGTCCAACTCGCACCTATAACACCAGCTCCCACAACACCAACCGTTTTAATGACTTCCATATTTTCCTCGTAAAAATGTTGTTTTATTCGAAATTTCTTTACCCAATGGAATGCTTAAACCAACATAGCAGATTCAACCAATCAATAAATTTAATTGTTTATATTTTATATAATTTGTCCTATATTCCCTATCTTGAAAATTTTATTCCTTTCGCCAATACGGCTTAATCTTTTACCACTTTCCAAACTTTATTTACTGAATTTTATGTCAAAAAATCTAGCAACATTGATTGGTTTAAGCGCCATTCTCATGTGGGCATCTATGGTCGGTCTGATGAAACAAGTCAGTGCCGCCATTGGACCAGAAATGGGTGTCACGCTTATTTATACTCTCAGTGCGCTACTGTTGCTTGCCATTTTCAGAGTTCCAGACTTTAAACTGATTTCTAAAAAATATTTAATATTGGGTACAGTTCTGTTCGTTGCTTACGAGCTGTGTTTTTCATTTGCGATTGCTTATTCTCAAAGCCCTCAACAAGCGATTGAAGTCAGTATTGTTAACTATTTATGGCCGAGTTTGACAGTTTTGGCTTTCGTTATTTTTAAGGAATTAAAGTTTAATTTTCTTATTATTTTAGGCTTAACTTTTTCAATTTTTGGCATTGTTTTTATTCAAACTGGAAGCGGTGATTTTAGTCTAAAGAGTATTGTCGATAATTTTCATAGCAACCCGCTGAGCTATATGTTGGCTTTTGCAGGTGCCATCATTTGGGCTTTTTACTGTGTACTCACCAAAAAAATGAGTAATGGACAAAACCCGATCTCTATTTTCTTTGTTTGTGTCGCACTAACACTATGGCTCAAGCTGCTTCTCTCGGGGCAATTTGCTATTCCTTCAATGGATATTCCAACTGTAATCACCCTTTTAGTTGCATCTGCTGCAATTGGCTTTGGTTATGCGGCATGGAACATTGGCATCATTCATGGAAACATTACCATGCTTGTGGTGGCCTCTTATTTCACTCCTATTATTTCATCTATTTTGGCAATGTTTGTTTTACAAACTCAATTATCCTTGAGCTTTTGGCAAGGAACAGCAATGGTTACAGCTGGTTCATTTATTTGCTGGATTTCAACAAACTGGTCTGTTATTCAGCCTTTCTTTAAAAAAATAATAAAACGGCAGGAAATATCATAAAGTTACCGCAATGAATTTTTCGGGCTTCCGAGAACTCCGACGAACTAGAATTCCCCCATTGCCAAAAGCGTGCTAACATCCAAATTCTGACAATCGTCCATGTCAAAATTATTTCTAGAGGGAATAAGATGTTAAAAACTCAAAAAATCAACATCGTACAAGAATTTGATGCACCCATAGACAAGGTCTTTGCAATCTTGAGCGAACATGAAAACCTAAGCAAGCTTTTCGCTCCAGCTAAAGTAACTCGGATTAGCAACGGAAAAGACGCTCGCAATGGTGTCGGCTCTGCACGCAAGATGTCTATTCCATTTACCCCTTCATTTGTAGAAACAAATTTAGTCTACAAAGAAAATGAACTCATCGAATATGCAATTACCAGCGGCATTAGCCCAATTAAGGCTCACCGTGGTGTAATGAAATTTAGCGACTTGGGAAACAACCGTACTCGCTTGGATTACACCATTAGCTTTAAAGGTCGCGTTCCTTTTATTGGCCCGATCATTAAAGCAGCCTTACAAAATGGTGTAAGCCGTGGGCTTAAAAAACTTAAGTTTTAATTGAGATATATCAAATAAAAGCCCTTTATCGGGCTTTTATTTTTAAGTAGATTTATTGAAGAGCTGGTATATCAATTTCTAAAAATAGTAAATTCGAAAACTTAATGACAAAAACAAAAGCCGACTCGTTAAAGTCAGCTTAATTCTACAGTTTGAGAGAATTGCTTAAATAGTTTTTGTTCGTGGCAATCTTCTATCTATTTTCTTTTTCTAAAATTAATTTACACCTTAGTTATGACTGTTTGATTAAAAGAAAACAGAAAGATGAGATAAAAAGCAAATTAACTCACACTTAACAAGAATAATGCACAACAATTAACATTTCATAGAGATGATGTATATCAATTAAATCTTTAGAAATTTTCTAAAGTTCAGTATGCTGAAATGACCTACTATTAGAAAATAATCCATACAATGGAACATCAGTGCTTGTTAAAGGAATTAAATTCACTTATTGAATATTATTCCAAAAGAACAGATTGTCCACCTACCAGAATTCGCATAGGTTACAGAGCCTATGCAAAACTCATGCAGAATCCAAAATTTGCTGATGAAGTCTCAAACTCTGCCTTAGATCCAAACAAACGTAAATATAAAAAGATGAAAATCAAAGTTACGAAAGATGATGATCAACTAGAACTCGAATGAATAAAGGATGGACTAATTAATATGCTTGATAATAATTTTCTTTACAAACTACTTAGAATTAACACTTTTAATGTATTCTGGTAGTGCCAATTTTGGCTCACAATAACTCGGTATATTTTTATGCGGTTTCAGTTTTTCTTGATCTATAGCCAAGCCTCCTAATAGCAATGATTCACCTAATTTGTATTGTTTTTTTGACTTACTATCTTTAAGTCCGGCAATATTATTTTGATCATCAAATATGATTTCATAGTTTTTAGGCACTACTAGGGTATGAATAGTTTCTTTATTATCGCTTTTCACTAGAATGGATAAACAGTTGTTGTACAAGACTAATTTACCAGACCATATCGCTTCTAACTGATGTAAATCTTTATCAAACTTTAAATCTTTTGAAAGAATAAAAAACTGCTTATAAGATTTTTTCGTATTTGCCTCATGAGTAATCTTATTAACTGAAACTTGGTCAGGCGTAGGCGTTGAGTTGACATTTTTTTCTTCAGCAGAACATCCATGTAGAAATGGCATACATAGTGGAAAAATAGACAGCAATATTCTCTTCACAAATTAAATCCTTGTATATAATATTGATTATAAAAATATTTATTCAGTTTATTGGCAATATAGAAATTTTATCATTTTTTATATTTTTAAACTTCTCCACCTATGATAATGCATGTAATAGTCAAACCTGTAGTCCTGTTTGGATTCGAGTAAAAGGGACTTCCGCTTCGGGCACTGGATTTGGACAATGTAATGAATACTATTACATGTCTACTGACGAACTTTATAATTTAGGCTTTTCATTAGTATATTAAATATGAATAAACGAAATATTTTAATTACTCTTCTAACTGGATTGGTCATCTTGCTTAATGGATGTACCAATCCTCCTCAGCCTCAAAACAAACTTATTGTACCGAAACTTGCAGACACTGGCGGTGCTGATAATGCAAGTTATAGTGAGGCACAGATCAAAATCGAGGGCTCTTGTATTTATTTAATGCAGGCGAATGAAAGAATTCTCCCTATTTTTGCGATTAAAGATGCTTATTGGGATAGCAATAAGCATCTTTTAATTGTTGACTCAAAACAATATAAAGATGGTGACACTATTGCTTATGGTAGTGGAGAAGCTTATTCCATAAATTTGAATAACTACAATTGGATCGTTAAACCTGATACCACTTGTGATCTAAATAAAGGAATTATTATCAATCAACTTATAGATCCTATTACCAAAAAGTAAATAAAAAGCCCAGTCACGGGCTTTTATTTTTAAGAAGTGTTTGGGTTTATCGTTAAGACAACATTATTAAAAAATATTCTAGTAACTTGTCTCGTTCATCTACACTGTTTTTACTTAAAAGCTGAACCATTGCCCCATCAATCACAAACAAAAACATGTAGGCATCTTTCATTGAAGCGGTGGTTTTGACGGTTAAAAGCAGTTTATAAATTTCATTGATTAGCCAAGTTCTATATTCAATCACCACGCTATAGGCTTTTGGGTAGAGCTTTTCAATTTCCAAAATTGCTTTAAACGGTAAATGATAAAAGCCATTTAAGTCGGCATGTAGAAGGTAAATTTGCTTGAGTTTATCAAGCACCATTTGTTCACGGTAAGAATTGAAAATTGAAAATTGAAAATTGAAAATTGAAAATTGAAAATTGAAAATTGAAAATTGAAAATACTTTTACTTTGAGCGCATCTTTTTGAAAAGTGAGACACATCTCGATCAGTCGTGCTTTTGAGTGAAAGTCGTTATAGAAAGTGGCTTTGGGAATTTTGGCTTCTGCAATAATTCGGTCGACACCGACCTTATGAAAGCCATCTTGATTAAATAAATCTTTTGCTGCGTGAAGCACTCGCAGCGCTCTAAATGAAGATTCTAAATTTTTCATGTATACCGCTTAAAATATTTTTTTGTTGTATCTAAAAGAGATAGAAATGCCGTCACTCTTAAAATGAGTGTTAAAAACAGGCATACGAAAGCTGCACAAAAATGGTGTGCTGACCTATCTCGGGTTTATTGTTGCTATGATTTTTTAGTCGTAACGATCTAAGGTCGTAGAAAACCTAGAGTCGATTAAACCGTTTTAAAGACTGTTTAATTGGTATGGACGGAAAGATTTTGGCAAAGGCCAATAAATGAGAAGAATTAGTACGCATAGCGGACTCCTTTGTTAACAAAAGAAATCCTACCGATCACTGCTAAATGATGGTGGCAGGACGAAAGAGGGTTAGCAGACTGGCAACAAAGAAACCAGCACACCCGAAGGTGTCCCCCTTCCGCCCTACCGTAGAGAAAAAGGGGGCGAACGAGATCACGATACACAAAACAAGGTTTCGTATATCGTCTTTGTTAAATAGGGTCTGCTAAAACCCGCTAGCAATGTAGGCCAGCCCGCAAAGGATAGTATTCGCTTTTGTTGTCGTCAAGCACAGAAAATATAGTTTGTATTAAGTTCGAGCGGTTGGGAAATAAAAAGCCATTACAGTGTGATTAATGGCTTGGTATCAGATAGATTTATTTTAAGAGCCTAATTGCATGTAGTATCTTCTGGACTTACTACTTTAGCACTTAAAATATTATTCTTTTTAGATATACAGATTAACTCAGAGAAATTTTTATTAGATTCCAAGTTAACATCATATACCTTTTTATCTTCAAAAACTGAAGCTGGAATAGACAAACAATCCTCTGATTTAATAGGAAATTTTGCGTCTTTACCTTGATAATTTTTATCATAAATACTTTTAAATTCTTGGTTTGGCTTATATTCACCAACAAAGACAATGAAATAGTTATCTGGTCCAAGATATGTATGTTCATTATCAGTATAGATACATATATCATTATTTTTAACAGTAACTTTTAGTTCGTGACTAATAGGTTGAGCACACCCAACATTCATTAAGATAGTACAGATTAAAGCTAGGGATAGTTTTATTTTATACATAAGTATTTATATCTCTATTTACATACCTCTTTGCCAGCTTCCAAATACTCTAGAGAAGACAGAGAACCTTCTTGTTGAACACAAATATTAGCACTAAACGAGCTATTTATAGTACTAAGAGTGATTTTGTAGGGAGTATCTTTTTTTTTTTTATTTAAAGGGATATATACGCAGTTACTTTCTTTTACAGGTAGAATAGTCTTATCGTAGACTTTCTCATATTCACTTTTATATTCTTTAGAAAAATCAATTTTCCCAATATGTACAAGAAAATCATCCTCTCCATAATTCTTAGGTTTATTAGTAAAAATACATAGTTGATCTTTTTTAATTTCAACATTTAAGTCTTTACTCTGTTCTTCACAAGCTGACAAAACAAATAAAAGAGGTAAGAATATAAAATGTATAAGTTTTTTTATAATTTAAAAACTAAATTTATCTTTAGATAAAATTACTTAAACCATTCAAATAATCGATCTAAAAAAAGTAGCTTTCTTTTCAGAATAATCAAAAGGCTGATTGTTACATTCATAGCCATCCTTTACTTCCGTCAATATAATTTTCTTTGAAGATTGATTTACACATATCCTTCTTGCATAAGCTTGTTCCATATCTAAAGAAACATCAAAAGGTATTGCCTTATTAAAATAAGAACTTGGTATAGGGATACAAGAGTTCTTATCTATTGGCATTTTTATATTTTTATAAATCTTGCTGTATGTACTTTTATAATTTTCTCCAGAAACAATCCCACCCATATATAAATATATTTGATTATTATATGGTTTTGTATTTATATCATTAGTATAAACACAAATACTCTTATCTTTAACGATTGCATAAAGTGGTTTTTCGGGTGAAGCAAAAATATGAGCACTACCGAATAATAACAATAATAAAATATAGCTTCTTTTCATAATTTTTATGCTAACATCCCCTTTAATAAACTCTACACTTTAATACTAGTTAATGCATTCACGCACAAAGTTTTCTTCATTCCCTTCGGAATAAACTATATTATGATCTTTAATACAAAAATTTACTGATTGCATTACTACACCTGGTTCATTAATAATGCCCTCTCTCGAAATAGAAAGATAGTATGGCTTATTTTCTTGAATTTCATAACTTTTATAATTTCTAACAACAATTTCGGATACTTTTCTTCCAATACTTTTCTCTAAAACTTTCTTGTATTTTAAACTATTTTCTTTTCTATCAATCAAACTTCTTATTTCATACCTATGAATCATTATTCCATTTTTATTTACTAAAAAATGAATATCTGAGTTACCCATATTTACCTTAATTTTATTTTCTTCTTTTTTAGAAAAAAAGCCATACGCAACGTAGCATACATGTAGGAAAAATATAATAAAAATAACCAATATTACTTTATTTCCAACAGATAATTTTTTCATTTCAACAGCTCATAATCTCTTTAAAAACAAAGGTATTTTAATTTATACATTAACATTTATTAAATTTTAAATAACTATTCTTCAAATAACGACAAAGCATCTTTATTTCCATTTTCTGCTGCTTTTCTTAGCCACTTTTCGGCTAATTCATTATTTTGTTGTACGCCTTCACCTTTATAATACATCATCCCTACAGTAAATTGTGCTTCGTCATTTTCCTGTTGAGCAGCTTTGCTATACCATTCGAACGCTTTTTTATAATCTTGATTTACACCTTTCCCAAGAGCATATACCGCCCCCAAGTTATTTTGTGCTTTTTCATTTCCTTGCTCAGCAGCGTTGCTATACAACTCAAAGGCTTTTTTATCACTTAGCTCTACGCCCTTACCTTGTGCATAAAGTGCTGCAAGATTATTTTGCGCATCGGCATAATTTTGTGCAGCAGCTTTGCTATACCAGTCAAATGCTTTTTTATAATCTTGGGTTACCCCATAACCTTCTTCATAAAGTATGCCCAAAGAGTATTTAGCTTCAGCATTATCTTGTGCAGCAGATTTGCTAAACCACTCAAAGGCTTTCTTATAGTTTTTAACTCCACCATCACCATTTGCATAATATGCACCTAAATTACTCTGTGCTTTTACTTCCCCTTGTTCAGCAGCTTTACTATACCATTCAAATGCTTTTTTATAATTTTGCTCTACCCCTTGTCCAAGAGCATACATTGCTCCTAAATTATTCTGTGCTTCTGCATTCCCTTGTTGAGCAGCTTTGCTATACCATTCAAAAGCCTTTTTATAATCTTGAGGAACAACTTTCCCCTCTACATATAGTTCACCAAGTTTTGCTTGAGCTCCTGCATCACCTCTTTCTGCTAACCGAGAAATATCTTTGAAATCTGGCTGATGACTACAAGCTAATAAGTTGATTGCTAAGAAAACAATACCAATTTTTTGAAGTTTTTTTCTTAAAATTAAAAACATAATTAATATTAAATTGCATTTGGTGATAAATATATTTAATGGATTTTAGCATAAATTCTCAAACACAAATAAATGGGTAGAGAATCCAAACAAAATGAGCTGATTGGGCTAAAACCCAATCAAACCCTACTTATAAAACACTCACTAATCCATCAACTTTTTACGGCGATACAACCCACAATTTCCAGAAAATAGCGCTGCCAATAAACAAGTAATAATGGCATAAGTGGCAACATTCATTCCAAATAGCTCTATGGCTAAAATAATAGAAGTTAACGGCGCCTTACTTGCTCCTGAAAATAGGCTCACCAAGCCTAAGCCTGCAAGCAATGAAATTGGCAAGTTTAAAACTGCACCTAAAGCATTACCTAATGTCGCCCCCACATAAAACAGTGGTGTAATTTCACCACCTTTAAAACCAGAACCTAAAGTAATAGCGGTAAAAACGGTTTTATTAAAAAAGTCGTAAAACTCAATCGGTACATAAAAAGATGAAATAATTTTATCTGTACCCAAACCGTTGTATTGCTGATGTGCGGTGAACAAAGTAAGTAGCATAATGACAATACCACCCACCATCGTTCTTAAGGGCAAATAACGAATGTATTTATAAAAGATATCACTGGCAAAATGAATTGCAGCAATAAAGAAACGTGCAACCAGACCAAAGATCAGACCTGCCACAATTAAGTTCATGAGCGTACTAAAATGAATGGCTGGAAACTCACTAATCACATAAAAAATATGTGGGTGGACAATATCGAATAGCTCAGGGATGGTCGAAGCAATGAGAGCCGATACAAAACATGGAAAAATAGCTGAATATCTTAAATTACCTAAAGCTGTGATTTCTAAACCATAGATTGCACCCGCTAGAGGCAAGCCAAATACCCCTGCAAAGCCCGCACCAATACTGGCGATTAAACAAATTTTTCGGTTATCTTCCGAAACTTTTAATATATGGCTCAAGTGATCAATTAAAGCACCTGAAAGCTGAACGGCTGGCGCCTCACGCCCTGCCGAACCACCAAATAACTGCGTTAAAATTGAAGTGATAAAAATGATAGGACTCATTCGTTTCGGAATAAACGACTTAGGTTGATGAATTTCATCAATCAGTAAATGGGTTCCCCGTTCAATGGGTGATCCATATTTTTTAATGAGATAACCAATCCCAAACCCTATAAAGGGTAAGAAATAAATGAGCCAGTGATGCAGGCTTCTTACTTTATTAGAAATATCAAAAGCCACAAAAATTAAAGTCGATGCTAGCCCAGCGACGACTCCAATCACAATCGATATGACGAGCCAATAGACACTGTATTTTAGAATTTGATCATATTCAGATGAAGGTAGAATTTTCATTCGCGTTCTTCAATTCGCCTTTGAGTGGATGATAAATTCTCAATTTTTTTATTCTGCCAGCTCATTAAGTGAGAAATGCTTAAACTGGGCTAAAAATTAAAGCCCGCATAAGCGAGCTTTTATACAGTGATTAATTTTGACATCACTAAACTGTGATAAATATCTCATAACCAGCACAAGCTTTCAAGTTGAAAATGGTTAACGAGTACTGTGAAAATAGCTAATTTACTTGATAGATAAAAATATATTCCGACTGACCTGACTAAATTAAAATCTAGTCAGGTGAAATCATTTATTTAAACTTAATTAATGCTTCCAATGACGGTTTCTGCATGACAGGTCGCGCCCTTCTCTGCGCTAATCTGAATAACGCCGCTGCGATGTGCAAGCACCTGAACTTCCATTTTCATGGCTTCCATAATCGCAACCACTTGGCCTTCGGTGACTTGCTCACCATTTTCGACTTTCCAAGCGCTAATCACACCATTAATTGGGGCAAGTAAATGCTCGGCACTCACTTCTGGCTCATTAGTTTGTGCTTGAATTGCGGTTGCTGGCCCTTGTGCAAACATGCCTGCTGGTAAACCTAAGCGGTGTAACTTGCCATCAATTTCAATGTAGCTCAGTAACATCGGTTGTTGATGGTTTGGAATGCCGCGTTTGGTTGGCTTCAACTCTTGTTTAAAGTCATTTTCGATCCAACGGGTGTGTACATTAAACTCATTGGTAAAGTCAGGTTCATTGAGTACCGCACGGTGAAAATCTAGAACTGATGCCACACCTTCAATTTTAAATTGTTTTAAAGCACGTTTAGCGCGAGCAATTGCAACTTCACGGGTTGGACCAGTCACAATCAGTTTTGCCATGAGCGAATCAAAATGACTCGATACCAATGAACCAGTCCGAACGCCGGTATCCACTCGTACACCGTTTCCAAACGGCGCCTCAAACAAGCTCAACACACCAAACGCCGGAATAAAACCACGTGCTGGGTCTTCGGCATTAATTCGAAACTCAATCGCATGGCCTTGTGCTTTAGGTGTTTCTTTAATGGAAAGTTCATGGCCCTGTGCGACACGGATTTGCTCAACCACCAAATCGACTTTTGCCGTTTCTTCGGTAACTGGATGCTCAACTTGCAAACGGGTGTTTACTTCTAAAAATGAAAGTTTTCCATCACGACTCAGTAAATATTCAACCGTTCCCGCACCAACATAATTTGCAGCCTGACAAATCTCTTTTGCCGAGGTTAAAATTTGTTGATAAATCTCATCGCTGATAAACGGCGCTGGTGCTTCTTCGACTAATTTTTGGTTACGGCGTTGCAACGAGCAATCACGTGTGCCAAGTACGACAATGTTACCGTGTTGGTCGGCAATGACTTGGGCTTCTACATGGCGCGGTTTATCTAAATATTGCTCGACAAAACATTCACCACGGCCAAAGGCAGCTTTTGCCTCTCGTACTGCCGACTCATAAAGCTCTTTCACCTCTTCAAGTTTCCACGCAACTTTTAAGCCACGACCACCGCCACCAAATGCGGCTTTAATGGCAATCGGTAAACCAAATTGTTTAGCAAACTCTAAAGCTTCATCGCCATTGTTGAGTGGGTCTTGTGTACCTTGAACTAACGGTGCGCCCACTGAAGCGGCAATTTTACGTGCTTCAATTTTATCGCCTAATTTTTCGATGGCACTTGGTGATGGACCTACCCATTTTAAGCCTGCATCAATCACGGCTTGGGCAAATTCAGCACGTTCAGACAAAAAGCCATAACCCGGATGCACCATAGTCGCTTTCGATTTTTTTGCAATCTCAATAATGGCAGGAATATTTAAATAGGTTTCACTGGCCGTAGCACCAGCCAAGCCCCATGCTTCGTCTGCAAGTTCGACATGCATGCTGCCAATGTCGTCATCTGCATATAACGCGACCGATGAAATTCCCATATCACGGCAAGCATGGATAATACGAACGGCAATTTCACCACGGTTAGCAATCAATAATTTTTCTGTATTCATCATTCATTCTCAAAATCTGTAAATTCGGCAATTTTTTTAAATTTGATGTGGCAACCTGCTGGTATCTGCGCCACTAAATCCCAATGGTGTTTAGCAACAGCGCCAATGACTGGATAGCCGCCCGTTAAAGGGTGATCATTCATAAACAAAACTGGTTGGCCGCTCGGTGGAATCTGTAAAGCACCAATGCATGTGCCTTCACTTTCCAGTTCATGGGTAATTTTGCGAGTTAAAGGCTCTGCACCTGAAAGTCTTAGCCCGACTCGGTTGCTTTCATTGGTCACGAGCCATTCTTGCTGACATAGCAATTCAATGCTGGCTTGTTCGAACCAGTCTGTGCGTGGTCCCATCACAATATCTAGCTCAACCAACTCGCCAACTTTTGGCAAATCGAACTTGCCCACTTCATTTACGCTAATGTTGGCGGCCTTCACTTGTCCTAGATAAATCGTATCTCCAAGCTTTAAAGGCTCTGGACCTAACACCGCCAAGCTGTCAAATGAGGCGCTATTCAGTACTGGTTCAACGTCTATACCACCCCGAACTGCCAAATAGTTTCTTAAACCTGCTGTTGGTGGCTGAATTTGAAACTCATCGCCCTCATCCAAATCAATCGGCTGATAACTTGCAAAGTCTGCGGTTTGTCCATCGGTAAATTTCACACGAATGGTTGAGATTGCACCTGCAACCGCAATCACGGCTGCATGCTGCATTTTGGCTTTTAAGCCACCGTTTAAAACTTCAATTACGGGTGTGTCGGTCGGGTTACCCACAATTCGGTTAGCACTATGCATGGCCGACACATCCATTGCACCTGCAACCCCAACGCCAATATTGGTCTGGTTTAAACGCCCTTCGTCTTGAATGAGCATCTGTAGACTCGATGCAGTGATCGTAAACAGTGGCACAGATTGTTTAGGATCAACCGTACGGGTAATTTGCTGCGGTACATTTACGGTTGTCGGACTATGCGTAATGTCTTCAAAATGCACAGTCATACCCGGTAACAGCAATGCAGGATTTTTACGCTCTAAATCCCACATTTTTTCCGATGTTGTACCAATAAGCTGCCAGCCACCTGGACTGTCTTTTGGGTAAATACCAGAGTATTTTCCAGCTAAACCCAAAGAGCCAGACGGTATTTTCTTACGCGGAACTGTTAAGCGCGGAATATCGGTAAAAGGCCGATCAGAACTACTCATATAAGCGAAGCCCGGCGCAAAACCAATAAAAGCGACATTCCACACGCTTTGGTGATGTTTTCTAATCACATCGGCGATCGACAAACCTTGCAACTCTGCAACTTGAGCAAGGTCTTCACCATCGTAACGGATCGGTACAATTACTTCTTGGCCGCTACGCTCAAACGCTGAATCAATTTTGAGGCTCTGAATTGAAGCAACCAGCGTTTTAAAATTGGTTTCGATCTCGTTAAAAAAAACCAAAATTGTTTTTGCAGCAGGGACTAAGTCTTTAATTCCATTCAATTGCGTATTTTGCAATTTATTGTATAACGCCAGAGTTTCTTCGAGGCTCGCAAGCTCGATTAGAAAACAATCAGCGTTTACCGATAAAAAACGCATTTGCTTATCCTTTTTAATTCTTCTTTAGTCCAGTTAGCCAATCCAAGCACGGTCAGGAATGTCTGTAATAAACATATAGCCCGGTGCATGACTAATCGCAAAAGGAATTTTCGAGTTCATAACTGCCGCTTGCGGCGTTACACCGCAAGCCCAAAACACTGGAATTTCACCTGCTTCTATGCGAGAAGCATCACCAAAATCGGGCTTATTTACATCCAAAATTCCTAAGCTTTCAGGGTGCCCAATATGCACAGGTGCACCATGCACGCTTGGCATTCGCGCGGTAATTTTTACCGCTTCACTAATTTGATGCGATGGAATTGGTCGCATTGAAACCACCATATTTCCTGAAATACGCCCTGCTGGTTGGCACTGAATATTGCTCAAATACATCGGCACGTTAGTGTCGTCATGAATATGGCGAACTTCAATGCCTGCTTCTTGCAAAGCTGTTTCAAACGAGAAACTACAACCAATTAAGAAAGTCACCAAATCAGGATGAGCATTATAAATCTCGCTTGCATCGGTCACTTCATCGACCATTTCACCATCTTTCCAAACGCGATAACGTGGAAAATCGGTTCGGATGTCTGAATCTGCCGCAAGCTTGGTTGCATAGATGCCTTCTTCGAGTACATCGAGCACTGGACAACTTTGTGGGTTACGATGTGCGTAAAGAAGAAAATCGTAAGCCCACTCTTTTGGCACCGAAATCATGTTTACTTGAGTCATGCCCGCCGCCATGCCTGCTGTTGGTTTATCGAAACCTGCACGAATTTTTAAACGCGCATCTAAAGCGGCTTCAAGCTGAGCTGGGTCGACTTTAATATCCTTATACATTGTGCTCATCCTTATGCTTTGTTTACAAACGGGCGGATTTCAATATTGTTTTTTACAAGCTCGGCTTTAATGGCTGCCGACATTTCTAGCGCACCGTCGGTGTCGCCATGTAAGCAAATCGTGTCGGCCTGAATTGGGGTAAATACACCATCAATTGACTCAACCCCACCATTTTTAAGCATAGACACCACACGGCTGGCAACAAATGCCGAGTCGTGTAAAACCGCACCTTCTAGACGGCGAGACACCAGTGAACCATCGCTGTTATAAGCGCGGTCTGCAAATGCTTCAGTTACGACTTTTAAACCAGCCGCACGTGCCTGTTCTACTAGGTTTGATCCAGCCAAAGCCACTAAAACCAATTCAGGGTTATACATTTTAATCGCATCAATCACGGCTGCTGCCTGAACTTGGTCATGTGCAATGGTGTTGTAGAGCGCACCGTGTGGTTTAACGTATTGCACTTTTGAGCCTGCTACTTTGGCCAAACCATCGAGTGCAGAAATTTGATAAAGCACATCGGCAATCAGTTCATCACGTGACAAATCCATATTACGGCGGCCAAAGCCGACAAGGTCTGGATAAGAAACATGAGCACCGACCGTTACACCAAGCTCAACTGCTTTACGGACTGTTTTTAAAATGCCGAGCGGGTCACCTGCATGAAATCCACATGCAATATTGGCACTGGTCACGACAGGTAAAATCTGGTCATCATTGCCCATTTTCCATGAGCCAAAGCTCTCACCCAGATCACTATTTAAATCTACAAACATGGCATCATTCCTTTATCACTTAACAAAGTCTGGCTTAAAGCTTCGTCAAATAGTTAAACACTGTCGTAAACGACATATAGCCCATCCACCACGTCAACAGACATGTTAATCCACCCAAAATAAGTAACCATTTTGGATAGTTATAGTTACCCATTAAATCTTTACGGCACGCAGCAACATACACAAAAATTGTAAGACCAATTGGCAACACTAAACCGTTAAAACCACCCACAAAAATGAGTAGACCTGCTGGAGTTGCGCCCAATAACACATAGAGCAATAAAGCCAATGCGATAAAAGTAATGGTCGTATAGTTGTTTTGTTTTGGTGTTAAGTTCTTTTTAAACACGTTAAAGAACGACACTGAAGTATATGCTGCGCCAATGGTGCTGCTAATGCCGGCTGCCCAGAAAATTAAACCAAATAATTTAAAACCAAATGTACCCGCTGCATATTGGAATGCTTGAGCTGCTGGATTGGCATCATGGCTGGTTAAATCAATATTTGCGCCACTCACCACCACACCTAAAAATGCTAGAAACAGCACATAACGCATGATGCCGACAACAATAATGCCCTTGGTTGCAGCTTTAGCAACTTCATCAATATTTTCAGGGCCAACCGCACCTTTGTCGAGTAAACGGTGTGCACCCGCATAGCAGATATAACCACCGACTGTACCGCCGACAATAGTGGTAATAATGGCAAAGTCGATCTGATCTGGAGCAAAGGTTTGATGTACAGCTTGACCCACAGGAGGCATCACAATCACGGCAACAATAATAATCAGGATAATTTTAAGCAATCCCAACACGATCATGCTTTTATCCATGGCAAGCGTTGCTTTTCTTGAAGCAAAAATCAAAATAGCTAAGGCACCACTTAAAATACCGCCCCATTTTGTATCGAGGCCAAAAAGCGCATTTAGACCTAATGCAGCGCCTGCAATGTTACCAATACTAAAGAAAAAGCCACCTAAAATGACCAGAAAAGCCAGTAAGTAACCACTGCCGGGAATTGCTTTATTGGCAATATCCGATGCTCGCATTTGGGTAAGTGTCACCACTCGCCAAATATTTTGTTGAACCACATAATCAATCAGAATGGAAACTAAAATGGCAAAGCCAAATGCCGCGCCTAACTTCACTGTAAATACAGCAGTTTGGGTTAAAAATCCGGGCCCCATTGCAGAGGTCGCCATCATAAAGATTGAGGCAACAATGGCCCATTGGCGATCTGATAAAAAAGAAGATTTCAGTAAAGACATATTAATGCGTTCCTCATCCATTTGAGCTTAACAACGCTATTTGCAAGTTGAACCAAGAATATTATTTTTCCCAAACAATATTCTTTAATCCTTTTAAATGACAAAGATTCCCTGTTCCCCAATCAACACAATCGGTGATCAAATCTTGTATCTAGAATAAAAACATAGCTAATCCCTACGGACAATAAGACTTTTTACATAAAGTAAAAATTACAAAATATTGATTTTTATATATTTTTAGATTATTTATAAACAAGGATAAATTTTACTTATCGAACTTCATAAGCTGTTTTTATAGTTTCACATACAAAACAGCTTTTTTTAAACAAGAAAAATAGGGAAAAGCGATACTCGAAAACAGCCTAGTTTTTAATTTTTTCATTGAGACTTTTCATGGCACTTGCCGATACTTTAACGGCAACCTCTGTCAATTTCTCTTTCAAGGCAACGTCATTCCCGTGAATATAGATAGAGGTAAAATGAAATGTCTTTAATTGAATGGGCGTATTTAATATTTCTAGTCGACCATCAATAATTTCTTTCAACGCCGTTAAGGTTGGTACGACTGCAATGCCTAGGCCCTGTTCGGCTAAACGCAATAAAGTTGCTAATGAATAACTGGTAATTGAAAGTGGTTCATCAACGCCTAGTTCTTTCATTCTGGCTTTCAATTCTTTATATGGATAGGTAATTTTGGGGTAAGTTAAAATGGTATGAGACATGAGAGCTTTAAAAGACATTTGAGCTACACAGCCTTTAAATGACGGTGAAGCTAAGAAACTCAGTTCAAAATCACACAATGCCTGTTCAATACATTCAAAAGCCAAAGTTGGTCCAAGCAAAAAGGCCATGTCCAAGTCCCCTGTCCGAACACCTTCTTGTAAATTGGGTGTTAGATCAACCACAATTTCCACCGAAACTTTTGGGAACTCTTGTTGAACTTTTTCGATGTATTCAACCAACCACGTATAAACAATTGTTTCGGAAACACCTAAACGTATTGTTCCGGTCAGGTGCTGGTTTTCTGTAAGCTCTGCGACAAGGTCAGTCTCCAAACGCATAAACTTTTCAGCATATTTAAATAATGTAATGCCTTTATGGGTCAGTTTAAATTTTCGCAAACTTCGGTCTAAAACTTTAAAACCTAATTCATTTTCAAGAGATGTGATTTTTTGAGATACCGCAGGCTGGGTTGTTTGCAATTTAATTGCAGCCTTATTAAAGCTATTTAAAGTCACAACCCAATAAAATGCTTCAAGATTCTTTAAATTCACGTTTCATCCTGTCTTAAAAAACTCCTTTACTTTTATAGTATGGGAGTTCTTAGCGTGATTAGGCTAGCAATAAATAAATTTTTAACTAAAGTTAGCCATCAAAACTTTTAAATGCTTTAGAAAGCTGACTAATTGTTTTGATCTGTTTTGAATAACGGCGGCATGATCGGCAGGTCAATAAATGCAGCTGTAAACCACTTTGCTCACGTAATAACAATGGTTTATCTTGCTTTTCAGACAACAGTTGAGTGGCTTGTCGACATGTCAGCATGAACAATCCTCCTTCAATAACCATTTATTTTCTAAACATTCCCTTAGTCGGGTACGACTTCGATACATCAACACATTAAAGTTTGAGATAGACAATTCCAACTTGCTACAAATTTCGTTGGAGCTCAGCTCTATCACTTCTCTCAACATAAAAACTTGAGCATATTTGGCAGGTAAATGATTTAAACAAGCTTCAAAAATTATCCAGAAATCTGTCTGCTCCATCATTTCTTCAGGGTTTTGCCATGCTTGAGGTGCTTCATATTTATGCCAATGTCCAGAAGCATCAAACAGTGCATCAATACTCAGTTCACTTTCCTCATCCTTAAATAATTCACTCATTGCGACCAAACGTGACTTTTGCCGAATCACATCAAGAATTTTATTTTTTAAAATGGCAAACACCCATGTTTTAAACGCAGCACGTCCTTTAAATGAATCTAAATGTTGGAAAGCACTTGTTAATGCCTCTTGCACCACATCTTCAGCCTGAGGAAGCGAGGAAAGCTGTAAAAAAGCAAATTTTATCATTTGCTGTCTTAAGTCTTGTAAAAAGGCTGGATTATGCAGCTGATCCCCTATTTCTTCATGATCTGATGCTACGGCTGAAGTCATCCTTATACCTCTTTAAAATCATGGGGAACGTGAATTAATCGCAGTCGAATTAACAGTGCTTTTAATTCTTGAATTTGCAGATAAATGTGATATTCAGACAAGTCAGTGAGTACAGATTGAATGAATGTATGAATATCTTGATCAGTTAGCTTTACATTTTGAGTCAACTGTTCAATCACAATAGCAAACAAAGGCGAAAGCTGTTCAATACATACATTGTCTTGTTCATCTCGCCAGACCATAATCGCTCCCAGTATAGGCTCAGCATGTTCTGGAGTCATTAAAGTTGTCCACGTATAAACGGGATATTGATAAACCAATACCCATATCTTGGTGGTTAACTGCCAATCGCAGTTTTCCTGCAAGACTACTTTTTCAATTTCAACAGTATCTAAATACAACTCAAGCCATTCAAACTGCAACAACTCAGCCAACCAAGGATATTCTTGCAATATTGGGTGCTGCTGATCTGTCAAATACTCTCTAAACTCCAGAGAAATATCATTATACAAAGGTGAGCGACACTGGGCTTTTTGAAAAAATTCCGAGAGTAATTGTTGCCACTTTAATTCTGGCAACATCGCACGAGCTACGGGATAAACTAACTCAATAAATGAGCTGACATTATTAAAAAGCAAGTCCCGATAAATTTGCATTCGCTCGGCAGGAAGAGCTTGAGGTAATTCCAAATCAGGATCTCTAATCCAGTCACAAAACTGTTGTTGCATGGTTTGGAAGGATATTTGATTTTCCTTCATAGCCACTCTCCTGTTGTTGAATTATTTTAATTCTGGCTAGTTCCTCTTCTAGCTCTCGCCATGATGGAATATTAAAGTCGCGCTCAAGTAAAGTTGCTTTCACACCACATACTTGATAGGTATATCTCAATAGTTCCCATACGCGATCACAAACCTCTGCACCATGTGTATCAATTAATAAATTTTTCTGAACTTGTTCATGCCCAGCAATATGTAAATAACGGATTCTCTCTTTTGGCATCTCCCGAATAAATCCAAATGCATCACTGCCATGATTAATACTGTTGACATAGACATTATTTACATCCAGAAGCAAATCACAGTCTGCACATTGAAGAACTTCACGGATAAATTCCGCTTCACTCATTTGGGCATTGGGCATTAAATAAGTAGAAACATTCTCTATGACTAATCTTCTTCCTAAAATATCTTGCACACGTAAAATACGTTCAGCCACATATTTAACAGCCGCTTCGGTCATGGGGATTGGCAACAAATCATATAAATAGCCGCCATCATTTGTATAACTTAAATGTTCAGAATAAATAGAGACATCATATTGTTCTAAAAAGCTTTTTATTTTGCCGATAAATTCAAGATTCAGTGGATGAGGACCGCCAATAGACAATGACAAGCCGTGACAAATTAATGGCGCTTTTTCAGCACACTGTGCGAGTAATTTTGCATGTCGTCCACCAAAACCTAGCCAGTTTTCAGGAGCAACTTCGATAAAGTCCGGACATGTTTTTGCATCTAAAAACGAATCTATAAAATCACGCCTTAAACCAAGCCCTACGCCTGACAAATCCATCATGGTGATTTCTCCTTTTGGAAACGATGCCGACACTTACCAGAAGGCCGACATCATCCATGATCAGATTGTTTACTTAGCGCCGCACTTACCGTCAGCGACTTTTTTATCTGCACCGCACTTGCCGTCCGCTGCTTTTTTGGTTGCTCCACATTTTCCATCAGCTGCTTTTTTATCTGCACCACATTTTGCTTCGGCAGACTTTTCGTGGTTTTTCATTTTGCTAGCACCGCATTTTGCTTCACCGCATTTTCCATCTGCTGCTTTGGTTGCATATGCTTCGGTTGTTGTATGGGTTGCTGCTACCGCCACTTGTGTAGCGCCAGCAACTGTTAGTGCTAATAATGCCGCCACTGAAGTCATTGAGTTGAGTTTATTCATTTTAGTATTCCTTTAAAGATAAATTCTCGGTTTGTACATTTGTACGTATAGTTAGACGGACCAAATCCTTTTTTATTACACCGTAAATAAAAAAAATTTTTATGTAAGAAATACAGTCTTTATCCGACTAATTAATATTCAATCGCATCGGATGTGAAATTATCATGAAGAATTTTATTTATGGTTTATCTCAATATTATCAAAAACTGGGTAAAACTCTACAACATGCAGATGGCATCGCAGCTCTGGCTCTTCGATTGTATCTAGTGCCTATATTTTGGATGGCAGGCACAAATAAATTAATGCACTTCAATGATATTGTAGAATGGTTTGGCAACTCAGATGGAGGTTTAGGACTTCCCTTTCCATATCTAATGGCCCTGCTTGCAACAACAACTGAACTCGCGGGCGCAATACTATTAACATTTGGCCTCTTTACTCGCTTAATTAGTATTCCCCTCATTATTACGATGTTGGTTGCTATATTTACGGTACATCTACCAAATGGATGGCAAGCGATTGCTGATCCAAATGCACCCTTTGCAAACATGCAGGTGTTGGCTTCAGCTGAAAAGTTAGAGAAGGCTCGCCAAATATTACAAACCTACGGCAATTATGACTGGCTCACTTCCAATGGTTCGTTTGTAATTTTAAATAATGGAATTGAGTTTGCCACTACGTATTTAGTCATGCTTCTCGCACTGCTTGTTCTTGGAGGCGGCCGTTATTTTAGTTTAGATTATTGGATTAAAAAGAAACTGTCTAATTAATCATTACGTTAAGAACCCTCATGGCGGCAACATTGAGTATCTTTTTCTTATTGTGTGCCATGTTTAGCTCATGACACACAATCAATAGTGAGGCAATTGGGGAGAATTCGAAGCTTGTATTAAATTATCTAACTCTCACAAAAATAATATCTAGGTCTTTTTTAGGGACAAACTTGGTTTTGGTCATCTGAAATTGAGTTGGGCTAATCTTTTTGACTTGCCCATCCCAGCAAAAAGAAACCAGTTCATTTTTATCGCGCTCAATGGTTAGCTTAAAGTTATCAATCGGCTTTGCCCAATTTGCTCCAGTTGTCAAAATATAGCCCAAAGCACTAAATGGTGAATTTTCTGCACGGGCTTTTTTTAAGCCCTGCTTAAATTGATTATCCATACAAAATTGTCGGCTATCTTCCTCGGGATATAAAGCAACAGAACCGCCCACCAAAGGTTTATATTCATGGTGAATTTTAGTCAAACCATTGGCTTTAAAAGTCTGCTTCCAACTATGAATCACTTGCGATGACCACGGGATGACATCATCTTTTTTAAAATTGACTAAGATTTTCTGTATATTCGGAGTCTTACATTGCTTTAGCTTATCTACATAATATCCATAATCATAGTTATTACGCAGCCATGGGTTTAACATCTCTTTTTCACTAAAACCACACTGCTTAAACTCGTCTGTTACATCAATGAGTGGCGATTTTTCATCTTTTTGAATAAACGTTCTGACATGCATGTCTGGTTTTATATTTTTACCATCAACTACAATCTTAAAACTTTTTAAAAGTTCTTCTGTATGGGCAAAATCAGATTCAAACAAATTATCAATGCGCGGTAGTGGAAATAAAATGGTTTCAGTAACATCTTTATTGCTTAGGTTTTTATAGAGGTAATCGACCTTAATTAGTTTTTTACTCATAAATAGATTTTCGCTTTGCATGGCAATCTGCGAATTTTTGAGGTATTGAATCCCACCCGTTCCCACGTAACCCGTAGAGTCATTGGCTAGGCTATAGGTCGATAGTTGAATCAATGTAGCAAAGGTGATTACAAGCTTTTTCATTTTAAAGTGCTCTATGTCATTTTCTAATTATGGAATATCAATCTAAGGTAAATCATATTATATATTTTACCTACAAAAAAACCGTCTAGAGACGGTTCGTTCATGCACTTAAAATCTAATTCATTTTAATGAAAATTTAGTTTCTCCCTTATCATCTTTTTTTGCACACTAATTTTTCCAATAAAGTTTGTCAGCCATAAAATGCATTCATCCCGATGCTCAAAATGAGGAATCAAACTTAGATCAATTTTTATATCTCTATCTGCCAAAGGTAAACTCAAGCAATATTCAAAATCGATAGAGTTATACTTTAATTTTAGATTCTTTGCTTCGGCTTGCTTTTTGATTTCAGCCATAATTCGATTGAGGTTAACAATCAAGTTATTTGAAACTTGATTATTCTCATAGATACGTTCATATACGTTTTCAGCAACGTCTATGTATTTTATTAGCTCGGCATTTTCATTCATATCATTCACATTCTCTTTTTTTAAAGATTATGAACAGCTAAATGTTTAATTGCGTTACTTAAACCATGCCTTATGTGAAAAATGTATTTTTTATTTACCAATAGATATAGTTAACTATTTGTTATATATTAAAATATAATTTAATTTAACATTTATATACATTTAACATTTTCTAAAATTTAAGTTTAGACAATGTTAAAAGTTAGTTATGAAGAGATTTAAGACAAAAAAAACCGCCCCAGAAGGCGGTCGCTGAAGTTAAACCAGCAGTATATAGAAGTGTAGTGGACCGTCACTTCTATATTCTTTTATGAAGGAGTTTTATTGGTTTTAATAAAATCCTCAGATTTAAAATAATTAATAATCATGTCTGCGTGTTCTTCTTTTTGGGGAGTTACAGATACAGGAAATGCATCTTTCGACATTTTAAAACCTGGTGGAAGAAATTGTGAAATTGGAGGCAATTTAGGTTTTCCACCTTCTGTGATGCGCTCTATAAAACCAGCTAGCCAAAGAAGGTATTCGCCCTCATTGGTAAATTTTGGCATGACACTCAAGTCAATTTGAACTTTGCATTCACTTAAAGGTTTGGTTAAGTTCTCTTCAAAATCTATATAGTTGAACTTGAGCTTAAACTCAGTTCCCTTGATCGCTTTTCGAATCTGACTAATTAAACAGTTAAGATTCTGAGTAATGTCATCAGTGAATAAGCTATCTTTTTTAATATTTTTATAAACCTTTTCGGCTACAGCTAGATACTTTGGCATTAACCTCTCTCTCCGTACTATTGTTATAAAGTGCTGATCTATGAATCTTTTATGACTTTGATTATGCTTAAAGAATTGTAAGTAAAAGTAATCTTATGAGAACAGTTTGTAATTAGTTATATGTTTATGTAAAGCGCACCAAAAAAACTCTTAAAAAAATTATGGTTTTGATAACTCATCCGCAAAATGAATGGTCGAATAGAGATAATTGGAAATATTTACTTTCATATTATTTTTTACCACTTGGTAAAATTAATATGTTTTCATCTGCTTATCCCGTCGAACCAAACCCAAAACAGATCTACGCACTCTTATTTCTTCTTCAGAAAAAGGCAGATGATGTATGAGTTCGTGAATTGGAAGAGAATTATTTTCTATCAAGAAACAGTCTTGTTCTGTTGTCCAATTAGATGTTGTTGATTGAATTTGTTTTAGATAACGTTTCATATTTCCTAGCAGACTTGTTTACATATACAAAAAGCCTGCCTTTAGGCAAGCTTATATTTCAGATTTTGAATTGATCATTATTATAGCAGTCTATAAATGATATGTTCAGTTAATATTGTAGCTGCCCTAACTAAACATTATAAAAAAAGCCCACTTACTGGGGCTTCTGAATGGTTATTGTGCGGCATTTACCCCAACAATAAACTGACTACAATTAGAACCTTCAGATGCGTTACCTAATTGCTTTTCAGAGAATTTGAATTTAGATGCAACCGACTCATAATCTTTTTTAAGGCTTTGGCCTGTTAGCTCACCTAGCTCTTTCACTTGTTCTGGTTTCAAGATGTTATGTTCAACCGCTTGGTTTACCATTACACATGCTGTGGTCATGGCGTCATAACGTGCAGCAGTTTTAGAGTAGCCTAGAGCGCCGATTACTCCACCAACAATTAAGCCAATAATTACTGCTAAAGTTACGTGCATTTTATTCATTTTTTAAATACCTAAAATCTAACTAAAAGAGGAACACTTCAAAAGATTGTGCTCAAGTCCAATTAGAATAGTCGTATTTACATGTTATAAAAAGTTAGAATCTGTCACAGTTATTGATAGATAAAGATATTCCTAAATCATCAAGGTAAAAATTCATTTGTTAGGAATACAAATCCGACAGAGAAAAAAGCATTATCCTGATGAGAAATTTGATTGCCATAACTTGCATCTAACTGAACAAAGTCCTTGTAGACCATGTATTTAAAACCTGTCTGGTAAAAAGCATCATTTCGGTCATTACCATATACTTCGGCAGTGAGCGTTAATGGATGAATAAGTTGTGTTTCGGTTGCAATTCCCCACGTGGTCTGGTTTTTATGCGTGGTATTTTCACGTAACCAACCGAGGTTGGCATGGATTAAAAATTTATCATCGAAAGTAGAAACACTTAATGGAACGTTAACAGTCCAATCTTTGTTTGAAGAATCTTTAGTATTCATTTGAGTTCCAAAAGAAAAACCAACTCCCCAATCATTGGTTTCTAAAGGCTTTAATAAGGTTTTACCTTGTAAGGTTGCATAGCTGACGTGCTCAGTATCATCGTTTACTCTTCCCAGCCCTACAGCAAATTCAAAATTACTACCAAAATTACAGGCAGGCATTGCCCAATATTCTTTGTTGTCAGGATTATGCTGCATCCATGTTTCGAGTTGGCAGGTTTTTGGTGAAACAAGAGCTGCGTCGTCAACAACCATAGGTCGTCCACTATGGCTAGCGTTAGATAAAGCCAATAAACAGAAACTTGAAATAAGTGAGCGTTTCTTTAAAGTAAATACCACTGACATCACTCCCATAAGTTATGGAGCATATGCGAGTACTGCAACCCGTCATGATTAAATCATGGGCTAATAATAGAAATGAAAAGATGAAAATAAAAAACCTCTTCTTGCATCCACAAAAAGAGGTCCGTAAGGACTTCAGTGGATACTTAGACTATTACCGATCGACTATCGTCACTCGAGCAAGTACTCACATTGAAGCTCCTAAAAATTAGTTGGGCGGATTCTAAAATTACCTTAGTTAAATATCAAGTTAAAATTTCGTGACAGATCCAACTAATCTGAATGCAAATATTAATATCTAAACATAAAGTACATTGTGAATATAAATAACTTAGAAATTACAATTTCCTCATCTAATTATATAATAAAGGCTAGATATACGCCAATATTATAAACATGTATAATATTGTTAATTTCAACAATGAGATAGTTAGATGAGCGATATTATTGAACTATTAAAATTAGCCTTAGAACACTCCTCACCAGCATTTATTTTTACTCTAGTTATTTTATTTATTATTGTTAAATCAAAAAATATTTTATATAGTATCCTTGAATTTAAAGACCTTACTAAGAAAAGACTCATACAAAAATATGAAGAAGCAGCTAATTTCAAGGATAAAAATTTTCTTACCAGTGAATTAGAGATAGATTATTTACGTTTATGTGAGGAAACACAAATTAAAGCTTTAATAGGTTGCCGATTTTGCTCTAAAGAAATGGCTAGATTTATTTTAAGCCGAAAAGATATTTTAAGTACTATCAGTCTTTATCATAGAATAAAAAGTGAAGTCAAAATTGAGAATGGAACCGTAGTTTCAAAGGTGAAAATGGGAAAATTACGAATTAACTTCAATATTGTTTTTGGATTTATATTTTATATGGGAATAAGTATACTGGCTTTTTCACCATTATTACTTCCTATGTTCTCCCAGATCATTTTCAATCAGCCAATGAAATTAAATCTGGATTGGAAAATCATATTAACAGTAGCCTTTATTATAATAACTCTCTTCTCAGCAGCCTTATTTATTTTAAATGAGAGTTTAAAACCTAAATTCACAAAGGATTTTTGTGAGCTTAGTCCGAATCAAGAGCCAGAAGTTATATAGATTTATAATGAAAAAATTACAACATCTTAGTCATAAAAAATTATCTAAAGCTCTTCTACTATAAATAGCATAAGAGCTGAATTAAATTTTTCTTGATCAAGTTATTTTGATAAAAATTTAAAAATCTAAAATTTAATTAATTTTTTGAATTTTCAGCTCTTCGGATATTTTTAAGTTTTTACTAATTACCAATAATTCAGTTCCAACTCTTTTTTCAGCTGCACTATAGTTCAAATCAAATGTGTATTGGTTTCGTTTTGCATAGAGTGTTCTAATTTCTGCTGCATTGTCATAAGTTAAAATCCATGGTCTCTTTAATTTTAATATTTTTTTAGATATTTCTTCATGGTCCTTTTTTTCATACGCATTAGTATATAAGGTTTGTCCTTTCTCAAAATATGGAGGGTCAATACAATAGACACTATTCTTTGGCAAACGGGTCCTAGTTTTGTCTAAGAAATCTAATGCATCTAAATTGTACAAATGGATCCTGTGTTTGTACTTTTCAATACGTTTAATTTTATCAATTAAAGACTTTTTATTATAACGGCAATCAATTTTATAATTACCATTTTGTTTTGAACCACCAATCATACCCGCTTTTAGAATTATTCCTGACCTATTCGTCCTATTGAGAAAGAATGAAGAAAACGCCAAATCAAAGTCACTGAAGTTATCTTTATTTAGTTGAATATCTCTTTGCCTATACCATTCCTCAACTGTGACTTCTGTTGATAAAATTTTCTCAATTAGAATATCTGTTTCATGCAAAACAGCATTCCAAAATGCCCAAATAGATCTATCAATATCATTTAAATGGAGTTCATGAACATAGCCCTTGAAAAGTAGTGACAATGCAAGCCCGCAGCCACCCGCATAGGGCTCACAATAGTGACCTCGATCTAATTCATTATCTTTGATAATTGTAGACACCATTTTCCAAATGGATGTTTTCCCACCGGGATATCTTAAAGGTGATGGTGTCTGTGGCATGAAAAAATCCTTACAAAAACTATGTTAATTTTA
Source organism: Acinetobacter sp. IK31 (assembly GCF_035615195.1). Lineage (NCBI taxonomy): Bacteria > Pseudomonadati > Pseudomonadota > Gammaproteobacteria > Moraxellales > Moraxellaceae > Acinetobacter > Acinetobacter sp. IK31. The sequence continues at coordinate 604 of NZ_JANBOB010000007.1, read as the reverse complement.
GCTTTTTATTGATCTGCTTTATATAGCACTATTAGCATATATTGGACTATTGCAGAAATATTATCCCACTCAATTATAATTTGCTTCTTATTACTAGGATATTCCACAGCATGTGCGTATAAACCTAAATTACCAGCAGCAAAAATTTTATTTTGGTCAGATGGTAGTTTCTTTAAAACTGCTAATGCACTAACTTCTGAGTGCTTTAAATCATTCCTTTTAGAATTAAGGGAATCGCACACTTTCTGTAATACAATATGCATTTTGATATTTTTATCATACTTAAGCCCAAGTATATTTTCATAATAGCGAATATAAATTCCTTCTAAAAATGCTCTTGCCACTAACATAACTGCTAATGGATTCTCATCAATTTCAATCTTTCTTAACTCACCATACACTCTTCTCAAAGTATTATCCGATATACAAGCAATCAGTTTTGAAGTTACTAAATATTTTCTTTTATTTGGGTCCTGAGTAGTTCCAGGCTGCCCTGAAGTTGTAGCAGCTGTGCCATCTTCATCCAAGCTTTCTGTATCATTTGCATCGGAAGTATCAGTATCCTCAACAGCAGAAGTATCGGTATCCTCAACAGCAGAAGTAT
>NZ_JANBOB010000006.1:0-611 GCF_035615195.1 Acinetobacter sp. IK31 | reverse complement strand
ATCGTGATCGCACCGATCAGGTCTGCCGGTAAGGTATCAACCGTTACTGTGACGTCTGCATCTGCAACATCCACGTTACCTTGTGCATCTACTGCCTCGGCATGGATCGCGACTGGGCCTTCGCCTGTCACAGCAATCGCTGCGGTGATGAAGCCGTTGGTAATATCAGCTGCTGTCACGGTGTAGTTGGTACCGTTAACATTGACCACTGTGCCGTCGATTGCATCTGCACCCAATGCCACTTGTGCATTGAAGCTGCCATCTGTGCCGAGTTCGTCTGCATTCAGGATGCCGTCGCCATTTAAGTCTTCAGGGATCGTGATCGCACCGATCAGGTCTGCCGGTACAGTATCAATAGTGAGTGTTGCAGTATCAGTTGCAATATTTCCAGCTGGATCTGTCGCAGTTACGGTGACTGTATGTGGACCATCTGTTAATGCAGGCAATGTATTATCTGCAAGTGTCCAAGTACCGTCACCATTGTTCACTGCCGGATAGTCAGTGCCATCAACATTCACAACTATTGTTGCTGTTGGGTCGTTGACTGCTCCTGTTAAAGCTGGAGTGGTGTCGTTGGTAGTCACATCATCTAAAGATACAACTGGAACACT